>JASBUD010000256.1 GCA_030148105.1 Microbacterium sp. | reverse complement strand
CCTCGCCGAGGATCGCGCCCGTGGGCGACCACGGACCGATGTAGCCCTTGACCAGGAGCGGGTGCTTCTCGAAGTCCTCGGGCGTGGCCTGCTCGACTTCGGCGGGGGCGAACGCGACCTCGACGCGCTTGTCGTCGACGTCGCGATCACCCGGGAGGCCGATGACGACGAGCTCCCGCGTGCCGTCGAGGTGGGTGAGGGCCAAGACCACGTTCTTGAGCGTGTGCGCCGCGGTCCACTCCCCCTCGGCGGGTGCGTCGAGGTGGGCGTTCGCGTGGTCGACGAGCGTCGCGATCGTCGGTGTGTCGGGCGAGTCGAAGATCACGGGCTCGGGCAGGCCCTCGATGGCGATCGGGTCGGGAGCGACCGTCGTGAACGCTTCGACGTTCGCGGCATAGCCGCCGGCGGACCGGACGAACGTGTCCTCGCCGACGGCGGTCGGGTGGAGGAACTCCTCCGACCGCGACCCGCCCATGGCCCCGGCATCCGCCTGCACGATGACGTACTCGAGGCCGAGCCTGGCGAAGATGCGCTCATAGGCGTCGCGCTGGGCCATGTAGGACGCGTCGAGCCCGGCATCCGTGTAGTCGAAGGAGTACGCGTCCTTCATCGTGAACTCGCGGCCGCGCAGAAGCCCGGCGCGGGGACGCGCCTCATCGCGGTACTTGTCCTGGATCTGGTAGATGGACAGCGGGAGGTCCTTGTACGACGAGTACAGGTCCTTCACCAGCAACGTGAAGACCTCTTCGTGCGTGGGAGCGAGCAGGTAGTCGGCGCCCTTGCGATCCTGCAGGCGGAAGATGCCGTCGCCGTACTCCTCCCAGCGGCCCGTGACCTCGTACGGTTCGCGCGGCAGGAGCGCGGGGAAATGCACCTCGTACGCGCCCGCCGCCGTCATCTCGTCGCGGATGATGCCTTCGACCTTCGCCTTGACCCGCAGGCCGAGCGGCAGCCACGCGAAGATGCCCGGCGCCTGGCGGCGGATGTACCCGGCGCGGACGAGCCACCGGTGCGAGGCGACCTCGGCGTCGGCGGGGTCTTCGCGGAGCGTGCGGAGGAAGTAGTGCGAGAGACGTGTGACCACGAGGGTCAAGCTTAGACGCGGGGCTGTCGTCGGCGCCGCGTCAGCGAACGCTCGCGTCGAGGTGGGCGATCAGCGCGCCCGTCAGCGAGGCGAGGGTTTCGGGATCGAGGAAGTGAGCCGACACGCGGATCGCGTTGCGGTCCGTCGCCGCGACGATCACCGTGGACTCGGAGCTCAACGGACCGATCCAGGCCGCCGTCGCGCCGGGAACGTCCACCGCGACCAGCCCGGCGCTCGAAATCGCGTCGGCCGATGCGCCGCGACTGCCCGGTGCGACGTCGATCTCGATCAGTTCGAGGCGGTTCTGCGGGTTCTCCGCCGGTGGCGATCCGTTAGACCCGCACCACGATCTCAGGCCGTTCGCCGCCTCGAGGTCGTACTCGACGCCGCTCGGGTTCGCATCGCCCTGATAAGGCCCGAGATCGTCGCGCGAAAGGTGGGCGGCGACAACGGCGCGGAGGTCCTCACAGACCGGCAGCAGCCACGACCCGGCGGGAAGCGCGGCCGGGACGCCGGGCTCGCTCTGGGCGCGGGGTCCGGCAAGCTCGACGGCGCGCACTGCTCTGTCCGCATCGCCTCCGTACGCCACGACCCACGCGTCCCCGTAGACCGCCGAGTAGGCGCATTCGTCGCCGCCGAGGCAGTCGGGCACCACCCCGGCTTTCGCCCGGATGTCGGCGGGAACGACGGCGGTCGGGTAGGCGGCCACGTAGAGGTACGGGTAGGTGTCGTCGACGGCGGACCAGGTGCAGGTCACACCGCCGATGAGCGACGGGTCGTCGATGGACAGCGGGTGCCGCACCTCTGCGGTGACACCGAGGATCTCGTTCGCCTCCTCTGCGGAGAGGAGCAACGCGCAGTCTCCCTCGACGGCGACGGGGGCGGAAATGTCCGGTGCTACCGTCGGCGTCGGGCTCGGCGCGGGGGTTCGGGAGATGCTCGGGGTGGGCGAGGGAGTCGATGTCACCGCGGCGCTATCGGCGCCGAGGTTGGAGGCTGCAGCGATCGCTCCCCCGGTCACCCCTGCGACGAGCAGGATCGCGAGCGCTCCGGCGATGAGCTGCGTGCGGTGCGTGCCCACCGGCTTGACCGTGTGCGCTCCGGATAGCAGGACCTCCCGGATGTGCTGGTGCTCGCGCGGCGTCAGTTCGTCGTCGTTCAGGCCCATGATGCCTCCATCGCGGTCATCTCATCGCGCAGTTTCGCCTTCGCGCGGGCGAGTCGGGACTTCACGGTGCCGACCGGGATGCCCAGGGTCTCGGCCGCGGCACGATCGGGGTAGCCCTCGAGCACGGTGAGCACGATCACGCTCTGCTCCCGGGCCCGGCAGTCGCTTCAGTGCCGCGAGAACGCCGGACTCATCGGAAAGCACCGGTGTTTCGTGGTGCGACGCAGCGGGTGTGCGGGTGAGAAGCGTCCGGTAGCGCCGCCCGGCGCGTTCGAGGTTGCGGGCCGCGTGGGAGACCGTGTTCAAGAGCCATGGGAGCGGCGACCCGTCCACGAGCCGCACCGACTCCCGGCGGCGCCAGAGCTCGAAGAAGGCCACGGTCACCGCATCCTTCGCATCCTCGCGAGTGGACAGCAAGCGACGCGCGTGGCGGAACAGCCGGGCCTCGTGCCGGTCGAACAGCTCTGCCAGTGCAAGCTCATCGCCCGCTCGCACCCGTTTCCACGCGGCAGCATCGTCGTCGCTCATACCCAGAAGTGTCCGTCACAGGCGAAAAGGTTCCCGAATCGCGGAAAGAAATCCGCCCGAGGACCCACCGTCATAGCCTGGAGCGATGACGAAGGCACTGCTCACGGGTTTCGAGCCGTTCGCCGGCGATGCGGTGAACCCGTCAGAGGAGGCCGTCCACCTCGTCGAGTCTCGCTGGAGCGGCCCGGAGGAGCTGATCACCGCGGTCCTGCCGGTCACGTTCGCCGGCGCTGCGGCGCGGATGCGCGAGCTGCTCGCGCAGCATCGGCCGGACGTCGTGGTCGCGACGGGGCTCGCGGGCGGGCGGAGCGGGATCGGCGTCGAGCGCGTCGCGATCAACCTGGCGGATGCCCGCATCCCCGACAACGCCGGGTTCCAGCCGACGGACGAGCCCAGCGTCCCCGGGGCTCCGGCCGCGCACTTCTCGACTCTGCCCGTCAAGTCCGCGGCCCACGCCGTGCTCGCCTCCGGCACGCCCGCCGAAGTGTCGTATTCGGCAGGGACGTTCGTTTGCAACCACACGTTCTTCGCCCTGCTGGACGCCGCGCCGGAGGGTGTGCGCGCCGGGTTCGTCCACGTCCCGTGGAGCATCGAGCACGCCCCGCAGGGCGCACCCGCCCTGACGGCGGACGCGATCGCACGGGCGGTGGAGATCATCGTCCGGGTGAGCCTCCACGCACAGGTGGACGAGCACCTCCCCGGCGGCACGCTGCACTGATCGGGTTTGACGCGACTGCCGCGCGTGGTGTGCAATATATTGCATGCCGGTGCCCTCCGTCGCCCTCCCCCCGCGTCCCCTCCTCCGCGATGACGTGTACGCGCGGATCCGCGACGCGATCGTCGACGGCACGCTCGCCCCGCAGGAGCAGCTGCGCGACACCGAATTGGCGACCTGGCTCGGCGTCAGCCGCACGCCGGTGCGCGAGGCGCTGCTGGAGCTCGCGCGTGCGGGACTCGTGCGCGCCGTCCCCGGCAGGTCGACCGTGGTCGCACCGCTGGAGGACCGCCAGGTCCGCGACGCGCAGGCCGTGGTCGCCGCGATGCACGCCCTGGTCGTCCGCGAAGCGGTCCCCCGGCTCGATGCCGAAGACCTGCAGCGCATGCGTGCCGCGAACGACGCGTTCGCGGCCGCGCAGCGGGCCGGCGACACGGATGCCGCCCTCCGCGCCGACGAGGCCTTCCACCGCATCGCGGTCGAGGTGTCCGGGAACGCCGCCGCGGCGGCGGTGATCGCGCAGTACGAGCCGGTGCTGCACCGCGCGGAGCGCCTGCGCTTCGCGTCGCACGAAGGAGCGGCATCCGTCGCCCGCCACCGAGCGCTCATCGACCTGTGCGCCGCCGCCGACGCCGAGGGTGCCGCTCGCGTCGCCGAACAGACCTGGCAGAGCCTTGCCGCACCCGCCCCGATCGAAGGACCCGACGCATGAGACTGGCCGAATTCCCCCGCTACCCGCTGACCTTCGGGCCGAGCCCCCTGCAGCACCTGAAACGCCTGACCCAGCACCTCGGCGGCGCCCAGGTCTGGGCCAAGCGCGAGGACGTCTCCAGCGGCCTCGCTTACGGCGGCAACAAGGTGCGCAAGCTCGAGTACATCGTGCCCGACGTCCTCGCGTCCGGCGCCGACACCCTCGTCTCGATCGGCGGATACCAGTCGAACCACACCCGGCAGGTCGCCGCCGTCGCCGCCCACCTGGGGCTGAAGGCACGGCTCGTGCAGGAGAAGTGGGTGCCCTGGGACGACCCCGTGAACGACAAGGTCGGCAACATCCTGCTCTCGCGCATGATGGGCGCGGATTCGCGCCTCGACGACGCCGGCTTCGACATCGGTGTGCGCGACTCGTGGAAGAACGCGCTCGCGGAGGTGGAGGCATCCGGCGGCAAGCCGTACCCCATCCCCGCCGGGGCCTCCGAGCACCCGCTCGGCGGACTCGGCTTCGCCAACTGGGCGTTCGAGGTCGCCGAGCAGGAGAGGGCCCTCGGCATCACGTTCGACACGGTCATCGTCTGCACGGTGACCGGTTCGACGCACGCCGGCATGATCGCCGGGTTCGCGGCCCTGGAGGACCTCACCGGCGTGAAGCGCCGCGTGCTCGGGATCGACGCCTCGGCCACCCTGTCGAAGACGCGCGATCAGGTCGAGCGCATCGCGCGGAACACGGCAGCGCTCATCGAGCTCGGCCGTGACCTGCGCGACGACGAGATCCAGGTGCTCGAAGGCTGGGCGGGAGATCTGTACGGCATCCCCGTGGAGTCGACGATGAACGCGATGGCCCTCGGCGCCCAGCTGGAGGCGATGATCACCGACCCCGTGTACGAGGGCAAGTCCCTCGCGGGGCTCATCGACCTCGTGCAGAGCGGCGACATCCCGAAGGATTCGCACGTGCTCTACGCGCACCTGGGCGGGCAGCCCGCGATCAACGCGTACCACTCGCTCTGGAGCTGAGTCCCGTGACCTCGCACCGGGTTGCCGGAGCCGCCGTCGCGGCGATCGTCGCCGCCGTGCTGCTCCTCGCGGGCTGCGCGGCGACCGGCACCCGCGGCGCCGTGGTGCAGGAGGACGACGACTTCGGCACGGCCGAGGTCTACGCCGTGCAGGACGGCGACCTCGAGCCGGCACCCGACGAGCGTGCCGCGACCGTCTGGGACCTGTTCGTACGAGTCGTCACCCCCGCCTTCGCGGCGTCATCCATGAGCGAATACCGTGCGGGCGATGACGCGGACAGCGACACGCTCGCCTACGTGCACCGCGCCGACGACCCCGAGTACTGGGTGCTCGCAGCGAACCTTGCGTTCGCGGACGATCAGGATCTGCTGCTGTCGACCCTGATCCACGAATACGGCCACATCCTCAGCCTCGGCGTCGCGGATGCCGATCCCGACGTCACCTCGTGCGACACGCTCGAACTGTCCGAGGGGTGCCTCGCCCCGGATTCGCTGCTCCTCGCGTTCGACGAGCGCTTCTGGCTGCCGTACGGGTCGGACGCGCCGACACCGGACGACGATGACCCCGATGCGGCCGCGGCGTTCTACGCCGCGGCTGAGGAAGACTTCGTGTCGGACTACGCGGCCACCAACGTCGTCGAGGACTTCGCTGAGAGCTTCATGACGTTCGTGCTCGAGGATCGCCCGGAGGACTCGTCGCCGGTGGCCGAGAAGCTGCTGTTCTTCTGGGACGTCCCCGAGTACGTCGAGATCAGGGACCGGATCCGCGCCGAGTTCTCCCTTACCTGACCTGCTCACCGCGAAAGGGCGCGAATGCCGGGCGACACGCCGCGCGGGAGGGGCGTTACTGCCCTCTCGCGAGGTGCAGCAGGCTCAGGGCGTCAGCACCTGAGCCGTCCCGAGCGGGGCGTCCGGCCCCATCTCGGCGGCAAGGCGGTTGGCCTCCTCGATGAGCGTCGCGACGATGTCCGCCTCGGGCACGGTCTTGATGACCTGGCCCTTCACGAAG
>JASBUD010000253.1 GCA_030148105.1 Microbacterium sp. | reverse complement strand
GATCGCGACCTGGCGCCCGAGCGTGAGGTCGTAACCCCGGAACACGGTGGCCATGCCACCACGACCGATGAGTTCGTCGACGCGATAGCGCCCCGAAAGCACGCGCGGCTCAGCTGTCACGGTCACTCCCTGGGTATGGCTGACTCAGCCTAACCGACACGACCGACCGCGCCCGGCGGCAGCGGCGGTCGTGCGGTGATGTGCTACGGGGTCGTCGTCGGGGCCGGTGTGGACGCGGCCTGTATCTGAGAGGTCGCCTCACCGGATGCACCCGAGTCGCGCTGACCCGCAGCGCCGCCGGAGCAGGTCACCGAGTAGGTCACGATGACGGTCGCTCCCGGATTGTTGTCGGCCAGCACCTCGCCCGCGCGCTCGTTGGGTCCGAAGGACGCGGTGGACTGCCCCGTGCTCGCGAACGTCGCGTTCGTGGCGGTGAAGTTGTATGCGCTCACCGCTCCGGTTCCGGACGGGCACGTGTAGCCGCTCCACGACACCTGGGTGCTCGCGCCGGCCTCGACCGTCCCGGCGATCGACGGGGCGGAGGGCTGGGGCATCGCAGTCTGGTCGCCGTAGAAGGTCAGGGTGAGCAGCTGCGAGGGCGGGATGTTGCCGGTCGGGCTGACGCGGTAGACCGTGTTGACCTGCTCGGCCGTGGGCGCGGGGTCTCCCGCGACGCAGTCGACGGCCTCGATTCCCGCGGCCTTCGCCTTCGCGGAGGCCTCCGTGCAGTCCATGCCCTCGAGGCCCAGACCGTCCACCGAGATCGTCGACGTCGTCGGGGTGGGCGTCGGGGTCGGCGTCGGGGTCGGTGTGCTCGAGGAGGTCGTCGGATCCGGCGTCGGCTCCTGATTCGCCACGAATGCCCAGATCGTGCCGCCGAGGACGAGCAGAAGCAGGACGATGAGGGCGATGAGCGGCCAGGTCCACGGGCTGCGCTTCTTCTTCTCCTCGCCACCCTCCTCCACGGCATCCGCTGCCGGGAGGATCCGGGTGGCGGCGCCGGTCGCGCCCGCCGGGGTGAGGAGCTGCGTCATGTCGTCGCCGACGGCGACGCCGGTCGCGATCGCGGGGACCGCGGCGGCCGCGGCCGCGAGATCGCCGCGACGGAGCGCCGTGGCCGCGCGGGCGACGGCGGCGGCCGATGCCGGACGGTCCTCGGGCTTCTTGGCGATCATCGCCATCACGAGGTTCTGCACCGGGACCGCGACGGTCGGCGGCAGCGGCGGAGGCTGTTCGTTGATCTGCGCCATCGCGATCGCGACCTGCGACTCGCCCGTGAAGGGCCGCTTGCCGGCGAGGCACTCGTACGCGACGATGCCGAGCGAATACGTGTCGGTGGCGGGGGATGCCGGGTGGCCGGAGGCCTGCTCCGGCGAGAGGTACTGCACCGTGCCCATCACCTGGCCGGTCGCCGTCAGCGGAACCTGGTCGGCGATGCGCGCGATCCCGAAGTCGGTGATCTTGACGCGCCCGTCGGGCGTGATGAGGAGATTGCCGGGCTTGATGTCCCGGTGCACGAGTCCCGCGGCGTGGGCGGCCTGCAGGGCGGCGGAGGTCTGCGCGACGATGTCGAGCGTCTTGTCCGTGGAGAGCGATCCGTCCCTCTCGAGGATGGTGGACAGCGCCTCGCCGGGCACGAGCTCCATCACGAGGAACGCGCTGCCCGCCTCCTCGCCGTAGTCGAAAACGCTCGCGATGCCCTCGTGGTTCACGAGTGCCGCGTGGCGGGCCTCGGCGCGGAAGCGCTCGAGGAAGCCCGGGTCGCCCATGTACTCGTCTTTGAGGATCTTGATCGCGACGGTGCGGCCGATGACGTGGTCGGTGGCCTCCCACACTTCGCCCATCCCGCCGATGGCGATCCGCGAGTCCAGCTCGTACCGGCCTCCGAAGGTCACTCCCTGCGTCGGTCTCATCGTCCCAGCACCGCCTCCATGACCTTCTTCGCGATCGGTGCCGCGATGGTGTTACCGCTGCCCGACTGACCCTGACCTCCGCCGTCTTCGACGACCACGGCCACGGCCACCTCCGGGTTCTCCGCAGGCGCGAAGCCGGTGAACCACAGCGTGTACGGTCTGCTCGCCCCGTTCTCCGCGGTGCCCGTCTTTCCGCCCACGTCGACCCCGTCTATTTTTGCACCCGAGGCTGCGCCGTCACTGACATTGGCGACCATCATCGCCGTCAGCTCGGCTGCGATGTCGGAGTCCAGGGCACGCCCGAACTCGGTGTCCTCGAAGCTCTGCTGGACCGAGAGATCCGGTCCGATCACCTGGTCGACCATCCGCGGATTCATGACGACTCCTTCGTTGGCGATTCCCGCAGAGACCATGGCCATCTGCAGGGGCGTCGCGGTGACCTGGCCTTGGCCGAATCCGGTGAGAGCGGTCTGGGGGTCATCGAGTCCGCGCGGATAGCTCGAGGCCGTCGAGGTGAGCGGCATCGAGAACTGTGCGTTGAAACCGTACTTCTCCGCCTCCTCGCGGATCGCGGTGTCGCCGAGCTGCACCGCGAGCTCGGCGAACGGGATGTTGCAGCTCAGCCGCAGCGCGTCGGCGATCGTGACCGTGTCGCCCGGTCCGCACGCCCCGCCGCCCGCGTTGAAGACGACGCTGCTG
>JASBUD010000234.1 GCA_030148105.1 Microbacterium sp. | reverse complement strand
CGTGATGCGAGCCCGCCGCGACGGCGTCGAGCAGGTCATCGGTGGGACTCGTCATCGAGACTCCTTCACGTGCAGGATGTGGACGGGTTCGGTGAACGCGTCGAGACGGACGAAATTGTGATCCGACCAGGTCCAGTGCTCACCCGTGATCAGGTCTTCGACCTCGAACGGCGTCCCGGACGGCACGCCCCAGACGCGGGTGTCCAGGTGGACCATCGTCTGACGCACGGAATGCGGGTCGACGTTGGCCACCACGATGATCGTGTCGGCGTGTCCGCTCGGCGAGAGCGCGGCGTCGATCCGCTTCGAGAAGACGAGGATCGCGTCGTCGTCGCTCCAGTGCACCGAGATGTTGCGCAGCTGCCGCAGCGCGGGGTGCTCCCGGCGGATCTGGTTCAGGCGAGTCAGGTACGGGGCGAGCGAATCTCCGCGCGCCTCCGCTGCCGCCCAGTCGCGGAGCTTGTACTCGAACTTCTCGTTGTCGATGTTCTCCTCCGCGCCGGGACGCGCGACGTTCTCGTACAGCTCGTATCCGGCGTACACCCCGTAGGTCGGTGCTCCCGTGGCCGCGATCGCCGCGCGGATCTTGTAGCCCGGTCGGCCGCCGTACTGCAGGTACTCCGTGAGGATGTCGGGCGTGTTGACGAAAAGATTCGGGCGCAGGAAGTCGGCTGTCTCGGTCGCGAGGCCCGTCAGGAACTCCTCCAGCTCGGCCTTCGTGTTGCGCCAGGTGAAGTACGTGTAGCTCTGCTGGAAGCCGGCTTTCGCCAGCGACTGCATCACGGCCGGCCGCGAGAACGCCTCGGCCAGGAACACGACGTCCGGGCGCTCCGCGTTGACGGTGGAGATCAACCACTCCCAGAACTGCAGCGGCTTGGTGTGGGGATTGTCGACTCGGAAGATCGCGACGCCCTGGGCGATCCAGTGGCGGACCACCCGCAGAGCTTCGGCGGAGAAGCCCTCCGGATCGTTGTCGAAGTTGATCGGGTAGATGTCCTGATACTTCTTCGGGGGGTTCTCTGCGTACGCGATCGTCCCGTCCGGGAGGGTGGTGAACCACTCCGGGTGGGCGGCGACCCACGGGTGATCCGGCGCGGCCTGGAGAGCGAGATCCAAAGCGACCTCGATACCCTCCGCGCGCGCGGCGCGCACGAAGGCGCGGAAGTCCGCCAGGGTCCCGAGATCGGGGTGGATCGCGTCATGCCCGCCCTCGTCGGATCCGATCGCCCAGGGCGATCCCGGATCGCCGGGCTTCGGGTCGAGCGTGTTGTTCGGGCCCTTGCGGTTGAGCCGGCCGATCGGGTGGATCGGTGGCAGGTAGAGCACGTCGAAGCCCATCGCCGCCACGGCGGGGAGGCGCTTCATCGCCGTCCGGAAGGTGCCGCTCTTGATCGTGCCGTCCTTCACACGGCGTGCGCCCTCCGAGCGGGGGAAGAACTCGTACCACGCACCGACTCCGGCCCGCTCGCGTTCGACGAGCAGCTCATGACGCTCACCGAGCGTCATGAGCGACGTCAGCGGGCGCGCCGTGAAGAACGCGGCGATCGACGGGTCGCGGACGATCTCCAGAGCCGCATCGTCGTCGACCGCGCTGTCGCGCAGGCTGACGGCGGCGCTCTCCAGGCGACGGCGCTCCGTGATCGGCCGCGACTTCTCCTTCACCGCCCGGTCGAACAGTCGCGCGCCGATCTCGCGCATGAGCGCGGCATCCACCCCCGCGGCGATCTTCAGGTCGGCCGCGTGCTCCCACGTCGCGAAGTCGTCCGCGAAAGCCTCGAAGCGGAAGCCCCAGACACCTTCCTCGAGCGGGGTGACGGCGGTCTCCCACCGGTCGAACCCGTCGTGCAGGGCGCGGAGACGGTGCAGCGACTCGTCGCCGGACGGAGCGAAGAGGCGGACGTGGACGCCGATCAGGTCATGTCCCTCGCGGAACGCCACGGCCCGGAATGGGACGATCTCACCGGCGTAGGCGCTCGGGCGGAACGAGCCGCCGGGCACCGCCGGGGAGATCAGGGTGACCGGTATGCGCGGCGTCGCGGTCGTGCGGTTCGGCTGGAAGTCCGTGGCCTCCCTGACGGGGACCGGAGAGATGCTTCGCCAGGAAAGGGGGCGCGTCGCGCGCGTCGTCGTGACCACCTCTCGAACCTACCGCGCACCCCGGCGGCAGGACAGCTTCCGCCGCGCCGGATCGACTACTCGACCCGGAAGAGCCGCATCGACGTGCCCACGAGAGGCACGACATCCCCGGGAGCGAAGGTCTCCTCGACGTCGACGGGCCGCTCGTCCGCACTGGACCACAGCGAAACGAACGAGGTCACCCCCTCGATCTCGGGCAGCGTCACCTCGGTGGGGCGTTCGTTGCCGTGCACCATGAGCAGGATCCGGTTGTAGGCCTCGAACTCGGGGGTGGAGGCGGCGACGTACTGCAGCGTGCGGTGGGCGGGGTCCGTCCACTTGTCGATCGACATCGTGCTGCCGGTCTGGTCGTACCACTCCATCACGGATGCCGAGGGGGTGTGCTCGTCGAGCTTGGCGAATCTGCTCGGTCGCAGAGCGGGGTTCTCGGCGCGAAGGCGGATGAGGCGACGCACGTGCGCGAACAGATCGTCCTGCCACGGCGCGTGGTCCCACGACAGCCAGGTGAGGGCGGAGTCGTGGCAGTAGGCGTTGTTGTTGCCGCGCTGCGTCCGGGCGAACTCGTCGCCCGCGGTCAGCATGGGCACCCCCGCCGACAGCAGCAGAGTGCCCAGGATGTTCCGCATGGCCTTGCGGCGGGTGGCGAGGATCCCCGCGTCGGTCGTGGGTCCTTCCGCGCCGTGGTTGAACGAGCGGTTCGTGTCGGCACCGTCGCGGTTCTGCTCGCCGTTGCCCAGGTTGTGCTTCACGTCGTACGACACCAGATCACGGAGGGTGAACCCGTCGTGTGCGGTGACGAAGTTCACGCTCGCCAGCGGCCCCCGCTCGACGCTGAACGTGTTCGACGAACCGGACAGGCGCGTGGCGAAGCCGCCGATCCCGACCGGCGCCGTGGACGCGCGGCGTGCGTAGTCGACGTCGCTCAGCCAGAAGTTGCGCACGCGGTCGCGGTAGCGGTCGTTCCACTCGTGCCAGCCGTCCCCGAAGTTCCCGGTCTGCCAGCCGCCCATGCCCACATCCCAGGGCTCCGCGATGCGCTTGACGCCGGCGAGCGCCGGATCATCGACGATCGCACGCAGGAGAGGGTGATCCGGCGTGAAGTGGTGGTTCGCATCCCGGCCGAGCGTTGCCGCGAGGTCGAACCGGAACCCGTCCACCTGCAGGTCGACGGCCCAGTAGCGCAGCGAATCGAGGATGAGCCGGGCGGCGGCATCCGTGGAGGTGTTCACCGAATTCCCGCATCCCGTCACGTCGATGTACGCGCCGTCGCCCTGCTGCCGATAGTAGGAGCGGTTGTCGATGCCGCGCAGGCTCGAGCGCGGTCCGCCGATGCTCTCTTCGGCGGTGTGGTTGTACACGACGTCGAGGATGACCTCGAGGCCCGCCTGGTGCAGCAGCTTCACCATGCCCTTGAACTCGCGCAGGATCGCCTCGGGTCCCTGCCGTCGGTTCTCTTCGGTCGCGTATGCGCCGTGCGGCGTGAAGAAATTGAGGGTGTTGTAGCCCCAATAGTTCGTGAGGCCGTGCTGGAGCAGACGAGGCTCGGTCGCGAACGCGTGCACCGGCAGGAGCTGGATGCTCGTGACGCCGAGCGCGAGGAAATGCTCGATCATCGCCGGGTGCGCGAGGCCCGCGTACGTGCCGTGCAGAGCCGGCGGAACGAGCGGATGCCGCTTGGACATGCCCTTGAGATGGCCCTCGTAGATGACCGTCCTGTCCATCGGGATCGCGGGTTTCGTCACGCCGCCCCAGTCGAAGGATCCGTCCACCACGACGGCGCGCCAGTCCTCGAAACCGCCGCTGACCAGCCCCCTCGCATACGGTTCGACGAGGAGGGTGCCGGGGTTGAATGTATTGCCGGGGCCGTGGGGGCCGTCGACGCGGATCGCGTAGCGCGTCCCCGGCCGCAGGAGCGGCGTCGTCACGCTCCACACCCCCGCACCGACCGGCTCGAGCGGGACCGTGTCGGTGATCCAGTCCAGATCGGTGTCGTCGAACACCACGAGTTCTATTCCGCTCGCGTTCGCGGACCAGACGCGCAGAGTCGCACCGTCGGGTCCGAGCGTGACGCCGAGATCGTCGAGCTCGGAGCTCAGCAGTCCCGGCGGCGGAGCGAGCGCGGTCAGGGATTCGGGCGAGACCATGCGCTCTACAGTAGTAACGCCGCGAGTCGGCGAGGTGACGTTGAGGCGGGGGGACCGGAATGGTCGTATATCTCGACCACGCCGCGACGACGGGCATGCGGCCCGAAGCACGGGACGCGTGGTTGCATGCCGCCGAGGCGGCGGGCAACCCCTCATCGATCCATGCTGCGGGTCAGGCGGCACGGCGCGTGCTCGAGGACGCACGCGAGCGACTGGCCGCGACGCTGGGATGCGAGCCGATCGAGGTCGTGTTCACGTCGGGCGGCACCGAGTCGGTGAACCTCGGGATCACAGGTCTGTACCGCGCCCGGCGCGAGCGCACCGGGCGCACGGCGATCGTCGCGCCGGAGGGCGAGCATCACGCCACTGTGGACACGCTGGACTATCTGCACGAACACGAGGTCGCCGACGTGGAATGGGTCCGGGTGGACCGCGATGCCCGACTCGATCCGGACGCTTGGGAGGGTGCGGTCGGCAGCGGCGACGCGGCCGTCGCCACTCTGCTCGCCGCGAACAACGAAGTCGGGACGCTGCAGCCGCTGGAGGAGGCGGCATCCGCCTGCGCGCGGGCCGGCGTGCCGATGCACGTGGACGCCGTGGGCGCTTTCGGCCACGTGCCGCTGTCCTTCCGCGGCCTGCGCGCGGCGAGCGGATCCCGAAGCGCGGGCCTGGTGGCGATGAGCGTCGCCGCGCACAAGCTCGGCGGTCCGATCGGCGTCGGTGCCCTCGTCGTCGCCCGGGACGCGGCCGTCGAGCCTCTCCTGCACGGGGGCGGTCAGCAGCGCGGAGTGCGGGCGGGCACGCAGGATCCCGCCGGTGCGGCGGCGTTCGCCGCAGCGGCGGAGCTCGCTGTCGCCGAGCTCGCGGTCGAGGCCGCCCGTATCGGCGCGCTCCGAGACCGGCTCGAAAGCGCACTGCGGGAGCGCCTTCCCGAGATGCGCGTCTCGGCGCTCGGGGCAGAGCGTCTTCCGGGACACTTCCACGCGGTCTTCCCCGGCGCACAGGGCGACTCCCTCCTGATGCTGCTGGACGCGGCCGGCATCGCCGTCTCGACGGGGTCGGCATGTCAGGCCGGCGTCCCGGAACCTTCGCACGTCCTGCTCGCGATGGGCATGGGCGACGCGGCGGCACGCAGCGCACTGCGGCTGACGCTCGGGCGTACCACCACTGCGGAGGACGTCGATGCGGTGATCGCGACGCTTCCCGGGGTCTACGAGCGAGCGCGGGGAGCCGGGTTGTCCACACGGCGCGTGGCGGCGTCCCGCCCCGCAGGGGACGCGCTCTCGTAGAATCGTCTGATGCGTGTTCTGGCGGCGATGAGCGGGGGAGTGGACTCCGCGGTGGCCGCCGCGCGCGCCGTGGATGCCGGCCACGACGTGGTGGGCGTGCACCTTGCTCTCTCGCGCGCCGGCGGGACGCTGCGCACGGGCAGCCGCGGGTGCTGCACGATCGAGGACGCGATGGATGCGCGACGGGCGGCCGATCGCCTCGGGATCCCGTTCTACGTGTGGGACTTCTCGGAGCGCTTCCGCGACGACGTGATCGAGGATTTCGTCTCGGAGTACCGTGCCGGGCGGACACCCAACCCGTGCATGCGCTGCAACGAGCGGATCAAGTTCGCCGCGGTCCTCGAGAAGGCCCTCGACCTCGGGTTCGACGCCGTCTGCACAGGCCACTACGCGCTCCTTCGCACCGGGACGGACGGGACGCTCGAACTGCACCGCGCGAGCGACGCGGCCAAGGACCAGTCGTACGTGCTCGGCGTCCTCACCGCAGACCAGCTGGAGCACACGCTGTTCCCGCTGGGCGAGACTCCGTCGAAAGAACTCGTCCGGCAGGAGGCGGAGGCGCGCGGTCTGACCGTCGCCCGCAAGCCGGACAGCCACGACATCTGCTTCATTCCGGACGGAGACACCCGCGGCTGGCTCGCCGAGCGGGTGGGCGCCGCGCGCGGCGACATCGTCGACGACTCCGGCACGGTCGTGGGTTCGCACGAGGGGGCGCACGCCTTCACGGTCGGACAGCGCCGCGGGCTGTCGCTCGGTGTGCCGGCGGCAGACGGGAAGCCCCGCTTCGTCCTGGAGGTGCGACCGGTCAGCAACACGGTCGTCGTCGGTCCGAAGGAGGCGCTGGCGATCGCGCAGATCTCCGGCGCCCGATTCACGTGGGCCGGCGCCGTCCCCGCCCGCCGGGAGTTCGAGTGCCACGTCCAGATCCGCGCGCACGCCGATCCCGTGCCGGCGACCGCCGTCGTCTCCGCGGCGCTCGTGACGGTGACGCCCGATGAGCCCCTCGACGGCGTCGCGCCCGGGCAGACCGCCGTCCTGTACGACGGCACGCGTGTTCTGGGCCAGTTCACGATCGATCACACGGTCTCGGCGGTGCCGGTCACGACGTGACGATCCGGCCCGTATCACTGTCGGTGCCCGCTCGTAGACTTGCCGGGTGACGGACTCCGAAGCCCCCGATGAGCTGTCCCTTGCGTCCCTGGACGACGCGCGGCAGGATAGCGTGCGTCTGACCGAGCTGATCCTGCAGGCGCGCGACGCGTACTACGGGCGCGACACGGTCGTCGTGGACGACGCGACCTACGACGGATGGATGCAGCGGCTCGAGCGCATCGAGCGTCTCCACCCCGAGCTGCAGGGCCAGGACTCGCCCACCCTCACCGTGGGTGCGGCATCCGGATCCCTCTTCGCACCCGTCGAGCACGCCGAGCGCATGCTGAGCCTGGACAACGTGTTCAGCGACGAGGAGTTCCTCGCCTGGGCGGCGAAGGTGCAGCGCGATGCCGGACGCCCGGTGCACTACCTGTGCGAGCTGAAGATCGACGGGCTCGCGCTGTCGCTGCGCTACGAGCACGGCCGTCTGGTCTCCGCGGCGACGCGCGGCGACGGGCGCGTGGGCGAGGACGTGACGGACAATGTGCGGCAGGTGGCCGGCATCCCGCATCGCCTCGAGGGCTCCGGACACCCGCCGCTGGTCGAGGTGCGCGGAGAAGTCTTCTTCACCGTCGCCGATTTCGAATCCCTGAACGCCTACCAGGAGGCGATGGGCGACCGGCTGTTCGCCAATCCTCGCAACGCCGCGAGCGGCTCACTTCGTCAGAAGACCGAGGGCAAGAACGAACGCCAGCTCGACGCCGTGCATCAGCGCCTCTCGCGGCTGCGCATGACGGTGCACGGCATAGGTGCATGGCCCGACCCGCCGGTGCGGACGCAGAGCGAGGTCTACGGGCTGCTGGCCTCGTGGGGGCTGCCCACAAGTGCGTACTTCCGCGTGGCGGACTCGGCGGAGGCGGCCGACGACTTCATCCGTCACTACGGCGCGCATCGTCACGACGTCGAGCACGAGATCGACGGCATCGTGATCAAGGTGGACGAACTCGCGCTGCACGATGAGCTGGGGGCGACGAGCCGGGCGCCGCGCTGGGCGATCGCGTACAAGTATCCGCCCGAGCAGGTGAACACCGTCCTGCGGGACATCGTGGTGTCGGTCGGCCGCACCGGCCGTGCGACGCCGTTCGCCGTGATGGAGCCGACGCGCGTGGCCGGGAGCGTCGTGCGCCAGGCCACGCTGCACAATCAGGACGTCGTGAAGGCGAAGGGCGTGCTCATCGGGGACACCGTCGTCCTGCGTAAGGCCGGTGACGTGATCCCCGAGGTGCTCGGGCCGGTCGTCGAGCTGCGGGACGGCACCGAGCGCCCGTTCGTGATGCCGAAGGACTGCCCGGAGTGCGGCTTCCCGCTCGCACCTGCGAAAGAGGGCGACATCGACCTGCGCTGCCCGAACGCGCGGTCGTGCCCCGCGCAGGTGCGCGGACGCGTCGAGCACATCGGATCCCGCGGCGCGCTGGATGTCGAAGGACTGGGCGAGGTGTCCGCCGCGGCGCTCACACAGCCGATCCGACCGGAGACGCCGCCGCTGGTGACCGAAGCCGCTCTGTTCGACCTGCGCGCGGAGGACCTCTTCCCGATCGATGTCGTCGTCCGGGATGCCGAGACCGGACTCCCGCGTCTGAGCGAGGACGGCACCCCCGACACCCGCTCGCCGTTCCGGCGCCAGCGGAAGAAGACCGACCCGCCGTACTCCGCCGACGGACCCTTCGACGGAGACGAGTCATCCATCCTGTCGGCTGCTGCGACGGTGCTGCTGGCCAACCTCGAAGGCGCCAAGACGAAGGATCTCTGGCGGTTCCTCGTCGCCCTCAACATCCGCCACGTGGGCCCGGTGGCCGCACGGGCGCTCGCGCAGTGGTTCGGCTCCGTCGACGCGATCCGGGCAGCCACCCGCGATGAGCTCGCGGCCGTCGAGGGCGTCGGCGGCATCATCGCGGACTCGCTCCTGGAGTGGTTCGAGATCGACTGGCACCGCGAGATCGTCGAACGCTGGAGCGCCGCCGGAGCGCAGCTGCGCACTCCTGGTCACGCCGGTCCGGGCGCGGCGGTGGCCGCGGGCGGCGTGCTGGAGGGTGTCACCGTCGTCGCCACCGGATCGCTTGAGGGCTTCAGCCGTGAAGGAGCGCAGGAGGCGATCATCGCGGCCGGCGGCAAGGCGGCGTCGAGCGTGTCCAAGAAGACCGACTTCGTCGCGGCAGGTCCCGGTGCGGGCTCCAAGCTCACCCGGGCGGAAGAGCTCGGCATCCGCATCATCGACGCCGCTCAGTTCCGACTTCTCGTGACCGAAGGCCCCGCCGCCCTCGACCAGGGGTAGCGGGCGCGTCAGCCTCCGGAGGTCAACTGCAGCAGCGAGTCGCGCACCTGGCGACGCAGGACCTTGCCGATGAGCGACTTCGGCAGCTCATCCACGACGAAGATCCGGCGCGGCACTTTGTACGGGGTCAGGATGCCGCGCGCGAACTCCCTGCTGGCCTCGTTGTCGGGCTGCTCGCCGCCCGCCGCGCGCCCGACGGCCGCGACGACTTCTTCCCCCGATTGGGCGCTGGGGAGCCCGACCACCGCGGCGTCATCGACCTGGGGATGCTGGCGGAGCGCGATCTCGACCTCGGTCGGCGCGACGTTGAATCCGCCCGTGATGATGAGTTCCTTGATGCGATCGACGATCCGCACGAAGCCACCGGCGTCGACTGTGACGATGTCGCCGGTGCGGAACCAGCCGTCGACGAACACCTTCTCGGTCTCCTCGGGCTTGCCGTAGTACCCGCCGAAGACCTGCGGACCCCGGACGATGAGCTCCCCGGGCTGACCGGCAGGCACATCGCGGGTGGGCTCGTCCGGGTCCACGACCCGCACCTCCGTTCCCGGGAGCGGCAGTCCGACGGTGCCCGGCACACGGTTCTCGGCGACCGGATTGGCCATCAGCACCGGCGAGCATTCGCTCAGACCATAGCCCTCGACCAGGTATCCCCCCGAAGCGGCCTCGAACGGCACGACGAGGTCGTGCGGCAGCGCCATCGCTCCGGAGATGGCGACCTGCGTGCCCTCCAGCGAGACGCCCTTCTCGCGCGCCGCCTTCAGCAGGCGATCGGCGATCGGCGGGACGAGCGGAAGGAAGGTCGCGGGGTGCTTCTTGGTGACCTCGAGCACCATGTCCGGGTCGAAACGCGGGAACAGCACCAGACGCGCTCCCATCGACATCGCGAAGGTGAGGCACAGCGTCAGGCCGTAAGCGTGGAACATCGGCAGCACCGCGTAGACCACGCACCCGTCGCCGCGGACGATCGAGGGGACCCATGCGCGTGCTTGCGCGGCGTTGGAGAGAAGGTTGCGGTGCGTGAGGGAAGCGCCCTTCGGTGTCCCGGTCGTGCCGCTGGTGTACTGGATCAGGGCGAGATCGTCCGTGGCGGGCTTCGGATGCGTCGCCGGGAGCGGTGCCGAGCCGACGACCGACTCCCACGACACCGTCCGGGTGACCTTCGCGTACAGCGCCTCGCGTGCCTCGCGGGCCTTCGCGATCGGCAGGCGCAGGGCCAGACGGGTGGTGAACGGCATCGCCTTGGTGATGTCGACCGAGATGAGGGAGTCGACGGCGAGGTCTTCGGGGAAATCCTGCACGAGCCCGGCCACCTTGGTCCACACGATCGCATGCTTTGCGCCGTGATCCTCGAACTGCTTGCGCAGTTCCCGAGGGGTGTACAGCGGATTGTGCTCGACCACGACCGCACCCAGCCGCAGGATCGCGTAGAACGCGACGATGTGCTGCGGGCAGTTCGGGAGGACGATCGCCACCGGATCGCTGGCGCGCACGCCCTGCTCCAGGAGACCGGCGGCCGCGCGGTCGATCGCCTCGTGGAGTTCGCGGTACGAGGTCGTGCGGCCGAAGAACTGCAGCGCGGGGGCGTCGGGATAATCCCGTGCCGAGGCCTCCACGATGTCGACGAGTGAACCCGTCACCGGGTCGAGGTCATCCGGCACACCCTCCGCATAGCTGGCGATCCAGGGGCGAGGAGGCTCGTACGTGCTCACCGCTCCACCCTAGTGATCGGTCTCGTCGGCCACACCGGCGCTCGTAGGATGGACGGGTGTCTGAAATCACCCCCGATCTCGTGCGCCATCTCGGTGTGCTCGCCCGGATCCAGTTGAGCGAAGAGGAGATCTCTCGCTTGACGGGTCAGCTCGACGCGATCGTCGACAACATCGCCAAGGTGTCCGAGGTCGCGACGCCGGACGTCCCCGCGACGAGCCACCCCATTCCGCTGCAGAACGTCGCGCGTCCCGACGAGGTCGGGGACATGCTGACGCCGGAGCAGACGCTGCAGAACGCACCGGACGCCGCCGACGGTCGCTTCCGGGTGACGGCGATCCTGGGGGAGGAACAGTGACCGCGGAACTGACGCGTCTGAGCGCGGCCGAACTCGGCGCGCGACTGTCCGCCGGCGAGGTCTCCAGTGTCGAGGTCACGCGCGCGCACCTGGATCGGATCGCGGCGGTGGATGCCGACATCCACGCATTCCTCCACGTGAGCGATCACGCCCTCGAGGTCGCCGACGACATCGACCGACGGCGTGCCGCAGGGGAGGACCTCGGTCCGATCGCGGGCGTACCGCTGGCGATCAAGGACGTTCTGGTCACGACCGACATGCCCTCCACGAGCGGGTCGCGGATCCTCGAGGGCTACATGTCGCCGTTCGACGCTACTGTCGTCGCACGCTCCCGCGCGGCGGGTCTCGTCCCGCTCGGCAAGACGAACATGGACGAGTTCGCGATGGGCTCGTCCACCGAGCACTCCGCATACGGACCGACGCGCAATCCGTGGGATCTGGACCGCATTCCGGGCGGCTCAGGGGGCGGCTCGGCGGCGGCCGTCGCGGCCTTCGAGGCGCCCCTCGCCCTCGGGTCCGACACGGGCGGGTCGATCCGTCAGCCCGCGCACGTCACCGGCACCGTGGGTCTCAAGCCGACGTACGGCGCGGTCAGCCGGTACGGCGCGATCGCTCTCGCGTCGAGCCTGGATCAGGTCGGGCCCGTGACGCGCACCGTCCTGGACGCGGGTCTGCTTCACGACGTGATCGGCGGGCACGATCCGCACGATTCGACCTCGCTCACCGACGCGTGGCCGTCCTTCGCCGCGGCCGCGCGGGAAGGCGCGAACGGCGAGGTCCTCCGGGGCCTCCGCGTCGGGGTCATCAAGGAGCTTCCGGACTCGGGCTTCCAGCCCGGCGTTTCGGCGTCGTTCCGCGCCGCCCTGGCCGCGATGGAGGCGCAGGGTGCCGAGATCGTCGAGATCAGCGCCCCGCACTTCGAGTACGGAGTCGCGGCCTACTACCTGATCCTGCCTGCGGAGGCGTCGAGCAACCTCGCCAAGTTCGACTCCGTGCGCTTCGGTCTGCGAGTGACTCCCTCCGGGACTCCGACCGTCGAGAGCGTCATGGCCGCGACGCGCGACGCCGGATTCGGTGACGAAGTGAAGCGCCGCATCATCCTGGGGACCTACGCGCTGTCGGCGGGCTACTACGACGCCTACTACGGCTCCGCGCAGAAGGTGCGGACGCTCATCCAGCGCGACTTCGACGAGGCGTTCTCGAAGGTCGATGTGATCGCGACTCCGTCGGCTCCGACCACCGCGTTCCGGCTCGGCGAGAAGATCGACGACCCGATGCAGATGTACCTGAACGACGTGACGACCATCCCGGCGAACCTCGCCGGCGTCCCGGGCATTTCGATACCTTCGGGGCTCGCCGCGGAGGACGGCCTGCCGGTCGGCATCCAGTTCCTCGCTCCCGCGCGCGCCGACGCGCAGCTCTATCGGGTGGGCGCGGCCCTCGAGGCGCTGCTGGTGGATTCGTGGGGCGCTCCGCTGCTGGATCGCGCCCCGGTACGGGGAGGTGTCGCCTGATATGGCGAAAGACAAGATCATGGACTTCGACGAGGCTCTCGAGCTTTTCGAGCCCGTCCTCGGGTTCGAAGTCCACGTGGAGCTGAACACCAAGACGAAGATGTTCTCGGCCGCGGCCAACCCCGCGCACGATGACAACCACGGCGCCGCCCCGAACACGCTGATCGCCCCGGTGGACCTCGGTCTGCCCGGATCGCTGCCGGTCGTCAACGAGACCGCGATCCGCTCATCGATCAGTCTCGGGCTCGCGCTGGGTTGCTCGATCGCTCCGTCGAGCCGCTTCGCGCGCAAGAACTACTTCTA
>JASBUD010000206.1 GCA_030148105.1 Microbacterium sp. | reverse complement strand
CCGGTGCAATTCGCACGGGGATGCCGGTGCGTCAAGAAACGCGAATCCTTCGCTCCGCCGGCCGGGCGTTTCCCGGTCGGCGGGGCGGCCCGTGGCTAGGCTGACCTCATGGTGAGCCTTACCGCCGACATGAGTCCGCTGCATCCCGACCGAAACCTCGCGCTGGAGCTCGTCCGTGCGACCGAGGCCGCGGCCATCCGGGCGGTGCCCTTCATCGGTCGAGGCGACAAGCTCGCCGCCGATGGCGCCGCGGTCGACGCGATGCGGGCGTTCTTCAACACGGTGAACTTCGACGGCACGATCGTGATCGGCGAGGGCGAGAAGGACGAAGCGCCCATGCTGTTCAACGGAGAGAAGGTCGGCAACGGCCGGGGTCCGCAGTGCGACGTCGCCGTCGACCCGATCGACGGCACCTCGCTCACGGCGGCGGGCCGCCAGAACGCGCTGTCGGTGATCGCCGTGTCCGACCGTGGCAGCATGCTGGACGCATCCACCGTCTTCTACATGGACAAGCTGGTCACCGGACCCGCCGGAGTCGGCGTCGTGGACATCCGCCTGCCGATCGGCGAGAACATCCGGCTTCTCGCGAAAGCGCTGGGCAAGCCGATCGACGAGATGGTTGTGTCGGTTCTGAACCGTCCGCGGCACGAGCAGCTCATCGCCGAGATCCGCGAGGCGGGGGCGGGTACGCGTCTCATGTCCGACGGCGACGTCGCCGGCGGCATCAACGCCGCGCGGCACAATGCCCGCACGGACATGTGCGTGGGCGTCGGCGGCAGCCCCGAGGGAATCGTCACCGCGTGCGCGATCAAGGCGCTCGGCGGTCACATCCAGGGCGTGCTCTGGCCGCGCAACGACGACGAGAAGCAGAAGGGCGCGGATCACGGCCTGAAGACCGACGGGCACGTCTACGAAGCCGACGAGCTGGTCACGGGACAGAACACGATCTTCGTCGCGACCGGCGTGACGGACGGTCAGCTCGTCGCCGGCGTGCGCCGAGAGGGCGACTTCATCTACAGCGAGAGCGTCGTGCTGCGCGGGCGCTCGGGCACCCTCCGCCGCATCGTCTCGGAGCACCTCACCTCGAAGTGGCTGTAGCGGCGCGGCGCGCAGGGTGACCGAATCGTCACACGGTTCGGCGACGTTCTCTGGCAGAATCGAACCTGTGTCGATGGGGATGCGCGATTGTCTCCGTACCCGAAGGGTCTCCCGATGTCCGCACAAGCCAGTGGTGCCCGGCCGCAGACCGGAGCGATCGCGGTGGTCGCCGACGCGACCGACCCGGCCCGGCGTCCCGACGTCCTCTTCCGCGTCCGCCGCGACGAGGACCATCAGGTCTCGGCGTGGTGGATGGTGGGTGCGTTCGTCGGCGTGTCCGTCGCCGTGGTCGCCCTCCTGAGCTTCGTTCCCGGCGGCGCCTGAGCCGCCACGCGGCTCACGTCGCGCTCGTGGATCACTCGCGGGTCGACAGCCGATCGCGGACGTCGCCGAGGTCCGCGATGACCCTCGGCTCGGATGCCGCATCCGTGGTGTGCGGCGCGATCACCGCGGCAGGCTCGACGAATTCGGGAGCCGTGAGTCGACGCGGCGCGCGCTCGATGCCGGCCGGCTCGCTCAGCGCGTCGAGTTTCGTCTGATCGATTCCGGGGAACCGGCGCGCGGACACCAGGACGCGCGTCTCGAGGGAGCCGGCGAACCTGTTGTAGCTGTCGACCGTCCGCTCGATCGCGCGTCGGAGGTCGTCGGCGTGCCCGGCGAGCGTTCCGAGCCGCTCGTACAGCTCGTTGCCCAGGTCGAACAGCGCGCGGGCCTCCTGGGAGACGTCCTGCTGGGTCCACGTGTACGCCACGGTCTTCAGGACCGCCCACAGGTTGACGGGGGAGGCGAGCGCGACACGCTTGCCGAACGCATAGTCCAGCAGCGCGGGGTCCTGTTCGAGGGCGGCCGAGAGCAGGGATTCGCTCGGCACGAAGCACACGACGAATTCCGGGCTCGTCTCCAAGCCGGCCCAGTACGCCTTCTTCGCGAGGGCGTCGATGTGCGCGCGGACCGCTCTGACGTGCTTGTCGAGCAGCGTGGAGCGGCGCGCCCCTTCGGCACCCTGCGCCGACGGAGCGATCGCACTCGCCTCGAGGTAGGCATCGAGCGGCACCTTCGCGTCGACGGCGATGGCCTTGCCGCCGGGCAGGCGGATGACCATGTCGGGCCGACCGACCCCGGCATCCGAGGTGATCGAGATCTGCGTATCGAAGTCGATGTAGCGGGTCAGGCCGGCGGCCTCGACGACGCGGCGCAGCTGCGTCTCACCCCACACCCCTCGGGTGCTGCCCGAACGCAGCGCGCTGGCGAGCGACTCGGTCGTCGCGCGCAGTGCCTCGTCGGAGAGCTGAGCCTGCCGCAGCTGCTCGGCGAGCGTGCCGAACTGCGCGTGACGGTCGCGTTCGAGGTCGTCGACCTTGTTCTGCATGTTCTGGAGCGTCTCGTGCACGGGTGCGAGGGCGCGGAGGACCGACTGCTCCCGTCGCTCGCGCTCTTCGCGCAGCGCCTGATCGGTGCGCGCCTGCGCGGCCAGCTCGCGATAGAGCACCTGCTGATGCTCGAGCTGCGCCTGGACCCCCGCCCGCGTCGCCTGCTCGGCCGCCAGTCGCGTCTGCGCCGCGGTGAGCGCCTCGTTCGCGCGCGTGGAAGCGCGCGCGGCGCCGGCCGCCCAGCCGGCGAGCAGACCGGCTGCGAGAGCGCCGATCGCCACCACGGAGAGAGTGAGTGCGTCCATTCCTCAAGGATGGCCTGGGGGTGCGACACCGGCAGGTGTACCGTCGGAGCATGTCGCCGGAGGAGATCGAGAACCTCGCGCATCTGCGCCGGGCTCGCGACCTGATCGACCGGGACTACGCGCGACCGCTCGACGTGCCGACGATGGCTGCGAAGGCGCTCATGTCGCCCGCGCATTTCTCGCGACGCTTCCGCGCCGCATACGGCGAGACGCCCTACGGCTACCTCATGACGCGGCGGATCGAACGCGCGATGGCGCTTCTGCGCGACGGTGCCACGGTGACCGACGCCTGCATGGAGGTCGGCTGCACGTCACTGGGTTCGTTCAGTGCGAGCTTCACGCAGATCGTCGGGATGACGCCGAGCGAGTATCGCCGACAGGAGCACGACGCGCTCCGGGCCATGCCGTCGTGCGTCGTCAGGGCCCGTGCCCGTCCGGAGCGCGCGGGTCGGAGCAGGATCGGAGAAGCGCGGGGCGGTTCGGCGGCGTAGCGTCCTGGCATGGACATCGCACTGCAGTACACGAACGTGACCGTCACCGACGTGGACGAATCGATCGGCTTCTATCGCGACGCCCTCGGGCTCGACGTGCTGAACGACGTGGCGTCGGGGGAGCACCGCTGGATCACTCTGGGCACACCCACGCAACCCGGTCTGGGCATCGTGCTGTCCGATCCGCACGCCGGTCGATCGGAGCGCGACGGGGACGCGATGCAGGAGCTGCTGACGAAGGGCGTCCTTCCGATGCTGGTCTTCCGCACAGACGATCTGGACGCGCTTTTCGAAAGGGTCCGGGCGTACGGCGCCGAGGTGCTCCAGGAGCCGATCGATATGGGCTGGGGTCAGCGCGACTGCGCGTTCCGTGATCCGTCGGGCAACATGGTGCGGATCGCCCAGGCACCTGCTGTCTGATCGTCAGACGAACAGCAGGGCGGGCAGATCCGTCACCGGGACCGCCCCCTCGAGTCGAGACACGCGGACGGATGCCGCGGCGGCGAGCCCCGCGACGTCCTTGGCTCCGACCAGTTCGGCGGCGTGGATCATGATGTGCGCGCACGCGAGCGCGTCGGCGGTGGCGTCGTGATGCGCGAAGTCGATGAATCCGGCGGCCGCCGCCACCGACGGGAGCCGATAGGACTCGAGGTCGTAGAGCTTGCGGGCGACCTGCAGGCTGCAGACGTACTCGAACGGCGGGTGCACGTCGCCGGTCGCTTCGCACGCGCGCCGGAGGACCGTCATGTCGAAGCCCGCGTTGTGGGCGACCAGCACGTCGGAGCCGGCGAAGTCGGTGAGATCGCCCAGCTGCTCGCTCCACGTCTTTGCGTCGGCGACGTGCTCGGGTTCGATGCCGTGGATACGGACGTTGATCTCGAAGAAGCGGTCGTGTCCGGGCGGCGGCTGGATGAGCCACCCGGCCGTGGCCACCACGCGCCCGTCGCGCACCCGTGCCATCCCGACCGCGCACGCCGACGCGTTGCTGGAGTTCGCCGTCTCGAAGTCGATCGCGGTGAAGTCGAGGGGCACGCGTCCAGGCTCGCCCCGGGCAGCCCGCGCAGGGGGGAGGCGCGCCGCGGGAGCCGGGCATAGGCTCGCGGCATGAGTGGTGACGAGAGGCTGGCGCGCTCGTTCGGCGCCGAAGCCCACACGTACGAGACCGGTCGCCCCGACTATCCGATTCAGGCCGTGGACTGGCTGCTTCAGCCGGTCGCGGGCGGCGAGCGCCGCATCCGGGTCGCCGATGTGGGTGCGGGGACGGGGAAGCTGACGCGGGTCGTGCAGGAGCTGGGTGCCGAGGTCGTCGCGATCGACCCGGATCCGCAGATGCTCGCCACGCTGCGCGAGAGCGTGCACGCCGTCCCGACGTTCGTCGGGACCGCCGAGCGGATGCCGCTCCCCGACGACAGCGTCGACGCGGTGGTCCTCGGCCAGGCATGGCACTGGGTCGATCCGACTGCTGCCGCGGCGGAGGCGGGCCGGGTTCTGCGGCCCGGCGGAGTGCTCGGACTCGTCTGGAACCTGCGCGACGACGATGTGGACTGGGTCGCCCGTATGACGGCGGTCATGCACGGCAGTCACGCCGAGGAAGTCCTCGCCGAGGGGCCGCCGCAGGTGGGTGAGCCGTTCGGCGAACTCGAGAGCGCCGAATGGCGGTGGACGAGGCCCATGAATCGTGCGACCTTCCTCGCGATGGCCCGCTCGCGCAGCTACGTCATCACCGCGCCGGCGGACGAACGCGCGCGTATCGAGGCGGGACTTGTCGGGGTGCTCGATGACATCGGTGCGATCGGGGACCACGTGGTCGATCTGCCGTACGTGACGCGCGCGTTCCGAGCGCTGCGGCGGTGACCGGGGAGCGGCATCCGGTGGTCTTCGCCGCCCGCGCCGTCGACGCGTCCGTCGACGCGGGGGCGGCGGCCACCCGCACGTAGACTGGATGCCCGTGGCTCTCACTATCGGTATCGTCGGTCTGCCCAATGTCGGCAAGTCCACCCTCTTCAACGCACTGACCAAGAACGACGTGCTCGCGGCGAACTATCCCTTCGCGACGATCGAGCCGAACGTGGGCGTCGTGTCGTTGCCCGATCCGCGGCTCGGCAAGCTCGCCGAGGTGTTCCATTCTGAGCGCATCCTGCCCGCCACGGTGTCGTTCGTCGACATCGCCGGCATTGTCCGGGGCGCGAGCGAGGGTGAGGGGCTGGGCAACCAGTTCCTCGCGAACATCCGCGAGGCCGACGCGATCGCGCAGGTCGTCCGCGGATTCACCGACGACGACGTCGTGCACGTCGAGGGCGGCGTGAACCCCAAGAACGACCTCGAGACGATCAACGCGGAGCTGCAGCTCGCCGACCTGCAGACGCTCGAGAAGGCGATCCCGCGCATCGAGAAGGAGGTCAAGGGCAAGAAGACCGACCCCGCTGCCCTCGAGGCCGCGGTCGCGGCGAAGGACGCCCTCGAGCGCGGTCAGCTGCTTTCGCACTCCGGCATCGACCTCGCCCCGATCAAGGAGCTCGGACTTCTCACCGCGAAGCCGTACATCTATGTCTTCAACGTCGATGAGGCGATCCTGACGGATGCGGCGGCCAAAGCCGCCCTCGAAGAACTCGTCGCCCCGGCCCACGCGGTCTTCCTGGACGCGAAGATCGAGTCCGAGCTCATCGACCTCGACCCGGAGGACGCGGCGGAGCTGCTCGCCTCGACCGGCCAGGAGGAATCGGGGCTCGACCAGCTCGCCCGCATCGGCTTCGACACGCTGGGCCTGCAGACCTACCTCACCGCGGGGCCGAAGGAAGCGCGGGCGTGGACGATCGGCAAGGGCTGGAAGGCTCCGCAGGCCGCGGGCGTCATCCACACGGACTTCGAGAAGGGCTTCATCAAAGCCGAGGTCATCTCGTTCGACGACCTCATCGCGACCGGCTCGATCGCCGCTGCGCGCGCCGCAGGCAAGGCGCGCCTGGAGGGCAAGGACTACGTCATGCAGGACGGCGACGTCGTCGAGTTCCGCTTCAACGTCTGAGTTCCTCGACGTCGGCGCTTCCTTCCTGCGACGGCGCCTGATGTTCTTGTGGGCCATCGCAGGGAAGAGGCGCCCACAGGTCGGTACACGCCCGTCGCACTCCGGAAACACGCGGTGCGTATCCTCGGGTCTGGGAGAAGCTCCGAGACGAGGTGGAGTGGCATGTCGGTACCCGGGTATGAGGCGAGCGTGTGGGAGCGCTACGCGACCGAACTCGATCTCGCCTTCGCCGACACGGTGACCCGCATCCGTGCCGTGCGTGCCGCGTATTTCGAGCACGATTTCGACATCGACCTGATCATCCGACTGAGCGGCTTCCCCGCCTGGCGAATCCGGCAGGCGGTCATGGACGGCCCGCTGCCGACGGACTGAGCCCGACGGATCGGTCGCGCACGGTGGTAGTCGGCTCGGGAACCGGGCCGGCATCGACGTTTGCTACCGTCGATGGGGCGCTCCGCCCCACGCGTCGACCGCACTCCGCCCCGCCCGAGAGGACTCACCCCCCATGACCGATACGCAGACTCTCGAGAACGCCGGCCGTCGGGTGGAGTACGCCGTGGAGGGCGACGGCCCGGTCGGGCTGGTGCTGATCCCGGATGCCGGGCTCGACTCCGCTGCGCTCGCCGTGGTCGGGCATTACCTCGCTGAGGAGGCGGGCTTCCACGTCGTGCGCGTCGGGACGGCGAAGGACGCCTCGCCCGCGGAGCGCGCCGAAGACGTCCTCGCGGTGATCGACCGGGTGGGACTCGAACACACCTGGATCGGCGGTCACGCCTCGGGCGGCACTGTTGCGCGGGTGTTCGCCGCCGCGCACGTCGACCGCGTGAACGGACTGCTGCTGCTCGGCGTCGAAGAGACCGACGTCGCCCTGGCCCCGACGATCCCCGTCCTCATCGTGCAGGGGACGGACGACGAGAGCACCCCTCCCGAGAACGGCGAGCGGCTGCAGTCGACGGCGCCCGAGCGCGCGAGCATCAAGACGATCAGCGGGGCGGGTCACCTGTTCCCCATGACGCACCCGATCGCCACCGCCGTCATCATCGAGGAGTACCTCGACTGGGACTGACGCTCCCGCGATCAGTGCCCGGCGGCGAGTTCGTCCAGAACGTGACGGGCGAGGGCGCGCTGCGCCCGTTGCTCGTTCGTGAGCATGATCAGGGCCTTCCACACCGCCCATCCGCGTCCACGGGCCCAGGTGGCCTCATCGACGGCGAGCTCGGCCATGAACGCGGCGCGGGCTCGACCCTGGAAGCGGGTCCACACCATCACGGTGTCGCATGACGGGTCGCCGGCGCCGGCGCACCCGAAGTCGATCACGGCGGCGAGCTTTCCGTCGCGGACCAGCAGGTTGCCTGCCGCGACGTCCCCGTGGAACCACACCGGTCTGCCGGTGAACGGCGCACCGAGGGCGTCCCGCCAGAGCCCCGCGGCTCGGTCGCGCTCCGCGCCGTGCACACGATTCAGGAGGGCCTGCATCTCGTCGTCGTAATGCTGCAGGGGACCGCCACGGAACGCGCTGTGCGGACCGGGCGCCGGAGCGCCGTCGGCGTCGGCGGCGCGCAGCGCGCGGAGGAAGCCGGCGAGCGCGATCGCGATACCCCTCTCGTCCTCGACCCGTCCGACGGACAACGGCCGACCATCGATCCACCCGTACACCGACCACCGAGCCGGGAACCCATCGGTGGCGGCGCCGATCCCGCGCAGAGCTGGGGTGGGCAGCGGGAGGGCCGGTCCGAGCCGCGGCAGCCACTCCTGCTCCTTCGCCACCTGGGGGACGTAGCCCGGTGCGCTGGGCAGTCGCACCACGAGCTCCCCGCCGAGCCGGAACATCCGGTGGTCGTTGCCGCCGTTGCGGACCGGTCGCAGCGACAGATGCGCCCACTCCGGGAACTGATCCCGGATCAGACCCGCGACGAGGGCGGCGTCGATCCGGGACGCGTCGACGCGTGTCGGGGGAGCCACCGCCTAACGGCCTTGGCGCTTCTTGTAGGGCTTGGGCTGCCCCTTCACGACGGGCGCGCGACCCTTCCCCTTCGAGGCCTTCGCCTTGCCACCGGCGGGAGCGGATGCCGCTCCCGCCGCCGGAGCAGCCGCGATGCGCTCCCGCGCTTCGGTCACAAGGAGGGCGCCGGCCGGGCTCAGACGCGTCGGCTGGGCGTGCGGAACGAACAGCGGCTGACCGGTTTCCTGCTCCAGTCGATCGATCGACGAGTACAGCGCCGGCAGCGGGATCCCGAGGGTCTCTGCGGCGCGCGGGAAGTGCAGCACGTCCGCGGCGACCACGAAGCGGCGAAGGTCGGTGATCTTCATGGCATCCTTCCGCTGTCGGCGCCGATCGAGGCGGTCGACTGCCCAGCATAGGCCGAGCCCTGCTCGACCACCCGCCCCATCGCGTAGCGTCGGCCCATGACCACGCGCCTGCTGCTGATCTCCGACACGCACATCCCCGGGCGCGCCCGCGCCCTGCCGAGTGCGCTCCTGCGCGCTGCCGACGCGGCCGATCTGATCATCCACGCGGGCGACTGGGTGGCGGCATCCGTGCTCGATGAGCTGACCGACCACGGCGAGGTACTCGGCGTGTTCGGCAACAACGACGGCCCTGACCTGCGGTCGCGTCTGCCCGAGATCGCCCACCGCGAGATCGAGGGGCTGCGGTTCGCCGTGGTCCACGAAACGGGGCCGAAGACAGGTCGCGAGATGCGGATGGAAGCGGCGCACCCGGACGTCGACGTGCTGGTCTTCGGACACAGCCACATCCCGTGGGACACGGTGTCCGCTCGCGGGATGCGGCTGCTCAATCCCGGCTCACCGACCGATCGGCGCCGCCAACCCGTGTGCTCGATGATGAGGGTCCTCGTCGCCGACCGGGCGGTGAGGAGCGTCGAACTCGTCGCGCTCTGATGCGACCGGAGGGCTCACACTGCGCGGGCCATCACAAACCCCTGCGGAAGCCTCTCCTCGCGTCGCGGGCCTCGATCCATCCGCACCTCGACGACGAATCGCGCAGCGGTCAAGGCCGAGCTGACCGCGACTGTGTCGTGCAGATACGCGTGCAGTTCGATGTCATGACCGTAGGCGCCCGAACGGCGACGTTCCCCGAATCCTGACTGGAACCCGAGGAGGACGAGACCCCCCGGACGCAGCACCCGCCGGAACTCGCTCAGGACCTCCGGGAGATCGGCGGGCGACGTGTGGATGACGGAGTACCACGCGAGGATGCCGTCCGCCGACTCGCCGGGCAGGGACATGCGCTGGAGAGGGGCTTCGACCAGCTCGACGTCGGGATGCGCGGCCCGCGCGTAGGCGAGCATCGCGGGCGAGAGGTCGACGCCGATGGGGCGGACGGTGGCCGAGAGCGAGCGCAGATGGCCGATCATCCGGCCCGTTCCGCATCCGGCGTCCACAATGTCCACGCGCTCGCCGTGCGCGAGTTGATCGACGAAGTCCGCGATGAGGGACAGCTCGAGCGCGCCCTCGAACCCGACGTCCGCGACGAGGAGGGCGTACGCATCGGCGACCGTCTCGTAGAACGCCCGTGTCCGAGGAACGTCCGACGCGACCATGTCATGACCGTATTCCCGAGGCGCGCTCCGCGCCGTAGGACCTCCGGCCCTGTCGTGCATTCCGTGCGCGACCGAGAGTGGGGGTGGATCGCCGACGATCGCCTTCCGGGAAGGAGTGCATGATGTCGACGACAGGCACGCTGCAATTCCTCGGGGCGGCGGACACGGTCACCGGGTCCCGCTATCTCATCGAGCACGGGTCCACGCGCGTTCTCGTGGACTGCGGACTGTTCCAGGGACTCAAAGTGCTCCGCGAACGCAACCGCGCGCCGTTTCCGGTGCCGCCCGCATCGATCGACGCCGTCGTCGTGACGCACGCGCACCTCGATCACACCGGATACCTGCCCGCCCTCGTCCGGGACGGATTCCGGGGGCGGATCCACGCGACGCCCGCGACGGCCGAACTGCTCGGCGTGCTCCTCCCCGACAGTGCACACCTGCTCGAGGAGGAAGCCCGACATGCGGCATCCCACCACTGGTCGTCCCACGCACACCCCGCGCCGCTCTACACGACCGCGGATGCCGAGCACGCGCTCGACCTCGTTCATCCGGTGGACTTCGGCCGGCCGACCCGTGTCGCGGACGGCGTGGAGGTGACGTTCACGCCGGCCGGGCACATCCTCGGTGCCGCCGGTGTGCACGCGGTCGTCGGCGCGGGAGCAGCTCGCACCTCCATCCACTTCAGTGGGGACCTGGGACGCGCAGCGGATCCGGTCATGCGCGGGCCCGCTCCGCTGGAACCCTGCGACGTCCTGGTCGTCGAATCCACGTACGGAGATCGCGCACACGCGGCGGTGGACGCCGCGGACGTGCTGGCCGACGTCATCGCCAGGACGACTCGCAAGGGCGGGGTCGTGATGATCCCGGCGTTCGCGGTGGGGCGGACGGAGTCCGTGCTCCTGCAGCTCGCCGAGCTCCGACAGGCGGGCAGGCTTGCGGATGTTCCGATCTTCCTGAACAGCCCGATGGCGATCGAGGTCGCCGACATCTACCACCGTCACCCGGACGAGCACCGGCTCGGTGCGGCCGAGATCGACCGGATGTACGGCCTTGCGACTCCCGTGCGCACGGTCGACGAGTCGAAGCTCCTGAACCTCCGCGGTGGCCCGATGGTCATCGTGTCCGCGAGCGGCATGCTCACGGGCGGCCGCATTCTGCACCACCTCAGCGCCTACGCGGATGATCCGCGCAACGCGATCGTGCTCACCGGTTATCAGGCGGCGGGCACACGCGGCGCGGCTCTCCTGAACGGGGCGCAGACGCTGCGCATCTTCGGTCGGGACGTGCCCATCCGGGCGGAGGTCGTGCGCCTGGACAGCCTGTCGGCCCACGCCGACGCGGATGAGCTCATGGACTGGATGCGCCGAGTGCCCGTGCAGCCGGCATCCGTCTATGTCACACACGGCGAGCCCAGTGCGGCCGACACCCTGCGGCGTCGCATCAAGCAGGAGTTGCACTGGAGCGCGCGGGTGCCCGAGCCCCTCGAGCGGGTCGGGCTGGTCACCTCGCCGCGCGTAACGAATTCGTAAAATCGGCAATTCCTTCGCGGTGATCTGGTCATGGAAAGCAACGTACTTTCTCTAGTCTCGGATCACGCGCCCCCCGGATCGAGGAGAACGACCATCGACATCCCCGTCCCCGCACGACCCCTGCGCGAGGCGTACTTCGTCTCCGACAGCACCGGCATCACGGCGGAGACCCTGGGCTCGGCACTGCTGGCGAACTTCCCCGGCGTGCACTTCCGCCGGCACACGATCCCGTTCGTGGACACACCGGAAGGGGCTCGCAACGTCGTCCACGACCTGCACGAGGCGATCCGCAGCGGTGCGGATCCGATCGTGTTCGCCACGGTGAAGTCTCCCGAGATCATCGGCGAGCTCGCCGCCTCGGGTGCGGTCGTGATCGACCTCCTGGGCGGACATCTGCGCGAACTCGAAGCGGCACTCGGGAGCACGGCGTCGGAGCAGCTCGGGCAGTACCACGGCGTCGGCGACATCGAGCGCTACTTCGCCCGCATGCGTGCCGTCGAGTACGCGATCGAGCACGACGACGGACAGAGCATGCGGGCGCTCGACATCGCGGACGTCATCATCATCGCCCCCTCCCGGTGCGGCAAGACGCCCACGACGATGTACCTCGCCCTGCAGTACGGCCTGCTCGTCGCGAACTATCCCCTCACAGACGACGACTTCCCGTCCGACGGGCTTCCCGCCACCGTGGCTCCGTACGCGAACCGCTGCTTCGGGCTCACCACGACGCCGCTGCGCCTCAGTCAGGTGCGGCACGAGCGCCGGCCCAGCTCGACGTACGCGAGCCTCGCGCAGTGCACCCTCGAGCTGCGGCGCGCCGAGGACCTCTACCGCCGCAACCGCGTCCCGTTCCTGAACTCCTCGACCAAGTCGGTCGAGGAGATGTCCGCCGTGATCATGCAGTCCATGCGACTGCGCAGCTGAAACCCACACAACAGGAGAGTCACATGACGAACATCCTCTGGTTCACCGAGATGGGCATGAACGACGTGCACCAGGTCGGCGGCAAGAACGCCTCGCTCGGCGAGATGGTCTCCAACCTGTCGCACCTCGGTGTGAGCGTCCCGGGCGGCTTCGCCACGACCGCCGACGCGTACCGCGACTTCCTCGCCGCGGACGGGCTGTACGAGCGCATCAAGACGGTCGTCGAGGCGCTCGACGTCTCAGACGTCGCCGAGCTCGCGCGTGTCGGGGCGAACGTGCGCGAATGGATCGAACAGCAACCGCTCCCGGCCCAGCTGGACGCCGACATCCGCGCCGCGTACGCGCACCTGATCGAGAACGATCCCGAGCCGGAGGCGGTGTCGTGGGCCGTGCGCTCGAGCGCGACAGCGGAGGACCTGCCCGACGCATCGTTCGCGGGGCAGCAGGAGACCTTCCTCAACATCAGCGGGATCGACAACATTCTGGCGGCGATCCGCAGCGTCTTCGCCTCGCTGTACAACGACCGCGCCATCGCCTACCGCGTGCACAACGGCTTCGATCACCACGATGTCGCCCTGTCCGCGGGCGTGCAGCGCATGGTCCGCTCGGACGTCGGAGCGTCGGGGGTCATGTTCACCGTCGACACCGAGTCCGGCTTCGACCGGGCGGTGTTCATCACGAGCTCGTACGGTCTCGGCGAAGCCGTCGTCCAGGGTGCGGTGAACCCCGACGAGTTCTACGCATACAAGCCCGCCCTCCGCGCGCGCCGCCCTGCGATCCTCAAGCGCTCCGTGGGGGAGAAGGCCGTGAAGATGGTCTACGCCGACGGCACCCACGTCGGAGGGAGCACCGTCTTCGTGGACGTCCCGCAGAATGAACGGGCGCTGTTCAGCATCACGGATGCCGAGGTCGAAGAGCTCGGACGCCAGGCGCTCACGATCGAGGAGCACTATGGCCGCCCGATGGACATCGAGTGGGGCAAGGACGGTGTGGACGGCAAGCTCTACATCCTGCAGGCGCGGCCCGAGACGGTCGTCTCGCGCGTGGACGGCAACGTCACCCGCCGGTTCGTGCTGGCCGAACGCGGAACGGTGGCGACGGTCGGCCGGGCGATCGGGCAGAAAATCGGCGCCGGGCCGGTGCGTGTGATGCGCACACTCGCGCAGATGGAGGAGTTCCGCACCGGAGACGTTCTTGTCGCCGACATGACCGACCCCGACTGGGAGCCCATCATGAAGCAGGCATCGGCGATCGTGACGAACCGCGGAGGACGGACGTGCCACGCGGCGATCATCGCGCGCGAGCTCGGCATCCCCGCGGTCGTCGGCACCGGCGATGCGACGATCTCGCTCCACGACGGGCAGGAGGTCACCGTCTCGTGCGCCGAAGGTGACAACGGCTTCGTCTACGAAGGGCTGCTGCCGTTCGAGGAGGTCGTCACCAAGCTCGACGACATGCCCGAGAGCCCGACGAAGATCATGCTGAACGTCGGCACGCCCGACCAGGCCTTCGCGTTCTCGAAGCTGCCGAACAAGGGCGTCGGCCTGGCCCGCCTGGAGTTCGTCATCAACCGGCAGATCGGCATCCACCCGCGTGCCCTGCTGGACTTCGACACGCTCGCGGCACCGTTGAAGGACGACATCGCGGAGCGCATCGCCGCGTACCCGTCGCCCCGCGAGTACTTCGTGCGGCGCGTGGCGGAGGGCGTCTCGATGATCGCCGCCGCGTTCGCGCCGGAACCGGTCATCGTCCGCCTCAGCGACTTCAAGTCGAACGAGTATGCCAACCTCGTCGGCGGGGATGTCTACGAACCGCACGAGGAGAACCCGATGCTCGGCTACCGCGGCGCAGCGCGGTACATCTCGGAGGACTTCCGCGCGTGCTTCGACATGGAGTGCGAGGCGCTGAAGTTCGTGCGCGACGAGATGGGGCTCACGAACGTCGAGATCATGGTGCCGTTCGTGCGGACCGTGGGGGAGGCGCACGCCGTGATCGAACTGCTGGGTGAAAACGGGCTTCGGCGGGGCGAGAACGGGCTGCGGGTCATCATGATGTGTGAGCTGCCCTCGAACGCCGTGCTCGCCGACGAATTCCTGCAGTACTTCGACGGCTTCTCGATCGGCTCGAACGACATGACGCAGCTGACCCTGGGACTGGACCGCGACTCGTCACTGGTCGCGGCGACATTCGACGAACGGGACCCGGCGGTGCTGAAGATGCTGTCGATGGCGATCGAGGCGTGTCTGCGGGCGGGCAAGTACGTCGGTATCTGCGGCCAGGGCCCGAGCGATCACCCGGATCTGGCGGAGTGGCTCGTGGGTCAGGGGATCGGATCGATGTCGCTGAACCCGGACACCGTCGTGGAGACGTGGCTGCGACTGGCCGGACCGCAGCGCGCCGCTGTCAACGCCTGAGTCGGCTGCGCGTCCGCGTGCGATCATGAGGCCATGCCGGAGTCGCCGGAGGTCGAAGAGCTCGCGTCGTTCCTGAACGAGCGCACGCGCGGACTGCGTGTGCGCTCGTTCGACGTGATGCTGCCGAAAGCCCTGAAGTCGCCGGTGGCGGGCGTCGAGGAGATCGTCGGATCGACCGTGACGGGGGTGACCCGTCACGCGAAGATGATCGATCGGGCGATGACGACGGATGCCGGTGCACCGCGGCACGTGATCGTGCACTTCGGGCACGACGGGTGGGTGCTCTGGCACGACAACAGTCCCGAGGGTCGCTCGCGGGTGGGTGAGGCGACGCTCATGGCGCGTCTGCGCTTCGGATCCGATGCGGCTCCGGGGGCGGGTGTGGATCTGACGGATGCCGGGCAGTGGAAGTCGCTGACGGTCCACATCGTCTCGCGTCCCGACGAGGTGCCGGCCGTCGCGAAGCTCGGACCGGATCCCCTCGCGGGCGAGGTGGACACGGCGACATTCGCCGCGTTGCTCGCGGGTCGGCGGAAGCAGATCAAGGCGCTCCTGCAGGATCAGACGGCGCTCGCCGGGATCGGCAACGCCTATTCCGACGAGATCCTGCACGCGGCGCGCGTGTCGCCCGTCGCGCACGCCGCGAACCTCACATCCGACGAGGTCGGTCGTCTGTACGCGGCGACCGTGCAGGTCCTCGCCGCCGCGCGGGATGCGCGCCGCGGTGTCGCGCCGGCCGATCTGAAGGCCGCGAAGCACGCGGCGTTGACGGTGCATCGCAAAGCGGGAAGGGCATGTCCGGTGTGCGGGGACGAGATCCGCACGTTCACGTTCTCCGGCGCCACCGCTCAGTACTGCGCGACCTGCCAGACCGCGGGTGAGTCGCTCGGGTGAGCCCGGAGGACGACGAGGTGATTACGATGGAACCCATGACCGACCAGCAGCAGTCCGCGCCTGTGACCCTTCTCCCCGTCCTCGACGAGACGAAGAACCTCCTGGGTGGTCAGGCCTCCTCCTGCTGCGGTGGATCGGCCTGCGGCACCTCCGACTGACCCTCGGTCCGCAATCCGCGGCGCCCTCTGGCAGGCTTGTCGGGGAGGTCCGGGAATGACGGATGAGAAGATTCTGGGCACGACGCCTCGCGTGACGAGGATCCTCATGTCCGAGGAGGCGGTCTACGGGCTCATCCTCGTGTCGGGGATGATCGTGGTCAGCTACACGGCGACCGGGACGTCGCTCAGCGCGCTCGTGACGGTCATCGTGACCGTGCTGGTGTTCTTCGCCGCGCACGTGTACGCGGGGACGCTCGCGCGCCTCGCGGCAAGTGAGGGAAGGGCGACCCTCCCCGAAAGCCTGCGCGCGGCGGGACGTCACTCTCTGGGGATGCTGTTGATCTCGCTGCTGCCGATCGCAGTCCTGTTCCTCGGCGTCTCGCGTTTCATCGACGACGACTACGCCGTGTGGGCTGCGCTCTCTGTGGACGCGCTCGCGCTCGGCGTCCTCGGGTGGCTCGCGGTCGCGAAATGGACGAGCCACTTCTGGCTGCGGCTGGGCAGTGCCCTGACCACCGCCGCGTTCGGCGGAGTGATCATCCTGCTGAAGGCGTTCATCCACCACTGAGTGGCGTCCCGAAGCGCGGCGCGACAGGCAGCCGGGGTCAGTGCACCGGCGTCCCCACCGGGGACGGCTGGTCCGCCGGCTTGCGGATGAGGAAGGCGCCGACGATGAGCGGAAGTGAGAGGATCGCCGCGATGCGGAACGCTGCCTGCGCGCCCTCCGCGCCGGCGGCGAACTCATCCAGCCCGGTACCGGCCGCCGCGGCGCCGACCGAGGCGAACACGGTCACCATGAGCGCGATCCCGGCGGCACCGGCCACCTGCTGCACCGTGCCGACGATCGCGGAGCCGTACGAGTAGAAGCGCGGCTGGAGCGACGCGAGCGACGCGGTGAACAGCGGCGTGAACGACAGGGCGAGGCCCACCGACAGGATGGTCTGCGCGACGGCGACCACCCAGACAGGCGTGTTCTGATCGAACGTCGTGAACGTCCAGAGCAGCGCGCTGACCACGACGGCGCCCGGCACGAGCAGGACGCGCGTGCCGAAGCGGTCGTAGATGCGACCGATCACGGGTCCGGCGAAGCCCATCGCGAGGGCTCCGGGCAGGACGACGAGACCCGTCACGAGCGCCGAGACGTCGAGCACGGTCTGCATGTAGAGCGGGATGACGGTGATCGCACCGAAGAACGCGAGCGACATGACCGCCATCTGCGTGATCGCGAGACTGAAGTTCAGCGAGCGGAAGACGCGGAGGTCCAGAAGTGCGCGGTCTCTGCGCTGCAGGCGCACCTGCCGCCAGATGAACGGCGCCAGGGCGACGCCGCCGATGGCGAACGATGCGATCAGGGTGGTCGTCGACATCGCGGCGGCGGATGCGGCATCCGCCCCGCTTCCGCCGTGGCCGCCTCCGCCGATCTGGCTGAGACCGAAGACGAGACCGCCGAAACCGAGAGCGGACAGGATCACCGAGAGCACATCGATCGGTGCGTCCGACGTCTCGCCGAGGTTGTGGATCCACCGCGCACCCACCGCGAGGGCGAGCAGCGCGAGCGGCAGGATGATGCCGAAGATCCAGCGCCAGCCGACGGTGTCCAGCAGCAGGCCGGACATGCTCGGGCCGATCGCCGGTGCCAGTGAGATCACGACGCTGACCCGACCCATCATGCGGCCGCGGATCTGCGGCGGCACGGTGTTCATGATCGTCGTCATCAGCAGCGGCATCATGATCGCCGTGCCGGAGGCCTGTACGACGCGTGCCACGACCAGGAGGGGGAAGCCGGGGGAGACGAACGCGATCAGGGTGCCGAGCGAGAACAGGCTCATGGCGGCGATGAACATCGCCCGCGTCGTGAATCTCTGCAGGAGGAAGCCCGAGATCGGGATCACGACCGCCATCGTGAGCATGAAGGCCGTGGTCAGCCACTGCGCGGCGACCGCCGTGATGTCGAGATCATCGATGAGGTGCGGGATCGCGACACCCATGGTCGTCTCGTTCAGGATCGCGACGAACGCGGCTCCGAGCAGGAGCCAGATGACCCGGCTGTCCGAGCGGCTGAGCGTCGGGGCCGCGCCGTCGGACACACGGACGCTCCCGGTCTGCGGCGTCACGTCGGTCGTTGCCATGGGCGTCTCCTCGGGGGTCGGCGTGCACGAGCACCGTCCCGTAGGCGGGTCACACGAAATACAACAAGCCCTCACGATAACGGCCGGGTCGGACACCGCATTCCCCGATCGCGTGGAAACATTCGCACATGGCTGTGAATCCCGTCCGTCTCGCGGCGCTCTCCCGATCCCTCGTGGCCGCCGTCATCGGCGTGATCGGGGGGCTGACGGCCGCCCCGTTCCTGGGCATCGCAGCGGGTCTCCTCGCCGGATGGTCCGGGTTCGCCGCCACGAACGTCGTGTGGCTGGCGATCCTGATCTGGCCGATGGATGCCGCGCAGACGCGCGCGCACGCCACCGGAGAGGATCCCGGCCGTTCCTTCGCCCGGCTCGTCGCCCTGATCGGCAGCGTCGCGAGCCTCGGCGCGGTCGCGATCGTCCTGATCCAGACGCAGACCACATCGGAAGTCGAGTCGTACCTGCTCGCGGCGATCGCCGTGGTCAGCGTCGCGAGCTCGTGGGCCCTCATCCAGGCCGATTACATGCTGCGCGTGGCTCATCTGTACTACGGCGCCCCGGTCGGCGGGATCGACTTCAATCAGGATGATGATCCGTCGTACACCGACTTCGCGTACTTCTCGCTCGGGATCGGCATGGGCTATCAGGTGGGCGACAGCGCGGTGCGGACGAACCAGATCCGTCGGCTCGTGATCGCCCAGTCCCTCCTGGCGTACCTGTTCGGCGCAGTCATCATCGGCACGGTCGTGAACCTCGTGATCGATCTCTCCTAGCGCGATTCCGCCGTGAGCGTTCACGGCCCCGGGCGTCCGGGGCCGAAAGTAGGCTCGAGCCCATGAGCATGGGCGGGGGGCACGGCGGCGGATTCCGCCCGGTCGACATCAGCGCCCAGAAGAAGCTGAACGCCCAGGCGCCGCGCATCCCGAATCTCGGGCGCCGGGTGGTCGCCCTGTTCCGCCCCTACACCGGTCGCCTGATCGTGACGGCCGTGCTCGTGATCGCCGGCGCCGCGATCGCCGTTGTCCCCGCCCTGATCGTGCAGCAGATCTTCGACGAGGCGCTCTTCCCGCCGGGCGGCGCGGGCCCCGACCAGGCGCTCCTGTGGCGGCTCGTGCTGATCATGATCGGCCTGTTCGTGCTGTCCGCCGCCCTCGGGGTCCTGCAGACATGGTTCACCTCCACGATCGGCAATCGGATCACCGGCGACCTGCGGGTCCAGCTCTTCGACCACTTGCAGGCGATGGAGCTCGGCTTCTTCACGCGGACGAAGACCGGTGTGATCCAGTCCCGGCTTCAGAACGACGTCGGCGCGGTCTCCGGCGTGCTCACGAGCACGTTCACCAGCATCCTCGGCAACGTCGTGACGGTCATCGCGTCCCTCGTCGCGATGATCATCATCGACTGGCGCCTGACGATCATCGCGGTGGTCATGATGCCGTTCCTCGTGATCGTGCAGCGCCGGGTCGGCCAGGTGCGCGCCCGCATCGCAGGCGAGACGCAGGAGTCGCTCTCGGAGCTGACGGCGATCACGCAGGAGACACTGAGCGTGTCCGGCATCCTGCTGTCGAAGTCGTTCAACCGTCAGCGCACCGAGTCCGCGCGGTACGGAGCCGAGAACGTCAATCAGGTGCGTCTGCAGGTTCGGCGCGCCATGAGCGGCCAGGGATTCTTCGCGGTCGTGCAGGTGCTCATGGCGAGCGTGCCGGCGATCATCTACCTCGTGGCCGGGTACCTCATCACCGGCGGCAGCGACGTCATCACCGCGGGCACGATCGTGGCGTTCACGACGGTGCAGGCGCGGCTGCTGATGCCGCTCATGGGTCTCATGCGCGTCTCGCTGGACGTGCAGACCTCTGCGGCGATCTTCGCGCGGATCTTCGAGTTCCTCGACCTCGTGCCCGCGATCAGCGACGCGCCTGGCGCGATCCCGGTGGATGCCGCCCCGGGTCCGGTGGGCCGCGTGGAGTTCCGCGACGTCGTGTTCGCGTATCCGGATGCCGCTGCGCAGGCGCGACCGACCCTGCAGGGCGTGTCCTTCACCGCCGAGCCTGGCCAGCACGTCGCCTTCGTCGGACCCTCGGGGGCGGGCAAGACGACAGTTCTGTATCTGACGCCGCGCATGTACGAGGCGACGGGTGGGGCCGTGCTGTTCGCCGGTGCCGATGTGCGGGCGCTCACGCAGGAGTCGATCATCGACCACGTCGGCATCGTCTCGCAGGAGACCTACCTCTTCCACGCGACGATCCGGGAGAACCTCCTGTACGCGAAGCCGGACGCGACGCAGGAAGAACTCGAGGAGGCCTGCCGCGCAGCGAACATCCACCACATCATCAGCGGGTTCGAGCACGGTTACGACACGATCGTGGGCGAGCGCGGGTACCGACTGTCCGGGGGAGAGAAGCAGCGGATCGCGATCGCGCGGGTCCTGCTGAAGGACCCGCCCGTCCTGTTGCTCGACGAGGCCACCTCGGCCCTGGACACCGTCTCCGAGCGCGTCGTGCAGGAAGCCCTCGATGCGGCCGCGCGGGGCAGGACCACCCTGTCGATCGCCCACCGGCTCTCGACGGTCATCGGGGCCGACGTGATCCACGTGGTCGACGCCGGGCGGATCGTGGAGTCGGGGACCCACGCGTCGCTGCTGGCGGAGGGCGGTCTCTACGCCGAGCTCGCGGCCCAGCAGATCGCGGCATCCCGGATCCTCGAGATCGAGGCCGACGACGAGCCGGCGCCGCGGCCCGCGCGAAGAGCGGATCGTGCGCCGGACGACCCGGCGACCCTGCCGGCGGACGATCCGGCGGCGGTGCTCACCGGCTCGCTGGCGTTGCCCGAGGCCTGAGCGGGGGCCTCACCAGAGGCGGGCGGCGGAGACGGAGGCGTTCGCCGCGTCGTCCAGGCCCGATGTGGACGTGGCGCCCCGATCCCAGATCTCCCGGGTGAACGCCCCGAGCGTGCGACGGTACGCGGGATCGGGGTGGGCGCGCGCGAGTTCGACGAGGCGCGGGATGTCCATCCGCAGGATCTGCCCGACGCGGGCACGCGCGGCGCGCGGGTGCCCGGTGTCCTCCAGAACGCGGAGGCCGGCATCCATCGCGTCCAGGCAATCGCGCAGCACGTCGAGCTGCGCCTCCCGTTGGGTGATCGAGGACCCGTCCGGACGCACCCGCCAGTGCACGAGGACGTCAGGGATCGTGTCGAAGCGTCGCGCCCGAGCGTACATCTGCTGCGCCACGAGCTGATCCTCGTAGAGCCTGCCCTCGGGGAAGCGCAGGTGAGCGCGGTGCCAGAACTCGGTCCGGCTGATCTTCGACCACGCCACGACGTTGGCCGTCGCCTCGGGGTGGTCTTCGATCGTGGTGGCCAGGCGCTCGGGTGCCGTCGCGGCTGCGACCCAAGGCTGAACGGGACCGGGCGTATAACCTCCGTGGCCATCAGGGCGCAGGCGCACGTACGCGCCGAGCGCGAAATCGCTGCCGGTCCGCTCCAGGACACCGAGGAGCCGCTCGAGCGCGGAGGGGATCAGCACGTCGTCGGCGTCGAGGAACCCGAGGTACGGCGTCTGTACGAGGTCGAGAGCGCGGTTGCGGGCCGCGCCGAGACCCCCGCGTGCGGGCGCGCGGACGACGCGGAAACGCGGATCCTGCGCGGCGGCGCGGTCGAAGATGTCCGCGGTGGCATCCGAGGAGGCGTCATCGACGAGGATCGCCGACCAGTCCGCGCGGGTCTGCGCCCGGAGCGAGTCCAGTGCGGCGTCAGCGTAGTCCGCGACGTCGAAACCCGGGACGATGACCGTGACCGCCGGCCCGGTGGAAGTGCTCACGCGCCCGATTGTACGGCGGCGACCGAGGCCTGGACGGCCCGCGTCAGCTCGCCGGGGTCGACCCGGGTGTCGTGCCCGAACGTGAAGCGGACGGCGGTCTGGGCGAGCTCGGCGGGAATGCCCATCGCGACGAGCACGTGCGAGGGTTCGTCGCTTCCGGCCGCACACGCCGATCCGCTGGAAGAGACCACGCCCCGCCGCTCGAGCTCGAGCAGCACGGCCTCACCGCTCGTCCCGGCGAACGTGAAACTCGCGGTCCCGGGAAGCCGGTGCACCCGGTCGCCCGTCAGGGTCGCCGTCGTGACGCCGGCGAGAACGCCGCCGATGAACGCGTCCCGCACACCGCTCACGCGAAGAGCGGATGCCGCCCGGTCGGCTTCGGCCAGTTCCAACGCGGTGGCAAGGCCCACGGCCCCGGCGACGTTCTCGGTTCCGCTGCGCCGGCCGCGCTCCTGCCCGCCGCCGTGCAGGACCGGCTCGATCGGGATGCGGCCGCGGACGGCGAGGAGACCCATTCCCTTCGGGGCTCCGAGCTTGTGCCCGGCGAGCGAGATCGCGTCGACGCCGAGCGCCGCGGCATCCAGCGGCAGCCACCCCGCGGCCTGCACCGCATCGATGTGCACGGGGACGCCCCGCGCGTGCGCGGCGGCAGCGATCGCCGCGACGTCCTGGACGGTGCCCACCTCGTTGTTCGCGTAGCCCACGCTCACCAATGCGGTGTCCTCCCGGAGCGCGGCCGCGACATCGCCGGGGTCGATCCGCGCATCACCGTCCACCGGCAGACGGCTGACGGAGAAGCCGTGGATGCGCGCGAGATAGTCGACCGACTCGAGGATCGACTCGTGCTCGATCGCACTCGTGATGACGTGGCTCGCTCCGCGGCGGGCGTGCGCGGCGATCGCGATCCCCTTGACGGCCAGGTTGTTCGCCTCGGTGCCGCCCGAGGTGAAGACGATGTCACCCGCCCGCATTCCCAGGATGCGCGCGACCCGGGCGCGGGCGTCGGCCAGAGCGCCCGCGGCCGCCTCACCGACCGTGTGGTGGCTCGAGGGGTTCCCGTACCACCGGGTCAGGAACGGCATCATCGCCTCGAGCACCTCCGGCCGCACCGGGGTGGTGGCCGCGTTGTCGAGGTACAGCATGCTCACGAGAGGCGAACGTCCAGCGCGAGGTCGAGGGCGCGCGCGGAATGCGTGAGTGCACCGACGGAGATGACGTCCACGCCGGTCTCCGCGATCGCGCGCACGGTTTCCAGGGACACGCCGCCGGAGGCCTCCACGATGACCCTGCCGCCGATCTGCTCGACGCCGCGGCGCAGATCCTCGAGCGAGAAGTTGTCGAGCATGATCGTGCCCACGCCCGCGGCGAGCACGGGCTCGATCTGATCGAGGCGATCGACCTCCACCTCGACGTGCGTCGTGTGCGGCAGGCGCGCGATCGCACCCTGCAGCGCGGCGGTGACGGACATCCCGGTCCGGGTCAGGACGGCGAGGTGGTTGTCCTTCGCCATGACCGCGTCCGAGAGCGAGTAGCGGTGGTTGTGACCGCCGCCGGAGCGGACGGCATGACGCTCGAAGGCCCGGAGTCCCGGTGTGGTCTTGCGGGTGTCGGCGATGCGCGCGCCGGTGTGGGCGACCTGAGCGACGTAGCTCGCCGTCAGCGTGGCGATGCCCGTCATGCGCTGAGCGAAGTTCAGTCCGACGCGCTCGGCGGTCAGCACTCCGCGTGACGGTCCGGTGACCACCGCGAGGACCGCACCGCGCTCGAACTCCGCGCCGTCCGCGATCGCGAGGTCCACCTGGATGGCCGGGTCGGTCAACGCGAACGCAGCGGCGAAGACCTCTCCGCCGCTGAAGACGCCGCGCTCCCGCGCGACGAGCTCGGCGACCGCGGTGGAGGCCTCCGGGATGAGCATCTCGCTCGTGATGTCGCCCCAGGGGGCGTCCTCCTCCAGGGCGGCGGAGACGGTGCGCTCGATCGTGGCGCGCGTGAGCATCAGCGGACC
>JASBUD010000199.1 GCA_030148105.1 Microbacterium sp. | reverse complement strand
TGGTTGTAGCGGTCGAGGACGACATAGCCGGTCTCTTCGAGAGCGGCGGAGGTGATGTAACCCATGAGGTGGATCGGCCTTTCGTAGGGAGCCAGCACGTTTTAACAGGCTCGACTTAGGCAAGCCTATCCCGCGGTCCTGAACGCGCCACGGAGGCGGCCGTGAATAACCGGGCCCGGCGGGGGTCGCGGCTAGACTCGACAGTCGGATCATCCAGGGGGCGGAAACACCACATGACGACGGCCACGAACATCGAGGCGACAGCCGTCAACACCCTCTCCTGGCTCGCCTCCCTCGACGCGACGATCGTGGTTCCCGTCTACCAGCGGCAGTACCGCTGGGACATCGGCGGATGCGAACAGCTGCTCTCCGATGTCCGCGCGGTGGCAGACTCCGATCCGCACCACATGCACTTCATCGGTTCTGTCCTGTCCTCGACCGATGGCGACGGCGATGACCTCGTCCTGATCGACGGGCAGCAGCGCATCACGACGCTCATGCTCCTGATCGCCGCACTCCACCACACCGTGCAGCACGATGACACCGCACTCGCCGGCGTCCTCGAGCGGGTGCTCACCGGCCCGGACGGACGGACCAAGCTCCGCCCGCACGAGGCGTGGGCGGACGTCTTCGAGAGCGTCGTCTTCGACGACCGGCCGGACGACGGCTCTCTCCGGGACTCACGGTTCGACGACAACTACGCGTTCTTCCGCAGCAAGATCAGCCGAGGCGATGCCGCGCACATCTGGCGCGGACTGCAGAAGCTCGAGCATGTGGCGATCACGCTCGGCGCGGGGGCGAACGCGCAGCAGATCTTCGCGAGCCTGAACTCGACCGGCGAACCGCTGCGCGACCACGAGCTCATCCACAACTACGTCCTCATGGGCCTGTCCCACGCGCAGCAGCGGCAGATCGAGGAAGAGTTCTGGCTCCCGATCGAGCGCAACACGGGTGCATCGATTGCGGCGTTCTGGCGCCACTACATGGTGATGCTCACGGGACGCGAGGTCGCGGCATCCGGTGATCACGGCGTCTACGGCGAGTTCCGTTCGCGCTTCCCTCGTCTGGATGTCGACACCCTGCGCGGCCACGCCGCCCACTGGCGGGCGAGCTCCGAGGTCTATCGCACGCTGCTCGAGCCCGAATCCGAGACGGATGCCGAACTCTCGCAGCGTCTGCGACAGCTCGCGGTCGTCGGCAAGGGCATGAATCCGCTCGTGATGCGTGCCCTGATGGAGCTGCGGAGCGGGGAGGCGGAGCGGGAGACGGTCCTGCGCACGCTGGATGCCGTCCAGACGCTGCTGCTGCGTCGCGCGGTCGCAGGACTCCCTCTCGATCGCCTTGTGGCGCGCCTGTGTCGCGCGCGGGACGAGTCGGAGAGCGCGCTGACTGCGGCGATCGCGAGGATCACGCCGTCCGACGAGCGGATGCGGGCGGCCCTGCGATTCGCCGAGCTCCCCCATCCCGCCTACGTGCTCGCGCGGCTGGCGGGCATCGAGGACAGCCGGGAATTCGCGGTCGACCACATCGCTCCCCTGTCGCCCGCGGCGACGTGGAGCGGTGACGGCGAGCGGGTCTGGGCCGATTACACCGATGACGAGCAGAACAGCCACCGCGCCCTCGCGAAGACGCTCGGCAACCTGGCTCTCCTCGAGGACGAGCTGGCGCTGCGCGTCCTGGACGCGTCGTTCGTCGACAAGCGCGACCGTGCCTACGCACGCAGCGCCGTCGCGCAGACCCGGGCGCTCGCGGACGTCGGCGCGTGGGACACCACGGGGATCGCCGCACGGGCGAGGGTGCTGACCGAGCGTTTCATCGAGGTCTGGCCGCGTGCGGACATCGTCGGGATCGACGACGACGGGCTGACGCCTGTCCTGGATGCCGTGCTCCGGCGCGGATTCCCCCCGGGGTGGCAGCGGGAGTTCGCCTACGTCGAGTACCGCGGCGAGCACTGGGAGGTTCCGGACGTCAAGTACCTCTTCAACCGGATCTTCAAGCGCCTCTGGGCCGACGACCGGGACAGCGTCGTCCGCTTCAGTGCGCGTCGCGGTGGCCCCGTGTACGGATCGAAGGCCTGGAACGGGCAGTGGGACGCTCTCGATGAGGCCCACTTCCTCTACATGGGCTGGGACCTGCACTACATGCTCTCTGCGGTGCAGGGTGTGCTCGACGAGGCCGGCTTCGCGCCGGAGGTGTTCGTCAAGTACTCCTACATCGGCAACGCGATGTGAATCTCGGTGGGGCGGGTGGGACTTGAACCCACGATCGTCGGGTTATGAGCCCGCTGCCTTGACCAGCTTGGCCACCGCCCCGCGCGGATCGAGCCTACCGTCCCTCGGGGAGGTGGACCGACCTCAGCGACGTGACGGCTTGTCGTCGTCGACGGGCGGGTTCGGCCACACCTTCGCGACGGCTTCGTCGAACTTCTCGGAGTTCGTCTTCGGCGCGCCGGGGTCGCTCTGCGCGCTCCCCCGCTGGATCGGGAGTTCCTGGCTGTCGCTGAGCACCTGAGGGTGGTTGCGTGCGAGATCGTAGACGCCGATCACGGCGATGACCCCCGCGACGCCGAAGCCGATGTAGGCCCACAGCGGCGCGTTCGCGGCCTCGCCGAGGACGGTGAGACCGATGATGATCGCCACGATCGGATCGATGACGGTGAGGCCCGCGATCACCAGGTCGGGGGGACCCGACGAGTACGCGGTCTGCACGAAGTACGCGCCGATCCCGGCCGCGAGGAGCAGAGCGACCAGGCACACCACGGTGAGCCACTCGAAGTCGCCGGACTGGATCCGGCTGATCACGACCTTCGCCAGCGTCGCGACGAATCCGTACATCACCCCCGCGCCGATGATGTAGAACAGCGCCTTCATCCGGCGCCGGAGCCATAGCCACAACGCCGCGAAAGCGATCATGACGACGGCGAGGATGACGAGGATCGTGATGAGCTGAGAGGTCGTGACCGGCTCATCGGTGGCGACGAGCGCGGCGATCGTGACGAAGATGAAGATGCCGCCGACGCATTCGATGATGGCTCGGATGGAGCGCTTCGTCGGGCGGTGGCCGCTGATGCGGGCGTTGAGGAGCGTCGTGATCACGAGCGCGATCGCCCCGAGCGGCTGCACCACGATGAGCGGGGCGAACGACAGGGCGCCCAGCTGGCAGGCGATCGCGAGTCCCAGCATGACCGTCCCGGCGACCCAGGAGGGACGCGTGAGGAGGCGCCCCAGCTGGGCGGCGGTGAGACCTCCCGCAGCCGCACCGCCCGAAAGGGTCTCGACCTTGGTGACGCCGCGGTGCTGATACTGCGCGCCGAACGACATGAAGACGGCGCCCAGCAGCGCCAGCGGGATGCCGATCAGAAGCGACGGATTGTCGAAGACGCCGACCAGGGCGTCGCCGACGTCCTGGATATTGTCGATTTCGCTCCCCGGCCACATCACCCTCCGACACTAACCGCACGCCTCGCTCGATAGGCTCAAGGCGTGGCCGTTCTGCCGATTCGCATCATGGGTGATCCGGTGCTGCACGCACCCGCTGCCGCCGTCGAGGAGATCACCGAGGAGGTGCGGACTCTCGTCGAGGACATGTTCGAGACGATGGATGCCGCTCCCGGCGTGGGCCTCGCGGCCCCGCAGGTGGGGGTCGGACTGCGGATCTTCACGTACAGCTACCAGGACGACGACGGGCAGCCCTGGCGCGGGGTGATCATCAATCCGACGCTGTGGATCGCCCCTCTCGAGCCGGGCGAGCCGGATCCGGACGAGGAATCCGAGGGGTGCCTCTCCTTCCCGGGCGAGCGCTTCCCGCTTCGGCGATCCGAACGTGCCCTGATCACCGGACAGGATCTGGATGGCGCGCCGGTGCGCATCGAGGTGGACGGCTGGCGGGCGCGCATCCTCCAGCACGAATTCGATCACCTGGACGGCGTCCTCTACGTCGACCGCCTCGGCGACGGCGATTGGAAGACCGTGCAGAAGATCGCGCGCAAGCGCGGGTGGGGGCGGCCGGGCAGCTCATGGATGCCGGGCGTCGACGACATCGACGCGTGAGTCCCGGTTCTGCGGAAACGAAGAACGGCCTTCGGAGTGGAGTCCGAAGGCCGTTCGCTCCCCGGCTTGGACTCGAACCAAGAACCTATCGGTTAACAGCCGATTGCTCTGCCAATTGAGCTACCGAGGAATGCGCCCGCGAGCGGGCAACTCGAAAAGCTTAGCAAACCAGGAGGCGACCTCGTGACGTCATGACGCGATCAATCTGTGGTCGTCTTCTCCCCCGGGTGTCCACAGCAGGTCGGTCATCCCGTGCCCGTAGGCGACGGCGTGACCGCTGCGCAGCACGAGCACATCCGCGTCCAGTCCGCTGACGACGTCGGGGTCGTTCGTGGCGACGACCGTGGACATGCCGTACTCGCTGCGACGCCGCAGGATCGCGTCGCGGGCGGCGAGTCGGACTTCGACGTCCATGTTCGCGAAGGGCTCGTCGGCGATGAGCACGCGCGGCTGAAGGACGAGCGCGCGTGCCAGCACGACGCGCTGGCGCATACCGGCGCTCAGTTCGTACGGGTACCTGGCGGCGGCGCCGAGCGGGAGCATCAGTTCGTCCAGCAGCGTGGCGACCCGCACGGCCAGGGCGCGCTGGTTCACGCGCCGGTCGCGGCTCGTGATCGGCTCGCCGATCACGTCGGCGACGGTCAGTCGGGAGGGCAGGCGTGCGCCCGCCGACTGCGCGAGGTGGCCCGTGAGGTAGGTGAGGGTGCGGTGGGCCCGCCCGGGACGGCGGACCGGGATGCCCTCCACGTGGGCTTCGCCCCCGACGACGGCGAGTCCGGGCTCGTTCGCGCCGGCGAGAACGGCCAGCAGGCTGGACTTGCCGGACCCCGTCGGCCCCATCACCGCGAGCGTCTGCGCGTGCGGCAGCACGAAAGAGACGCCGTCGATCACCCGGACATCCGGACCGCCGCGCGATGCGCGGGCGATCGACAGGTCGGTCGAGCGGATCGCGACGTCGGCGTCGAGGCGGCGGGGCATCTGTTCATCTTGCCCCGGCGCGGCGCTGCGCGCCACCGTCCGCGTCAGGACGTGCCGGTCCGAGGGTCGATCACTCGTCCGCCGTGAGCCGCTGACGCTCGGCATCCAGCTCGCGCAGCCGCATGCGGATTGTGCGACCTTCCGTCGAATCGGGTGCGACGCGCTGGATCGCCCCGAGGAGCTCGGACTTCTCCTGCTCGACCGCGCGGACGACCAGCCTCCGGGCGAGCGAGGCGGTCGAGGTGCTCGCCGCCTCGTCGGTCAGGGCTGGGAAGTCGGTGGTCAGCAGCTCTGCGGCCAGAGAGCGGTAGGGCTCCCGCACCGCGGACACGGCATCCGCCGCCCACCCCGGGCGGGACAGGTCGGGGACGGCAGCGATCGAGGTCCGCACCGCATCGAGAGCGGGGTGGCGGAAGGGGAGCGCGAGGGCACGGTGGAGCAGCGCGGGATCCAGGCGGTGACCGAACTGCAGGATGCCCATGAGGGCGTCGCGCTCCAGTGCGACATCCGGCGTCCGCGGCAGGGTCGCGATCGAGACCCGCAGCTGGGGCGGTGCCTCACCGTTCGGATCCTCGGGCGCGGGCGCCGCCGGCCGCTCGGAGCGGGCGTCGCCGCCGCCCTGCCGTGCCGCCCGCTCGACGGCTGCGCGGACTTCGCCGATCTCCAGACCCAGCCGCCGGGCCAGCACGCGCACGTAGCCCGGGCGCAGCGAGGGATCGCGGATGTCCGCGACGATCGGCGCCGCCGCGCGCAGGGCGCCGGCACGGCCCTCGACCGTGCCCAACGCGAACCCGGCGAGCCGCTGGTCGATGACGAACTCGAACATGGGCACTTTCGTGTCCATCAGGGCCCGCACGGCTCCGTCGCCGCGCTGCAGCCGCAGGTCGCAGGGATCGAGTCCCTCCGGAGCGACCGCGACGTAGGTCTGTGCGGCGAAGCGCTTCTCGTCGGCGAATGCGCGCAACGCCGCCTTCTGCCCGGCAGCGTCCGGATCGAACGTGAACACCACTTCCCCCGACGCGGTGTCATCCCCCATGACACGACGCAGCACCGTGATGTGGTCGGCGCCGAACGCCGTGCCGCAGCTCGCGATCGCGGTGGTGATGCCCGCGAGGTGACAAGCCATCACGTCGGTGTACCCCTCGACGACCACCACGCGGTGATCGCGCGAGATGTCGCGCTTGGCGAGGTCGAGTCCGTACAGCACCTGCGACTTGCGGTAGACCGGCGTCTCGGGGGTGTTGAGGTACTTCGGCCCCTGGTCGTCGTCGTAGAGTTTTCGCGCTCCGAAGCCGATCACCTGGCTCGTCACATCGCGGATGGGCCACACCAGGCGCCCTCGGAAGCGGTCGTACACTCCCCGCTGTCCCTGCGAGACCAGTCCGACGGTGCTCAGCTCCTCATCGCCGAACCCCTGCGCGTGCAGCGCATCCCGGAGATTCGACCACCCCTTCGGGGCGTACCCGACGCCGAAGTGCGCCGCAGCACCGGCGTCGAAGCCCCGTTCGCCGAGGAAGCGACGACCCGCCTCCGCTTCGGCGCCGGCCAACTGCGCGCGGAAGAACTCCGCGGCGGCGGCGTTCGCGGCGTACATCCGGGCGCGGCCGGTGGACTGCGGAGCGGCTCCGCCGTCCTCGTAGTGCAGGGTGTAGCCGATGCGGCCGGCGAGACGCTCGACGGCCTCGGTGAACGACACGTGGTCCATCGCCCGGAGGAACGAGTAGACGTCGCCGGACTCGCCGCAGCCGAAGCAATGGTAGAAACCCGCCTGCGGCCGCACGTTGAAACTGGGGCTGCGTTCGTCGTGGAAGGGACACAGACCCTTCATGGCGCCGACGCCGGCGCTCTTCAGCGCGACGCGCTCCCCGATGATGTCCGCGATGTTCGTTCGGGCCTTGACCTCATCGACGTCGGCCTGCAGGATCCGGCCCGCCATCAGTGCGGCGCTTCCGCGACACGGACGCGGGCGGACGGGGCCCAGACGCCGAGCGAAGCCGCGTCGACCTCGCCGACGAGCCGTCCGTGCCACGCGATCGCGTATTGGTCGGTCAGACTCGCGACCTGGTCGACGACCACGCGCCGGCGTGCGGCGTCATCGGATGCCGCGTCGAAGTCCTCGGCGTACATCGGGTCGAGCGCCTCGGGCTGCTCCCACAGCGCCGAGGCCAGGCGCTTGAGCACGCGCCGCTGTTCGCGGTAGACGCTCTTGCGCCCCTCGATCGAGACGACGACCGCCCCGATGATGCCTTTCAGGACGGCCATCTCGGCCTCGACGACCCGCGGGACGACGACGTGCGCCCGATAACGCGTGAGCACGACCGACGACGTGGCCTCCCGCGTCGCCGTCGTGGCGGCGCGCGCGAATCGGCCGATCAGATCCGACGTCAGGTTCTTCAGCCGCGCGTGGGAGGCGCGCGTGGCGTCGAAGGATGTGATCCACTCCGGAAGCCTCATGAGCCGGTACAGCGCGTCTTCGAGTTCGTCGCGGGCGAAGTCGAAGCCCACCCATGTCTGGATCGCATCCAGCAGCGCGGTGTGCTCGTCGCGGGACGCCAGCCGAGCGGGGTCGAGATAGCCGTTCACGATCGCGTCCTCGAAGTCGTGCACGGAGTATGCGATGTCATCGGAGAGGTCCATGACCTCTGCCTCGATGCAGCGCACCCGCCCCGGCGCGTCGACGCGGAGCCAGCGGAACACGTCCTCGTCCTCGGGATACACCCCGAACTTCAGCCGTCCCCCCGCGTCCGGCAACGGGTGGCTCGCCGTCCACGGATACTTGCACGCGGCATCCAGGCTCGCCCGAGTCAGGTTGAGCCCATGGCTGCGGCCGGCGTCGTCGATGACCTTCGGTTCCAGCCGCGTGAGGATCCGCAGGGTCTGCGCGTTGCCTTCGAAGCCGCCGATGTCCTCGGCCCAGTCGTTCAGTGCCCGCTCGCCGTTGTGTCCGAACGGCGGGTGCCCGAGGTCATGACTCAGGCACGCCGTGTCCACGACGTCGGGAGACAGCCGCAGCGCCGTCGCGAGCTCGCGCCCGACCTGTGCGACCTCCAGGGAGTGCGTCAGGCGGTTGCGCGCGAAATCCGCCGGGCTCGCGGGACTGAGCACCTGCGTCTTCGCCGCGAGCCGGCGCAGGGCCGCCGAGTGCAGCACGCGTGCGCGGTCGCGCGCGAAGCCGTCGCGCTGCGAGCGATGACGCTCGACGAAGAATCGTGCGGCATCCGCTTCGTCGTACCCGTCCGGCCGTTCGGATGCGGCCCGTACCGCGCCGTCAGCCGCCACTGTGGTCCAGTTCCGCCTCCGCGAGGGCGTGGGATGCCGTCGCGCCGAGATCCCGCGACTGCAGCCATCCCTCCGGCAGGGCGGGGCGCTTGGGGGTCCCCGCGCGACCGCGCTGTCCTTCCGCCGCCGCACCCGGGTACGGCGCGTCGAGATCGAGCGTCGCGAGCAGGTCGTCGATCTCCGCGAGCGTCGAGACGGTCGCCAGGGCCGCGCGCGTGTCGCCGCCCACCGGGTAGCCCTTGAAGTACCACGCGACGTGCTTGCGGATATCGCGGCAGCCGCGCTGCTCGTCCTCGAAGAATTCGACGAGGAGCTCCGCGTGACGGCGGAACGCGTCCGCGACGAATCCGAGGGTGGCGTCCACGGCCGGTCCGGCCGCGGCCTCCGGGCCGCCGAGGTGACGGGCCAGATCGCCGAACAGCCAGGGGCGGCCGAGGCAGCCGCGCCCCACCACGACGCCGTCGCAGCCGGTCTGCTGCATCATCCGGGCCGCGTCCTGCGCGGACCAGATGTCCCCGTTCCCGAGGACCGGGATGCTGGTCACCGCATCCTTCAGCGCGGCGATGGCCGCCCAGTCCGCGGTGCCGGAGTAGAACTCCGCGGCGGTCCGGGCGTGCAGGGCCACCGCCGAGACGCCGGCGTCTTCGGCGATGCGACCCGCGTCGAGATACGTCAGATGGTCGGAGTCGATCCCCTTGCGCATCTTCACGGTGAGCGGCACGTCACCGGCGGCCGCGGCGGCGCGCGACACGATCTCGCGGAACAGTCCCAGCTTCCAGGGCAGCGCCGCTCCCCCGCCCTTGCGGGTGACCTTGGGTACCGGGCAGCCGAAGTTGAGGTCGATGTGGTCGGCGCGGTCCTCGTCGACGAGGATCCGCACAGCGCCCTCGACCGTCGCCGGATCCACGCCGTACAGCTGGATGGAGCGCGGCGTCTCGGACTCGTGGTGGGTGATGAGGCGCATGGTGGTGGCGTTGCGCTCGACGAGCGCGCGCGACGTGATCATCTCACTGACGTAGAGGCCGGCTCCGTACTCGCGGCACAGGCGGCGAAACGCGGTGTTGGTGATCCCGGCCATCGGCGCGAGCACGACGGGTGCGTCCAGCGCGATCGGCCCGATGCGCAGTGTGCGGTCGGGAGCGAGAGTAGGAGTCACCTGCATATTCTCCCAGACCCGCGACCGCCTTCGGTGAACGGCCAATAACCTGTGGGTATGACCGCTTCCTCCGCCGCCCCGATCCTCGACATCCCCTTTGCGACCGCCGACGGGGGTCAGGCCACTCTCGCCGACTACGCCGGAAAGGTTCTGCTCATCGTGAACGTCGCCTCGCGCTGCGGGCTCGCTCCGCAGTACGAGCAGCTCGAGCAGCTGAAGAAGACGTACGGTCCTCGCGGCTTCGACGTGCTGGCGTTCCCGAGCAACCAGTTCCTGCAGGAGCTGTCGAAGATGGACGACATCCTCGAGTACTGCTCCACGACGTGGGGCGTCACGTTCCCGGTGATGGACAAGGTCAAGGTGAACGGGAAGAAGGCCGCACCGCTGTATCAGGAGCTCACGAAGGCTCCCGACGGAAACGGCAAAGCGGGCCGCGTCGAGTGGAACTTCGAGAAGTTCCTCGTCCTCCCCGATGGCCGCGTCGCGCGTTTTCGCCCGCGCACGAAGCCGGATGACCCGGCGATCGTGTCGCTCATCGAGGCGAACCTCCCGGGCTGAGCCGTCGGTGCGTCAGACCGTGGCCGGGCTCTCCCGGTGCTCGGCCCACACCTGGCGCACGATCTGGGCGAAGGCGTCGGCGGGCTGCGCGCCGGAGACGCCGTACTTGCCGTCGATCACGAAGAACGGCACTCCCGAG
>JASBUD010000191.1 GCA_030148105.1 Microbacterium sp. | reverse complement strand
GGCAGAGCAACTGACTCTTAATCAGTGGGTTCTGGGTTCAAGTCCCAGGGGGTGCACCATGAGCTCTTACACGGTCGCGACCGACGGCGCCTGCATGCGCAATCCGGGTCCGACGGGCTGGGCGTGGGTCGGTGAGGACGGTCGCTGGGCGGCGGGTTCGCTCGAGGACGGCACGAACAACATCGGCGAACTCCTCGCGGTGCTCAACGCGATCCGCGACAACGCCGACGTCGAGAACCTGCACATCCAGGCCGACTCCATGTACGCGATCAACACCTACCAGTCCTGGATGGACGCGCACCGCCGGCGGGGCTGGAAGACCAGTGCCAAGGAGCCGACGAAGAACGTCGACATCCTGGAGGCGCTCATCGAGGCCCGCGACGCGCGGCGGGCGGCAGGACTGCCCGACGTCACGTTCGAGCACGTGCGCGGCCACGCCGGCCACCGCCTGAACGGCTGGGCCGACGAGCGGGCCGTCCGGGCCTCGCAGCACGGCAACCGCGGCCTCGCGTCGGTGTGGTCCACCGACCGCGGCCAGGAGCGGATCGACGTGAGCGTGGATGCGCCGCGCTCCGGCGAGGACAAGTCCGCCCGCAAGCGCTGAGCGGGCGTCCCCACGGGTCGGATTCGACTCACGCGGCGTCGCCGACCAGGACGGCCGCCCCCTCGTCCGCCGCATCGGCCGCACGCCCGTCGACTCCGGCGAGCAGCCCCCGTCCGACGGCGATGATCACCACGGCGATCAGAACCGACGCCGCTGCGAACAGATAGGGCACGGTGGGACCTGCCAGGTGCCACAGCAGCGCCGCGACCGGGGGAGCGGCGGCGCCACCGAGGAACCGCACCGCGGAGTAGGCCGACGACGCGACGGAGCGCGGCAGGTCGGTCGCCTCCATCACGGATTCCGTCAGCACGGTGTTCACGATCCCGAGCAGGAATCCGCCCGCGACGATGCACGCCACGAGTGCGGCGGGGGAGGTGACCACCAGGCCCGCGGCGACCAGGTCGAGCACGAGCAGCGGCAGGACGAGCAGCAGCACACCGGTCCGCGACATACGTCGAGTCAGCAGGGGAGCGACCCATACGCTCGAGATCGCGAGCGCCACCCCCCATCCGAAGAACGTGAGCCCGATGCCGAGCGCGGAAAAGCCGAGCGGGAACGGCGAGAACGCCAGCAGGACGAAGAAGCCGATGTTGTAGAACAGGGCTGCCGCGGCGAGGAGTGCGAGCGCGGGGCGACGGAGAGCGCGCAGCGGCGCGCTCAGGCGCGTGGGCGTCCGAGGTCCCTTGTCGCCCTTCAGGAGCACTGACACCCCGATCAGCGCGATCGCCATGAGCGCAGCGACACCGAAGAACGGGCCTCGCCAGCTCACCGAGCCGAGAAGTCCGCCGAGAAGGGGACCGATCGCGATGCCGAGGCCCAGAGCCGCCTCGTAGAGCACGATCGCCGCGCTGCTGCCGCCGGCTGCGGCGCCCACGATCGTGGCGAGCGCTGTGGAGATGAACAGGGCGTTGCCCAGTCCCCACCCGGCGCGGAAGCCGATGACCGCATCGACGCTGCTGCTGAGCGCGCACGCGAGTGCGAAGACCAGGATGAGGGCCAGTCCGATCAGAAGTGTGGCCTTCGCACCGATTCGACTGGAGACGAAGCTCGTCACGAGCATCGCCAGACCGGTCACCAGCAAATAGCTCGTGAACAGGAGTTCCGTCTCGACGGGGCTCGCCTGGAGCTGGTCGGCGATCGCCGGGAGGATGGGGTCGACCAGGCCGATGCCCATGAAAGCGACGACGCACGCGAACGCGACGGCCCACACCCTCACCGGCTGCCGCCACACGCTGGGGGCTTGGCTCGTCTGTGCGCGGGTCATCGGGCGAGCTCCGCCGCGCCGGTCTTGCGGGCGAGGATGCCGGCGGTGCGGCTCAGCGCCTCCCAGTCCCGGTCATCCAGATCGGAGAAGTGCGGAGCCAGGGCGTCCGTGAGCTGGGACATCCATGCTTCCAGCGCGGAGACTCCGAAGTCGGTCACCTCCACCCGCGTGACACGCGAGTCCTCGGCATCCGTCGACTTCCGCACGAGCCCGGCCTCCGTCATCGCGCCGACCAGACGAGTCATGCCCGGCTGGGTGACGCGACTGAGTGAGGCGAGTTCGCCCAGACGCAACGGCCCGTTCTCGCGGAGGATCGTGAGGGTCCGCCACTGGGCGGCGGGCGTCTCGTTGCGCGTTTCCTGCGCAGCGATCCGGGTCAGGGCGTGCGCGGCCACCACCAGGTTCCGCAGATCTTCGGAATGAGTCATACCTCAAGTATATACCGTAGGTATGTGTTTGGCTCCGAGAGCTGTGACGGCGTCGCATTGACAGCGGTCGTCCTCTTTCGTAACGTATCGAGTACCTGAATCAGGTTTCAGGTAAATCCCTTCCAATGGTGAAAGGCACGCACATGCGGGTTACGAAGAAGTTGCTCCTGGGGTCCGTGATCGCCACGGCCGCGCTCGCCCTGGCGGCCTGCGCACCGCAGACGGCGCCGAGCGGCGGCGCGACCGAGGAGTCCGGCGGCCCGGCCGAGATCACCGTCGGTATCGTCACGAGCGAGACGGGTCCGCTCGCGGGCTACGGCAAGCAGTACCTCGACGGGTTCAAGGCCGGTCTCGATTACGCGACCGACGGCACGGACGAGGTCGCCGGGACGAAGATCGTCGTCGAGTACAAAGACGACGCAGGAGATCCCGACAAGGCCGTCACCGCCGTCAAGGAGCTCATCGGCTCGGGCGTCACCATCATCGGCGGCAGTGCATCCTCGGGTGTCGCCCTCGCTGTGGCCGAGCAGGCCGCGCAGAACAAGGTGCTCTTCGTCTCGGGGCCCGCGGCGGCCGATGCGATCACCGGTGTGAACGACTACACGTTCCGCTCCGGTCGACAGAGCGCGCAGGACGTCGCGACCGCGGGCACGTTCCTCGACGACCTCGAGGGCAAGAAGATCACCGTCCTCGCCCAGAACAATGCGTTCGGGCAGGGAAACGAAGCAGCAGTGAAGGCGATCCTGGGTGCGAAGGGAGCGACCGTGGACTCGGTGCTCGTCGCGGAGGATGTGACCGAATTCACGCCGTTCGCCCAGCAGGTGCTCGCCGGCAGCCCGGACCTCGTGTTCGTGGCCTGGGCGGGGGCGACCTCCGGCGCGATGTGGCAGGCGATGAGCCAGCAGGGCGTCCTGGACGAGATTCCGGTCGTCACCGGACTCGGCGACTCGGCGACGTTCGGGGCGTACGGCGAGGCATCCGAGAAGATCAGCTTCCTGAACCACTACTTCCCCGGGGCGAACGACAACGACGTCAACACCGCGATGATCGAGGCGATCGAGGCGGAAGGGGGCACCCCCGACCTGTTCAGCCCTGACGGCTTCAACGCGGCGATCATGATCGTGCACGCGATCGAAGAGGGCAAGGGCGACGTCGATGCGATGATCGCTGCGCTCGAGGGCTTCGAGTTCGACGGTCCCAAGGGTGCGATGACCGTGCGCGCGGAGGACCACGCCCTCATCCAGGAGATGTACCAGGCGAAGCTCGTCGCAGACGGTGACGCGTTCGTCCCCGAACTCGTCGATACGGCCACCGCCGACGAGGTCGCCCCGCCCGCTGCGGCGAAGTAGGTCGCGCGTACCATGGGCGCCCCTGTCCCGTCCGCGCTGAAGATCCAGGCCCTCGGCCTGCAGATCGGCGGTGCGACGATTCTCAAGAATGTCGAACTCGATGTCGCCGCCGGCTCGCTGGTCGGGGTCATCGGACCCAACGGCGCCGGCAAGACGACGCTGTTCAACGTCGTCTCCGGCCTCATGAAGCCCACGGCGGGCCGGGTCCTGATGGACGGCGTCGACGTCACGACGAGCTCGGTGCCCGCACGGGCGCGGGCGGGACTGGGGCGCACTTTCCAGACGTCGAGCCTGTTTCCGCGATTGAGCGTGCTCGAGAACGTCCGACTCGCCGCACAGGTGGCGCTCGGCGGGGACTACAGCCTGTTCCACTTCCCCCGCAGATCGGATGCCGCCACCCGGGTGGCCCTGGACGGCCTCGCTGCCGTAGGGCTCAGCCACAAGCGCGACACCGCGGCCGGTGACATCTCGCACGGCGACAAGCGCAAACTCGAGATCGCCGTGCTCCTGGTGACGAAAGCGTCGATCGTGCTGCTGGACGAGCCGATGGCGGGAGTGGGTTCCGGCGACGTCGCCGGGCTGGTGGAGATCATCCGGCAGATGCAGCGCGACACGGGCTGCACGGTTCTCATGGTCGAGCATCACATCGATGTCCTGATGGGTCTCGTCGACAAGGTCGCCGTCATGTACTTCGGCAGCATCATCGCCTACGACACGCCCCAGAAGGTCATGGCCGACCCGCTCGTGCAGAGCGCCTACCTGGGGACGGCGGCATGAGCGCACCCATCCTCGAGGTCGCCGGCCTGCGGTGCTCGATCGCCGGGCAGCAGGTCGTCGAAGACGTCAGCTTCACGGTGCCGGCGACAGGCGTGACCGCCGTGCTGGGTCGAAACGGCGTCGGCAAGACCTCGACGCTGCGGGGGATCCTCGGACTCATCCAGCGTCGCGGACGGGTCACGCTCGCGGGCGAGCGGATCGACGGGCTCCCCACCCACCGCATCGTCCAGCGCGGTGTGGGCTACGTCCCGGAGGATCGCGAGGTGTTCGCGAAGCTCACGGTGGCCGAGAACCTGTCCCTCGCGGAGCGGCAGAAGAATCCGCGCCGCGACTTCGTCGACCAGCTCTTCCCCGACCTCGTGCAGCGTCGCGCTCAGATGGCCGGCACGCTGTCGGGCGGACAGCAGCAGATGGTCTCCGTCGCCCGCGCCCTTCTCAATGACAACCGCCTGCTGCTGGTGGACGAGCCGACGAAGGGCCTCGCCCCCAAGATCGTCGGCGAGGTCGCCGACGCGCTGCAGGAGGCGTCGCGTATCGTGCCGATCCTCCTGGTCGAGCAGAATCTCGAGGTCGTGCGCCGACTCGCCGACACGGCGATCGTGATCGGCGGCGGCCGCGTCGTCCATACCGGCTCCGCTCGCGGGATCCTCGACGACGAGGAGCTCACCCGCCGCCTGCTCGGTGTCCACGCGGAAGTCGGTGCGGCATGAGCATGCTCGTCCTCACCCTGATCACGGGCGTGGGTCTCGGTGCCCTCTACTTCCTCGTCGCGTCGGGACTGAGTCTGATCTACGGACTCATGCACGTGCTCAACTTCGCGCACGGTGCGTTCCTCACCTTGAGCGCCTTCATCGGCTGGGCGGTCGCGCAGGCGCTGGGCACGGCATCCTGGGGCGCATTCCTGCTGTCGATCGTGGTCGGCTCGCTCGTCGGCGCCGCGTTCGCGACGCTCACCGAGCTCATCCTGATCCGTCCGCTGTACGAGCGGCACATCGAGCAGGTGCTCGTGACCGTCGGGCTGTCCTTCGCCGCGGTCGCCCTGTTCGAAGGCATCTGGGGCACGGACGCGATCAACGTCTCGGGGCCGCCGTGGCTCCGGCAGACCACCGAGGTGCTCGGTGCACGGATCCCCAACACGTACTGGGTGCTCATGATCGCCGCCGCGCTCGTTCTCGCGGCTCTCGTGCTGTTCCTGCAGCGCACCCGCTACGGCATGATCATCCGCGCCGGTGTCGAGAACAGGTCGATGGTCACGGCGCTCGGCATCGACGTGCGACGCTCGTTCACGCTCGTGTTCGCGATCGGCGGTGCGGCAGCCGGGATCGGCGGGGTGCTCGCGATGCACTACACGACGTTCGTGTCGGCTCATCTCGGATCGACGCTGCTCATCTTCGCCTTCATCGTCACGGTGATCGGCGGGCTCGGGTCCCTCACGGGTGCGGCGATCGCGTCGGTCCTGGTGGCCGTCCTGCAGCAGTTCGCCAACTCGTATCTGAACGGTACGGGGGACTTCATCGTCGTGATCCTGCTCGCGGTCGTGCTGCTCGTCCGCCCCTCCGGCATCCTCGGGAGGAAGGCATGATCCGTCGCTTCGTCCCGACGATCGTCGGCGCTGGCCTGGTGATCCTGATGGCGGTGCTTCCGCTGCTGAACATCTCGATACCCGGCGTCCTGCCCACCCCGACCTATCTGCCGGGAACCCTCGCGCTGCTCTCCCTGTGCATGGTGTTCGCCGCGCTGGCGCTCTCGTACAATCTCCTGCTGGGCTCTGCCGGCATGCTGTCCTTCGGTCACGCGCTCTACTTCGGCGCGGGCGCCTACGGCCTCGGCATCGCGCTCGAGCGCTTCGGCGTTCCGCTCTGGCCGGGTATCTTCATCGCTCTGATCGGCGGGATGCTGATCGCCCTCGTGACCGGTGCGGTCGCCATGCGCGTCTCCGGCATCCCGTTCGCGATGGTCACGCTCGCATTCGCGCAAGCGGGATCCGTGCTCGTGCGGCGCAACTCCGAGATCACCGGCGGCGAGGAGGGGCTCGGACTGCAGACGAGCGGCGTGCCCGACTTCCTCGTCGGGGTGATGAACACCCGCAATCTGTACTGGTTCACGCTCGTCGTCCTCGTGGTGGTCTACCTCGTCGTGCTGTGGGTGGACACTTCGCGGCTCGGCCACCTCGCCCGCGCGACCCGCGAGAACGAGCAGCGGGTCCGGGTCCTCGGACTCCGTCCCTACCGGGCGAAGCTCGTCATCTTCGTGATCGCCGCAGTGCTCGCGAGTCTGGCGGGCGTGGCCTACATGCTCCTGCAGTCGGGAACCGTCCCGCGGGCGGTCTCGGCCGACCTCACGATCACGATCCTGGTGATGGTCGTCCTGGGTGGCGTCGGATTCCGGTGGGGTGCCATCGTGGGGGGCGTGCTGTACACCCTGCTCGATCAGCGACTGACCGTGATCGCCGGATCCGACGCCGTCGCGGGCCTCCCTGACGCCCTGCGCATCCCGCTGTCCGAACCGCTCTTCCTGCTCGGTGTGCTCTTCATCCTCGTCGTCATGTTCCTTCCGGGCGGCATCGCCGGCACGATCGATTCCTGGTGGCGCCGACGCAAGGGCGAGCGGGTCCGCCTGTCGCTGCGTCAGATGGACGATGCGGATGCCGAGGCCGAAGCGCCGGCAGAGGTCAAAGCGTGAGTGCCGAGACAGAGGACGGCCCGCACACGATCGGCCGCTGGCTCACCGACCGCGCGGCGCGCTCACCGCACCGGATCGCGATCGACGACCGCGGCGTGCGGACCGACTACGCGACGCTCGGTCGACGTGCCGAGGATCTGGCCGCAGCACTCCGAGCGGCCGGCTACGGGCCGGGGGACCGCATCGCCACCGTGTCGGGCAACTCGACCGACCACGTCGTCCTGTTCTTCGCCTGCGCCCTGGCGGGGATCGCCCTCGTGCCCTTGTCGTGGCGCAGCACGCCGAGCGAACTGGTCGCGGTGATGATCCGGTGCACGCCCGCGCTCATCCTGATCGACGACGAGTACGCCGCGCTTGCTGACGAAGCGATGCGCGGGCTCGAGAATCCCCCGCCCAGCGCGTTCCTGGGTTCGACCGGCGTCGAAAGGTCGATCCCCGGTGCGCCCACGCCGCGCGAGAGCAGGCGCGTCCGCGACGATGACCCACTCCTGGTGATCTTCACGTCCGGCAGCGAAGCGACGCCGAAGGGTGTCGTGCTCACGCATGCGAACTGCTTCTGGAACAACCTCGCCCTCGCCCAGGCGCTGCCGCTGACGCACGACGACGTCGTGCTGGCGATTCTGCCGCAGTTCCACGTCGCCGCCTGGAACTGCCAGCCGCTCCTCGCATGGTGGGTCGGGGCCACGGTCGTGCTGGAGCGCACCTTCCAGCCCGCCCGCGCCCTGCAGCTGATCGCCGAGCGACGGGTCACGGCGATGATGGGGGTGCCGACCCAGTACGGTCTCCTCGCCGCCGATCGGGACTGGGAGAGCGCGGACGTCTCCTCCCTGCGGCTGGCGCTCGTGGGCGGAGCCACGATGCCGACCGCGCTGCTCGCGCAGTGGGCTTCGCGCGGCGTGCGGCTCGTCCAGGGATACGGGCTGACCGAAGCGGGACCCAACGTCCTGCACGTCGCACCGGACGATGCCGGCGTCACGTCGGGCGGCGTCGGCCGACCGTACCCGCATGTGAGCGTGCAGATCGTCGATCCGGACACACACCTCCCGTTGCGCGGGAGCGCGACGGGTGAGCTGTGGGTGCGCGGTCCGAGCGTCTTCGCGAAGTACCTCGGCGACGATGAAGCGACGCGGCGCGCGATGGCAGGCGACTGGCTGCGCACGGGTGACCTGGTTCAGCGCGATACGGCCGGCACCTACCGGGTGGTCGATCGACTCAAGGACATCTTCATCTCCGGTGGCGAGAACGTGGCTCCGGCCGAAGTGGAGTCCGCCCTCGTGCAGCATCCCCTCATCGAGGCTGCCGCCGTCGTCGGCGTCCCCGACCCGGTGTGGGGCGAACGCGGCGTCGCGTTCGTCGTCGCCGCTGGTCCGATTTCGCCGGACGAGGTGTTCGCGCATGCGCGTCGCCTGCTCGCCGGCTTCAAGGTCCCCGTGCGCATGGAATTCGTCGATACGCTCCCGACGTCGACGATCGACAAGCTCGCTCGCTCCCGACTCAGGGACCGAGCGCGACGGATGGTGGAAGGTGTGCCGCATGACCGTTCCCGATGAGCTGATCGACGAGGAGGCCGCTCTCGTCTCGCCCGCGACCGGCCGCCCGCTGACCAAGCGTGGCGAGGCGACCCGCCGGCGCCTGCTGGAGGCGGCCGAGGTCGTGTTCGCCGAGCAGGGGTACCACGAGGCGTCGATCGTCAAGATCACCGAGCGCGCCGGGATCGGGCTCGGCACGTTCTACCTGTACTTCGACAGCAAGCAGACGATCTTCGAAGCACTCGTGATCGACTTGAACCGGCGCGTGCGCCACTCGATGTCGGAGGCGATGGCGGGAGCAGCGACGCGACTGGAAGCCGAGCGCGCGGGTTTCGAAGGGTTCTTCCGGTTCACGGCGGCGCACCCGGCGTTGTACCGCGTCGTGCGCGAAGCGGAGTTCGTCTCGCCGGAGACCCTGCGGCTGCACTACAGCCGCATCGTCGACGGATACGAGGCGGGACTGCGCGCCGCGCAGCAGGCGGGCGAAGTGGACCGCGCTCTGGACCCGCACGTGACCGCCTGGGCGCTCATGGGCATGGGTGAGCTCATCGGCATGCGCTTCCTGCTGTGGGAGCGCGACGGCCTCGGCGCTGCGCCGTCCGCGATCGAGCCCGCGGTCTTCGACGACATGATGCGCTTCATCGACAACGCCCTGGCGCCCCGCGCCGGCGCAGACGAGAACGGAACCTCCGAATGACCGAACAGGACCTCGCCGGCAGGCGCGCGCTCATCACCGGCGGCGCGAGCGGCATCGGACTCGCGTGCGTTCGGGAGTTCGCCGCGCGCGGCGCGCACGTCATCGTCGCCGACCACCACGTCTATCTGACCGAGTCCGTGGCCGAAGAGGTCGGGGGTGAGCCGTGGCTCGTCGATCTCGCCGACACGGCAGCGCTCGAGGACGTCTCGCTCGACGTGGACATCCTCGTCAACAACGCCGGCATCCAGCGGGTGAGCCCGATCGCGGAATTCGTGCCCGAGGACTTCCGGCTCATGCAGCGACTCATGGTGGAGTCCCCGTTCCTGCTCATCCGCGCCGTGCTCCCCGGGATGTACCGACGCGGATGGGGCAGGATCCTCAACGTCTCGAGCGCCCATGGACTGCGCGCGAGCCCCTTCAAGTCCGCGTACGTCACCGCGAAGCACGCCCTCGAGGGATTGTCGAAGGTCACAGCCCTCGAAGGGGGACCGCACGGGGTCACGAGCAACTGCATCAACCCCGCCTACGTCAACACACCGCTCGTGCAGAAGCAGATCGCCGATCAGGCGGCGGTGCACGGCATCCCCGAGGACGAAGTCGTCGAGAAGATCATGCTCACCGAGTCCGCGATCCAGCGCCTGATCGAACCCGAGGAGGTCGCCTCACTGGCGGGCTGGCTCGTGTCCGATTCGGCGGGCATGGTCACCGGCGCCTCGTACACGATGGACGGCGGGTGGACGGCGCGATGACCGAGACGCTCACGCACTACCGCACGCTCGACGTTCCCGTCGAGGGCGGCGACATGCGGGTGGGGCTGTGGGGCCCGGATGCCGGTCCCGCGGTTTTGCTGATCCACGGGGTGACGGCGTCCCACCTGTCGTGGCCGTTCGTCGCCGAGCGGCTTCCGGGCGTCCGGGTGATCGCGCCGGACCTCCGCGGCCGCGGCCGGAGCAACGGTCTGACCGGTCCTGCCGGACTCGCGGCGCACGCGCGGGACCTCGCCGACGTGATGGACGCGCTCGAGGTCGAGCGCGCCGTCGTGGTCGGACACTCGATGGGCGCGTTCGTAGCGCTCGTCTTCGGGGATCTCCACCCCGATCGGGTCGACGGCATCGTGCTGGTGGACGGCGGACTGCCGCTCGATCTGCCCGCGGGCATCTCTGCCGACGAGGCGATCCGCACGGTCCTGGGGCCGACCGCCGACCGGCTCGCCCTGCGTTTCGCGAGCGTCGAGTCCTACCGGGACTTCTGGCGGGCGCACCCCGCGTTCGCACGGGATTGGACGCCGGAACTCGAGGCCTATCTCGCGTACGACTTGGTGGGAGAAGAGCCCGAGCTGCGCCCTTCCACGAGCTACGCCACGCTTGAGGAGGACTCGATCGATCAGAACACCGGCACGGCGATCGTCGACGCGCTCGCGCACCTGCGTCGTCCGACGGTGCTGCTCACGGCCGAGCGCGGGCTCCTCGATCAGGTGCCCGCCCTATACGACGCGGAGCGGGTGCCCGAACTGCTCACGCGGTATCCGGGTCTCGGGCACGTCGCCGTCGAGGATGTGAATCACTACACGATCGCGATGTCGCCGCGGGGCGCTGATGTGATCGCCAGTGTCGTGCGGGAGCGTCTGCCTGCGCGCTGATGCTCAGCGCTGCGCGGACGCGACCCTCGTGGTGAGTTGATGCGCGTGTGCGAGCAGGATGCGTCCGAGTTCTGCAAGCCGATCCGGCCCGAAGCGGAACTGCACCCCGGTCAGGCTCAGCGCCCACTGCGGATGCCCCTCGCGCGTGAACACCGCCGCTCCGAGCCCGAAGCTGCCCTCGACGATGAGCCCGGGGTTCAGGGCGAACCCCCGCTCGTGTGTCTCCTTCAGTCGGGTCCGCAGTCGCGGCTCCGCGTGTGCGGCACCCCAACGCTGCCCGAGCTCGGGGTGACGCTCGAAGTAGGCGTCCACATCGTGGGGTGGGAGGAAAGCGAGGATCGCGAGTCCCGCGGATGCGACACCGAGCGGGAACCGCACGCCTTCCGAGAGGACGAACGACCGGATCGGGAAGCTGCCCTCCTCCCGGAGAAGGCACACCGTCTCATCTCCTCGTCGCACCGACAGGAACGCGCTCTCCTCCGTGCGCACGGCGAGGGATCGCACGACGTCGCGCGCGATCCCGGTGATGTCGTAGCGGGATGCCGCGACCGTGCCCATGAGATACAGCTCGGGCCCCGGCATCCATCGCCCGCTGCGTTCCTCCTGGTCGACGAGTCCCTCGTGCCGGAGCGCCGTGAGGAGTCGATGCGCGGTCGGGCGCGTGAGGTCGGCGCTCCGCGCGAGCTCGGCCACGCTGAGCCCGTCCGCGCCGGCCGCGGTCACCAATCGCAGCAGGCGTGCCGCCCTGGCGATCGATTGTGCGCCGGGAACGGATCGACCCGATGTTGTGTCCACCATATGGACGGTAGTCGCGCAGGGTTCCACATGACAAGCGCAGGGGTGCGCTCGGCATCCGATCGGCGCAGGATGGGAGCACCCCGCTCGTACCGACACAGGAGTCGCCCGTGATCGACAAGACCTACGCGTCCGCCACCGAGGCCGTCGCCGACATCCCGGAGGGCGCCTCGCTCGCCGTCGGCGGTTTCGGCCTGTCCGGCAACCCGACCGCGCTCATCCAGGCACTGCTCGCTCAGGGCACCGGCGACCTCAGCATCGTCAGCAACAACTGCGGTGTCGACGACTGGGGACTCGGGGTGCTCTTGAACGCGAAGCGCATCCGCAAGATGACCTCGTCGTACGTCGGCGAGAACAAGGAGTTCGAGCGGCAGTTCCTCTCCGGCGAGCTCGAACTGGAACTCACTCCGCAGGGCACGCTGGCCGAGAAGCTGCGGGCCGGCGGCTCGGGGATCGCCGCGTTCTTCACGCAGACCGGCGTCGGCACGCAGGTCGCCGAGGGCGGTCTGCCGCGTCGGTACGACGGACAGGGCGGAGTCGCCGTCGCCTCACCGGTCAAGGATGTCCGCGCGTTCGTGGTGGGCGGGATCGCCGGCGACTACGTGCTCGAGGAGGCGATCGTGACCGACTTCTCGCTCGTGCACGCCCTCAAAGGCGACCGCCACGGCAATCTGATCTTCAACAAGGCGGCGCGCAATTTCAACCCACTCGCGGCGATGGCCGGCCGGGTGTGCATCGCCGAGGTCGAGGAGCTCGTGGAGCCGGGGGAACTCGATCCCGACCAGATCCATCTGCCCGGAATCTACGTCCACCGCATCATCGAGGTCGGGCACGACATCGAGAAGCGCATCGAGCGCCGCACCGTGTCGGTCGCCGATGCACTGAGCCGCGACATCCCCGAAGGAGCATGACCATGGCCCTGACCCGCAACGAGATGGCGGCCCGCGCGGCCGCCGAGCTCTCCGACGGCTCGTACGTGAACCTCGGCATCGGGCTGCCCACGCTCGTGCCCAACTACGTGCCCGAGGGCATGACCGTCGTGCTGCAGTCCGAGAACGGCATCCTGGGCGTCGGTCCCTACCCGACCGAGGAGAACGTCGACCCCGATCTCATCAATGCCGGCAAAGAGACGGTGACCACCCTCCCGGGCGCGGCGTTCTTCGACTCCGCCACGAGCTTCGGGATGATCCGCGGCGGCAAGATCGATGCCGCGATCCTCGGCGCGATGCAGGTCTCGGCGCAGGGCGACCTCGCGAACTGGATGATCCCCGGGAAGATGGTCAAAGGCCCGGGCGGCGCGATGGATCTCGTGCACGGCGCCGAGAAGGTCATCGTCCTCATGGAGCACATCGCGAAGGACGGCTCGGCGAAGATCGTCGACGCGTGCTCGCTGCCGCTGACCGGCAAGGGCGTCGTCGACCGGATCATCACCGACCTCGCCGTGATCGATGTGACCGCCGAAGGGCTCGTGCTCGTCGAGACCGCGCCCGGCGTGAGCGTCGACGAGATCATCGCGGCCACGGAACCTCCGCTCATCGTCCCGGATGAGCTGACTGCACGAGAGAGGGAGATCGCCTCATGACCACCGAAGACATCGTCATCGTCGCCGCCGCCCGCACGCCGCAGGGGCGGCTCAAAGGCCAGCTGGCGTCGTTCACGGCGCCCCAGCTCGGTTCCCTCGCGATCGCGGGAGCACTCGCGCAGGGCGGGGTGCCGGCAGACGCCGTCGACGCCGTGCTCGTCGGACAGGTGCTGCCGGCCGGCTCGGGTCAGAACGCCGCACGTCAGGCGGCGATCGGTGCCGGCATTCCGTGGAGCGTCCACGCCGCCTCGATCAACAAGGTGTGCCTGTCCGGGCTGACGGCGATCATCGACGGTGCGCGCATGATCCGCACCGGAGACGCGACGGTCGTCGTCGCCGCCGGCATGGAGTCGATGACGCGCGCGCCCCATCTGCTGATGGGCTCCCGAGAGGGCTGGCAGTACGGCACGGTCGAGGTCCTCGACCACATGGCGTTCGATGGGCTGACCGATGCCTACGACAAGGTGTCGATGGGACTGTCGACCGAGCAGCTCAATGAGCGCTACTCCCTGACCCGAGAGGACCAGGACGCGGTGGCGGCCCGCTCGCACCAGCGCGCGGCCGCCGCGTACGAAGCCGGGGTCTTCGATGCGGAGATCGTTCCGGTCGAGGTCGCGCAGCGCAAGGGGGATCCCCTGGTGGTCACGCGCGACGAGGGCATCCGCCCGGAGACGACGACCGAGACGCTCGCGGGACTGCGCGCCGCGTTCGCGCAGGGCGGTTCCATCACGGCCGGCAACTCGTCGCCGATCTCCGACGGCGCGTCCGCGGTCGTGCTGACGACGCGCTCGCACGCCGATGAGAACGGGTGGGAGGTACTCGCCGTGATCGGCGCGTCCGGTCAGGTCGCCGGCCCCGACAATTCGCTGCACGCCCAGCCGGCGCGCGCGATCGAGAAGGCGCTCGGCAAGCAGGGGATCGCGGCATCCGATCTGGACATCGTCGAGATCAACGAGGCGTTCGGCGCGGTGGTCGCGCAGTCGCAGCGCGAACTCGGGCTGTCGGATGACGTCGTGAACATCCACGGCGGCGGGATCGCGATCGGGCACCCGATCGGCGCCTCCGGAAACCGACTCGTCGTGCACGCGGTGCACGAGCTCGTCCGGCGCGGCTCCGGCACCGCGGCGGTCGCCCTGTGCGGCGGGGGCGGTCAGGGGGACGCGCTCATCCTCACGCGCTGAGCGGATACTCTCGGCGTCATGTCCGCGATTGCGCCGCTCACCTCGGAAGACCACGACGAGTGGATGCCGCTCTGGCGGGCCTACCTCGAGTTCTATGAGACCGAGCTCAGCGACGCGCAGAGCGAGCTGACGTTCGCGCGGCTGGTGTCAGCGGACGACGACGCCGTGCACGGCGCCCTCATCCGCGACGACGCCGGCGCGGCCGTGGGCTTCGTGCACTGGCTCACGCACCCGTCCACATGGTCGGACGGTCCGTACTGCTACCTGGAGGATCTGTTCGTCCAGCCCGGCGCGCGCGGCGCCGGGCTCGGTGAGGCGCTGATCGCACACGTTCGGGAGTGGGCACGGGAGAACGGCAGCCCGAAGGTGTACTGGCTCACTCAGCGCACGAACGCTCGCGCGCGCCGACTCTATGACCGCGTGGCCGCCGACACCGGGTTCGTGCACTACGAGATCGACCTTGAGGTCAGCGGCGGATCCGCTTCTTGAGCAGGTCCGTGCGATTGTCGTCGACGGGGGAGTCCGTCGCGATGAGCCTGCCGCGGGACGCGCGGCGGGTGTCGACGACGGAGCCGATCGCCAGGGCGAGCGTGATGCCCCAACTGAGCCACGCGAGGGCGGTCCGCCACGTGAACGTCTCCTCGCTGCGCAGGCTCCGCAACAGCGTGACACCGCCCATGACGGCGCTGATGAGCCCGGTTCCGAAAAGGTACTTGCGCATGCCGACAACGTTATCGGCTGACCGCAACCCCCACGGCCCCTTGACAGCCCGCTGTTAGCCTGGGAGTCCCCCCAGTCAGGAGTCATCCGTGCACAAGGCCGAGTTCGTCGTCGTCGCCAACCGCCTTCCGGTGGACCGCGTCTCCGACGCCGGCGGGGGAGAGTGGCGTCGCTCTCCCGGTGGCCTGGTGACCGCGCTCGAACCCGTGATGCAGAAGGCCGATGGCGCGTGGGTCGGGTGGGCCGGTCAGCCCGACGTCGAGCTCGAGCCCTTCGACTTCGACGGCACCCTGCTCGTGCCCGTCAGGCTGAGCGCAGAGGACGTGGAGCTCTACTACGA
>JASBUD010000184.1 GCA_030148105.1 Microbacterium sp. | reverse complement strand
CGCGCCGGTCGGGGCCCGCGGCTACGGTGGAGGCATGCCAGAGCCGATCGAGGACTTCTACGCCGTCATCCCCGCAGGCGGGATCGGCAGCCGCCTGTGGCCGCTGTCGCGCGCGGACGCCCCCAAGTTCCTGCACGACCTCACCGGATCGGGTTCGTCGCTGCTGCGCGACACGTGGAACCGTCTCGAGCCGCTGACCGGCGGCGACCGCATCGCGGTCGTCACGGGGCGCGCGCACCGCGCCGCCGTGGAGAAGGAACTGCCGGACATCCCCGACCACAACGTGTTCCTGGAGTCCGAGCCGCGCGATTCGACCGCGGCGATCGGTCTCGCCGCAGCGATCCTGGTGCGTCGCGAACCCGACGTCATCATCGGCTCGTTCGCGGCCGACCACGTGATCCGCGTCCCGCATCTGTTCGAGTGGGCGGTGCGCCAGGCGGTCGCCGTCGCGCGCGAGGGCTACATCTGCACGATCGGCATCCAGCCGGCCGAGCCCTCGATCGGATTCGGCTACATGAAGAAGGCATCCGAGCTCATGGTCGACGGCGCACCCGAGGCCGCACTGGTGGAGCGCTTCGTCGAGAAGCCCGATCTGGAGACGGCCAAGGAGTACTTCGCCGAGCGGTCGTACCTGTGGAACGCCGGCATGTTCATCTCGCGTGCCGACGTCCTTCTCGGGGAGATCGCCGAGCAGGACCCGCACCTCTACGCCGGTCTCATGGATCTCGCCGAGGCGTGGGACGACCGCGAGAAGCGCGGTCCGGTCGTGGACCGCGTGTGGCCGACCCTCACCAAGATCGCGATCGACTACGCCGTCGCCGAACCCGCCGCCGAGAAAGGGCGCCTCGCGGTCATCCCGGGCCACTTCGACTGGGACGACGTGGGCGATTTCGCGAGCCTGGCCAAGCTCAACTCCCACGGACGCAAGAACGACCTGGCGATCCTGGGCGAGAACGCGCGCATCCTCTCCGATGCCTCCAGCGGCATCGTCGTCAGTCAGACGCAGCGCGTGATCAGCCTGATCGGAGTGAAGGACATCGTCGTGGTCGACACCGAGGACGCGCTCCTGGTGACCACGAGCGAGCACGCGCAGCGCGTGAAGGGCGTCGTGGACGCCCTCAAGCTCACCGGACGCGGCGACGTCCTCTGATCGGATGCCGCACCCGGCGCACCGGCACCGGTGAATCGCAGTCCCGCCGAGTGCGGCATCCGATTCCGGCGTGTTGCGTCTTTGTAACCATTGGCCGCCGGGGGCCTGTCCGGCATGCAAGCCCCGCGTCACAGTCGGTAACTTTGGCACGTCACCCGCGAAGTGCGCGGGGCACCTTTCATGGAGGCGTGAGTTGACTTTCTCTACCACCAAGAAGTTCGTCGGGGTAGTTGCCGCCGCCGGACTCCTCGTCGCCCTTGCCGGCTGCGGATCGGCACCCGAGCCGGCCGCCAGCGAAACCGCTGCCGCCGGCGGTGCCGTCGACGGCTTCAAGCCCTGCATGGTCTCGGACGCGGGCGGATTCGACGACAAGTCGTTCAACCAGCTCGGCTTCGAGGGCCTCGTTGCGGCCTCCGATGAGCTCGGCGTCGAATACGTCACGGTCCAGTCGGACTCCGAGGCGGACTTCGCCCCGAACATCACGAGCCTGATCGACCAGAACTGCACGCTCATCATCACGGTCGGCTTCGCGCTCGCGTCCGCCGCCGGTGAGGCCGCGATCGCCAACCCCGACATCGAGTTCGTCTCGATCGACGACGTGGTCGACAACGACTTCGACGGCAACACCGACGCGCCCAACATCAAGCCGATCATCTTCGACACCTCGCAGGCCGCGTTCCTCGCCGGCTACGCGTCGGCGTCGTACTCGACGGCCAAGAAGGTCGGCACGTTCGGCGGCATGAACTTCCCGACCGTCTCGATCTTCATGGACGGCTTCGCGCAGGGCGTGGAGTACTGGAACTCCGAGAAGGGTGACACGGTCGAGGTCCTCGGCTGGGATCGCGCTGCTCAGGACGGTGTCTTCACCGGTGGCTTCGCGGCCAACCAGGACGCCATCAACGCGGCCCAGGGGCTGGTCGACCAGGGTGTGGACGTACTCCTGCCCGTCGGCGGACCGATCTACCAGAGCGCTGCTTCGGTGATCCGCGACTCCGGCCGCGACATCGCGCTGCTCGGCGTGGACGCGGACGTGTTCGAGACCGACCCGTCGGTCGCCGACCTGCTGCTGACCTCGATCCGCAAGGCGATCGACGTGGGCGTCCAGGAGGCGGTCCTGGCCGCCGGTACGGGCGACTTCGACGCGACGCCGTTCATCGGCACGCTCGAGAACGAGGGCGTGGCGCTGGCCCCGTTCCACGACTTCGAGTCCAAGGTCTCGCCTGACCTCCAGGGCGAGCTCGACACGATCGCGGCGGGCATCATCGACGGCTCGATCCCGGTCGAGTCCTACCTCGCTCAGTAATCCCTCCACGGACGGGGAGGCTGGTCGCCCAGCCTCCCCGTTTCCGTTTTCCCCACGCGCCCGAACGCGCCCCACTTACTAGGATCTTCAGCTATGAAGCTCGAACTCCGCGGGATCACCAAGCGGTTCGGCACCCTCGTCGCGAACGATCACATCGACCTCGTCGTCCAGCCCGGAGAGATCCACTGTCTCCTGGGCGAGAACGGCGCCGGCAAGTCGACGCTGATGAACGTTCTCTACGGGCTGTACCGTGCCGACGACGGTGTCATCCTCCTGGACGATGTCGTCCAGAACTTCCAGGGTCCCGGCGATGCGATGCGCGCCGGCATCGGAATGGTCCATCAGCACTTCATGCTGATCCCCGTCTTCACCGTCGCCGAGAACGTCATGCTGGGCCATGAGGCGACCAAGGCCGGCGGCATCCTCGACCTCGCCACCGCGCGCGAGCGCGTCCGCGAGATCTCCGCCCGCTTCGGTTTCGACGTCGATCCCGATGCGCTGGTCGAAGACCTCCCGGTCGGCGTGCAGCAGCGCGTCGAGATCATCAAGGCGCTCTCGCGCGACGCGCGCGTCCTCGTCTTCGATGAGCCGACCGCCGTGCTCACGCCGCAGGAGACCGATGAGCTCATGGGCATCATGCGCCAGCTCAAGGAGTCGGGCACCTCGATCGTGTTCATCACCCACAAGCTGCGCGAAGTCCGCGAGGTCGCGGATCGCATCACGGTGATCCGGCTCGGCAAGGTCGTCGGCGAGGCGTCGCCGACGGCGACGAACGCCGAGCTGGCCGAACTCATGGTCGGTCGCGCCGTCGAGCTCAAGGTGCACAAGGACGAGCCGAAGCTCGGCGACCGGTCCCTCGTGGTCGAAGGCCTCACGGTCATCGACGCGAAGGACCAGATCGTCGTCAACGACGTGAGCTTCGACGTGCGGGCGGGCGAGATCGTCGCGATCGCCGGTGTGCAGGGCAACGGTCAGACCGAGCTGACGGAGGCGCTGGTCGGTCTCGAGCAGCGCGTGCAGGGATCGATCACGCTCAACGGTGAGGAGCTCGTCGGCGCCAGCGTCCGCCGCATCCTCGACGAGGGAGTCGGGTTCGTCCCCGAGGACCGTCAGGAGCACGGGCTCGTCGGCAAGATGACGATCGCCGAGAACCTGGTGCTCGACCGCACCGACGGGCCGCCGTTCGTCCGCGCCGGCAGTCTCCGACTCGGCTACATCGCCGAGTTCGCCGCGCAGAAGTTCACCGAATTCGACGTCCGCGGTCCCGGGATCGACGCCCCGGTCGGCACGCTCTCCGGCGGCAACCAGCAGACGGTCGCGCTCGCCCGCGAACTCAGCCGGGATCGGTCCCTGCTCGTGGCGGCGCAGCCGACCCGCGGCGTGGACGTCGGCTCGATCGAGTTCATCCACAAGCGCATCGTGCAGACGCGGGATGCCGGCATCCCGGTGATCGTCGTCTCGACCGAGCTCGACGAGGTCACCGCGCTCGCGGACCGCATCATCGTGATGTACCGCGGTCGCATCATCGGCATCGTCCCGGGCGACACCCCGCGCGGCGTCCTGGGTCTCATGATGGCCGGCGAGACGCCCGCCGAAGCGACCCCGCCCACCGACGACAGAGGAGTCGCGGCATGAGCGAGAACCTGACCGGAGGCACGTCGATCACCGCGCCCGGATCCGCGCCCCTCGTGCAGAAGGAGGCGCCGGAGCCGTCGAAGTGGCACGACACGTTCCTCAAGATCACCCAGGGCAACGCGATCATCTCGGTGCTCGCGGTGCTGCTCGCCCTCATCGTCGGCGGCATCATGATCGCCTTCACCGACGAGGAGGTCCAGACGGCGTCGAAGTACTTCTTCGCACGACCCGGTGACACGATCGCGGCGGTCTGGAGCGCGGTCTCCGGCGCCTACATCGCCCTGTTCCAGGGCTCGGTGTACAACTTCGGTGCGCCGACCTTCGCCCGCGGCATCCGTCCCCTCACCGAGACGCTCACCTTCGCGACCCCGCTGATCGCGGCGGGCCTGGGCGTCGCGCTCGCGTTCCGCATCGGCATGTTCAACATCGGCGGCCGCGGGCAGATGCTCATGGCGTCGGCGGCGGCCGGCTGGGTCGCGTTCTCGCTCGACCTGCCGTGGGGCATCCACATGATCGTGGCCCTGCTCGCGGGCCTGATCGCCGGCGCGCTGTGGGCCGGCATCGCGGGTGCGCTGAAGGCCTGGACGGGCGCGCACGAAGTCATCGTGACGATCATGCTGAACTTCATCGCGTTCTATCTGATCTCGTGGATGCTGCGCACCCCCGGCCTGCTGCAGGCTCCGGGCTCCAGCAACCCGAAGACTCCCCCGATGAAGGACACCGCGGTCTTCCCCGAGCTGTTCGGACCCCAATACAACCTGCACTTCGGCTTCATCCTCGTGATCATCGCGACGATCGTGGTGTGGTGGATCCTCAGCCGGTCGAGCCTCGGATTCAAGTTCCGCGCCGTGGGGGAGAACCCGCACGCGGCGCGCGTGGCGGGCATCAACGTACCGAGCATGTACATCATCGGCATGCTGATCGCCGGCGCGCTGGTGGGCCTGGCCGGAGTGAACCAGGTGCTCGGCACGATCACGACCGGCTTCTCGGCCGACATCGACGCCGGAATCGGATTCGATGCGATCACGGTCGCCCTACTCGGACGCTCAACGCCGTGGGGCACGTTCGCGGCCGGCATCCTGTTCGGCGCGTTCAAGGCCGGTGGATTCTCCATGCAGGCCGCACAGGGCGTGCCGATCGAGATCATCACGGTCGTCCAGGCGCTCATCGTGCTCTTCATCGCGGCACCGCCACTCGTGCGGACGATCTTCTTCCTGCCCTCCGCCGAGCGCGATCAGCGCCGGCGCGAGAAGGCGCGGCAGAAGCAGCTCAAGGCCGAGGCAGGGGCGGTGGCGAAGTGACACTCACGCAGACCACAGGCGCGGCAGCCGTCGAGGCACCCGCGAAGGCCGACGTGCGCAGCTGGAAAGCGCCGATCGCGTTCGCGGTCTTCACCGTTCTCTACGCGCTGCTGATCCTCGCCGTGCCGCGCAGCGGTGAGACGACGTTCCGCATCTCGACCGAGGCTGACGCCCTGCAGCTGCCCGCGATCAGCGCGCCGGTCGGGGTGACGATCTGGACGGTGTTCGGCCTGCTCGTGCTGCTGACGGTCTTCTCGGCCATCCTCGTGCGCGGGTTCCGCAAGACGCCGCTCTGGCTCGTCGCGGCCTACATCGTCATCGCGATCGTCGGGTTCCTCACGTGGGCCGCGGCGGGTGCGACGATCCCGGTCGCCGGGCTCCTGGCCGGCGCGGTGGCCCTCGCGATCCCCCTGATCTACGGGGCTCTCGCCGGCGTGATCGGCGAGCGGGCGGGTGTCGTGAACATCGCGATCGAGGGTCAGCTGCTGGCCGGAGCCTTCAGCGCGGCGGTGGTCTCCTCGCTCACCGGACAGCCGCTGCTCGGTCTCGTCGCGGCGATGTTCGCCGGCGTGCTCGTGGCGTTCGTCCTGGCAGCCTTCGCGATCAGATATCTCGTCGATCAGGTGATCGTCGGTGTCGTCCTGAACGTCCTCGTGATCGGCCTGACGAGCTTCTTCTACTCGCAGGTCCTCCAGCCGAACCAGGCGCTGCTGAACTCCCCGCCGCGGTTCCCGCGCATCCCGATCCCGTTCCTGAGCGAGATCCCGATCATCGGTCCGGTGCTGTTCCGGCAGACGATCATCGTGTACCTCATGTACATCGCGGTCGCGCTCGTCTGGTTCGGGATGTTCCGCACCCGATGGGGCCTGCGTCTGCGCGCCGTCGGTGAGCACCCGCAGGCGGCCGACACCGTCGGTATCAAGGTCAACCCGACCCGGTTCTGGAACGTCCTGCTCGCGGGCGCGATCGCCGGTCTCGGCGGCACGGTCTTCACGATCGGAAACGGCATCGCCTTCAACAAGGAGATGACGGCGGGTGCGGGCTTCATCGCCTTGGCCGCGGTGATCTTCGGCCAGTGGGACCCGTTCAAGGCGACCCTGGCGGCGCTCCTGTTCGGCTTCGCGTCGAGCCTGCAGAACACGCTCAGCGTGATCGGCTCGCCGGTCCCGAGCGAATTCATGCTGATGCTGCCGTACCTGGTGACGATCTTCGTCGTTGCCGGAGTCGTCGGCCGCTCCCGGGCACCTGCCGCGGACGGCGTGCCCTACATCAAGGGATGAGTGCTGCCGCGTCCGGTCCGCCGGGCGCGGCATCCGCTCGTCCGCCGTTCTGATCCATCGGAGGATTCGCTGTGACCGACATCGACTGGGACGAGCTGCGCGCCGCGGCGACCGCCGCGAAGGAGCTCGCCTACGTCCCCTACTCGCGCTTCAAGGTGGGCGCCGCCGCGCTCGTCTCGGACGGCCGCATCGTGTCGGGCTGCAACATCGAGAACGCCTCGTACGGTGTGACGCTATGCGCGGAGTGCTCGCTCGTGAGCGACCTGTTCATGTCCGGCGGCGGCAAGCTCGTCGCGTTCGTGTGCGTGGACGGTCAGGGCCGCACGCTCATGCCGTGCGGGCGCTGTCGGCAGCTGCTGTACGAACACGCGATCCCCGGGATGCTGCTGGAGACCGTGTCCGGCATCCGCACGATCGACGAGGTGCTGCCCGACGCGTTCGGTCCGCGCGAGCTCGAAGAGGCGTCGCGGTGACCGCGCCGGAGCCCTTCGACGCCGTCGACGTCATCCGCGCCAAGCGCGACGGCGGGGTCGTCCCCGAAGACGCTCTGCGCTGGATGGTCGACGCGTACACGCGTGGCTACGTCGCCGATTCGCAGATGGCGGCGTTCGCGATGGCGGTGCTGCTGAACGGCATGGAGCGCTCCGAGATCCGCGTCATGACCGACGCGATGATCGCCTCGGGGGAGAGGATGAGCTTCGCCGGCCTCGGCAAGCCGACGGTCGACAAGCACTCCACCGGCGGCGTCGGCGACAAGATCACCCTCCCGCTCGCGCCGCTCGTGGCGGCCTTCGGTGTCGCAGTGCCGCAGCTGTCGGGCCGTGGTCTCGGCCACACCGGTGGGACGCTCGACAAGCTCGAGTCGATCCCCGGATGGCGCGCGGCACTGAGCAACGACGAGATGTTCGCGCAGCTGCGTGACGTGGGCGCCGTGATCTGCGCCGCGGGCTCCGGTCTCGCTCCCGCCGACAAGAAGCTCTACGCGTTGCGGGACGTCACCGGAACCGTCGAGGCCATCCCTCTCATCGCCTCGAGCATCATGTCCAAGAAGATCGCCGAGGGCACGGATTCGCTCGTGCTGGACGTGAAGTTCGGCTCCGGGGCGTTCATGCGCGACGTCGACCGCGCGCGAGAGCTCGCGCGGACGATGGTGGCGCTCGGCACCGACTCCGGCGTCGCGACGACGGCGCTCCTCACCGACATGAACACGCCGCTCGGGCGCACGATCGGCAACGCGAACGAAGTCCGCGAGTCGGTCGAGGTGCTCGCCGGCGGAGGACCCGCTGACATCGTCGAGCTCACCGTGGCCCTCGCCCGCGAGATGCTGGCCCTCGCGGGACAGCCCGATGCGGACGTCGAGGCGGCACTGAAGGACGGGCGGGCGATGGACGCGTGGCGCGCGATGATCATCGCGCAGGACGGGGATCCGGATGCCGCCCTCCCGGTCGCCCGCGAGACCCACACGGTCACCGCACCGTCTGCCGGTGTCGTGAGCCGGCTGGACGCGCTGCCGTTCGGCGTCGCGGCGTGGCGCCTCGGCGCGGGGCGCGCTCGCGCCCAGGATCCGGTGATCCACGCCGCCGGGATCGACCTGCACGTGGGGCTCGGCGACCCCATCGCCGCCGGTCAGCCGCTGTTCACCTTGCTCGCCGATGATGGGTCCCGCTTCGCGCGTGCGCTCGAGGCGCTCGAGGGATCCTGGGAGATCGGGGCCGACGCCCCGGCAGCCCGGCCGCGAGTACTCGAACGCATCACCGCCTGAGGCGGCGGCATCCGCCCCGTTCCACCCCCCACACCGCGCCTCCGGCGCAGAGGAGACCGACATGCCGATCGACCAGCACGGCGACACGAAGCTGCAGGGGCTGTCCCTTCGCGGGCTGCCCAAGATCTCGCTGCACGACCACCTCGACGGCGGAGTGCGGCCCGAG
>JASBUD010000178.1 GCA_030148105.1 Microbacterium sp. | reverse complement strand
CCTGCCGGCGATGCGCGGCATCGCGCATCGCATCGAGCGCAGCGTCGGCGGCTTCTCCCTGCGAGCCGTGAGGCCGGAGCCCCGCGGCCCGGAGCACCTCATTTCCACTCAGCGGAAGTCCGCTACCGGCGGCGCGAAGGGCGGAGGTGGAATGTGACCAGCGCACCGAGTGGTGCCCCTGCACCGGCGCAGAACGAAGGAGTCGTCATGGCAGCATCCCGCACCGACCTGCACGAGGCGGCGCCCTCGAGGGCCGCGGATGCCGCTTGCCCCGTCGACCACACGGCCTTCACCGCCGGCGCCGACCACCACGGGTACGAGCCGTTCGACATGACCGACCCCTTCCCCGCCTACGAGCGCCTGCGCCGCGAAGAGCCCGTCATGTACGACGAGCGGGTCGGTCTCTGGGTCGTCACACGCTGGGCCGACGTCCGCGCCGTGTTCGACGACTGGGAGACCTTCTCGAGCGAGAACGCGCAGGCCCCGGTGCGCGAGCGCGGCCCGGAAGCGACGCGGATCATGAAGGAGGGGGGCTTCACGGCGTACTCCGGCCTGTCGGCCCGCATCCCCCCGGACCACACCCGCATCCGCGCGATCGCCCAGCGCGCGTTCACGCCGCGGCGGTTCAAGGCGCTTGAGCCGACGATCCGCGAGAACACGCGTGCCGCGCTGCGGTGCATGCTCGCCACCCCCGAGCGGCAGGGCGACTTCCTCCGCGACATCGCCTTCGACATCCCGACGATCACGATCCTCACGCTCCTCGGCGTCGACCCCGCGATGGTGCCCACGTACAAGCGCTGGTCGGACTCGCGGGGCGCGATGACGTGGGGCGACCTCAGCGACGAGCAGCAGATCCCGCACGCGCACAACCTCGTCGAGTACTGGCAGGAGTGCCAGCGCCTGGTCGTCGAAGCCCACCAGGAGGGCGGCGACAGCCTGATCGCGGACCTCGTCGAAGCGCAGGGTGCGGGCGCCGAGATCACCGATCATGAGATCGCCTCGCTCTGCTACAGCCTGCTGTTCGCCGGCCACGAGACGACGACGACCCTGATCGCGAACTCGATCCGCGTCCTCCTCGGCCACCGGGCGGCATGGGAGGCGATCGTCGCCGATCCGTCCCGCATCCCGTCGGCGATCGACGAGGTCCTCCGCTACAGCGGCTCGATCGTCGCCTGGCGCCGCAAGGCCCTCCGCGACACCGAGATCGGGGGAGTGTCGATTCCCGAGGGCGCCGGCATCCTGCTCGTGATGGGCTCGGCCAACCGCGACGAGGACGTGTTCGCCCACCCCGACGTGTTCGACATCGACCGCACCGACGCGCGCAACCACATGTCGTTCGGATACGGCATCCACTACTGCCTCGGCAACATGCTCGCCAAGCTCCAGGACCGCATCGTCCTCGAAGAGACGGCAGCCGCCGTGCCGAGCCTGCGCCTGACCGGCGCCCCGATCGCGTTCGGCGAGAACCTCTCCTTCCGCGTCCCCACGTCCGTCCCCGTCACCTGGGAGGCCTGACATGTCAGAGCGCCTGTTCACCCGCTTCTTCGAGGAGACCGGCCCCGCACCGATCGAGCTCCTCGGCGGCAAGTGCGCCTCGCTCGTCGCCCTCACGACGGCCGGGATGCCGGTCCCTCCCGGCTTCGCGATCACCACGGACGCGTACACGGCCTTCATCGAGAGCTCCGGCATAGCCGACGACATCCACGCCCTGCTCGCCACGATCGACTCCGACGACGTCGAGAGCATCGACCGGGTCTCCGCGCAGATCCGCGACGAGATCCTCAAGCGCCCGGTGCCGCCGGAGATCCACGACGAGTTCTCCGAGGCGTACGCCGCGCTGCAGTCGCGCTTCGCCGAGGAGACCCCGGTCGCCGTCCGCTCCTCCGCCACGGCTGAGGACCTGCCCGATGCGAGCTTCGCCGGCCAGCAGGACACCTACCTCTGGCTCATCGGTCGCGACGAGGTCGCCGAGCACGTGCGGCGCTGCTGGGCGTCGCTGTACACGTCCCGCGCGATCGTCTACCGCCTGCGCGCCGGGATCCCGAACGAAGGCCTGTCGATGGCGGTCGCGGTGCAGAAGATGGTCGACGCGAAGGCCGCCGGCGTCGCGATGACCGTCGACCCGTCCAACGGTGACCGGTCCACGATCGTGATCGACGCCGCGTGGGGGCTCGGCGAGCTCGTCGTCTCGGGCCTGGTCACCCCCGACAATCTGCACGTCGACAAGGTCATGCTCACGATCTCGGCGGAACACCTGGGCGACAAGCACATCGAGCTGGTTCCGGATGCCGACGCCCGCGGCATCCGCGAGCACGAGGTCGAGCCCGAGCGGCGCAGCGTCCGGTGCCTGACCGACGCGGAGGTGACGGCGGTCGCCGCGATGGCCAAACGCGCCGAGAAGCACTTCGGCTCACCGCAGGACATCGAGTGGGCGATCGACCGGGGGCTCCCGGACGGCGAGAACCTGCTGCTTCTGCAGTCGCGCCCCGAGACGGTCTGGGCTTCCAAGGCGAGCGAGAAGGCCCCGTCGACCTCCGGCTTCGGCATCGCGAGCATCACCCAGTCGCTCATGGCCCAGATCGGCCGCTGAGCAGACCCCGCACGACAACCCGCATCACCCGAACAACCCGAACCGCAACCCGAAAGGCCCGACATGTCACAGGCGACCGCTGTCCTCTCACTCGCGAAGAACGCCTTCCCGAGCCCCTACGAGCAGCCGGCTCCCGCCGGCGCCGAGGGCTGGAAGGACCTCTACGCCTACAACCTGGTCTTCCAGGACAACCGTCGCGAGACCGAGGAGGCGAAGTTCTGGTTCTGCGACAGCCAGCACTGGCCCACCGTCACGAAGCCGTTCGAGACGATCGGGTTCGAGTTCGCCGTCGGGTGTCTCGGCCAGTACAACTCCCGGCAGCTGCTGATCCCGACGGCGAACGGCATCGAGTACCGCATCCACAACGGGTACGTCTTCATGTCGCCCGTCGCCGTCGACCCGCAGCACATCGAGGCGCGCGTCCCGCAGTTCATGCAGCGCGCCGGCCATTACTTCCAGAACTGGGAGAGCCTGCTGGCCAACTGGCACACGAAGCTCAAGGCCACGATCGACGAGCTCGAGTCCATCGAGTTCGCCGCCCTTCCGGATGCGATCGCGATCGACGACGTGCTCAGCGGCAAGGGCACCGGCCCCTCCACCGAGCTCCTTGCCGACTACGACCGCCTCATCGCGCTGGCCTACCGCGCGTGGCAGTACCACTTCGAGTTCCTGAACCTCGGCTACGTCGCGTACCTCGACCTCTTCATGTTCTGCAAGGAGGTCTTCCCCCGCATCCCCGACCAGGCGATCGCCACGATGGTGCAGGGCGTCGACATGGAGCTGTTCCGTCCCGACGACGAGCTGAAGAACCTCGCGAAGATCGCGGTACGCGACGGACTCGTTGCTCATTTCGCCGACACGTCGGATGCCGCCGCCCTGCTCGCGGCGATCGCTGCCGACCCCGCAGGCGCGGCATGGACGCAGGCGTGGCAGGGCGCCCAGGACCCGTGGTTCAACTTCACGACCGGAAACGGCTTCTACGCGCACGACGAGTACTGGCGCGACGTGCCCGAGACTCCGCTCGCGTTCGTCAAGGGCTACATCGAGCGGCTGCAGAACGGCGCCGACATCGACCGGCACGTCGATGAGCTCGTCGCCGAGCGCGACCGGATCACCGGGGAGTACGCCGAACTGCTGGACGGCGAGGCTCTGGAGACCTTCCAGGGCAAGCTGGGCCTCGCGCGCACGGTGTACCCGTACGTGGAGAACCACAACTTCCACATCGAGCACTGGACGATGGGCGTCTTCTGGCGCAAGGCCCGCCAGCTCTCGGCCGTGCTGCACGCGCAGGGCTTCTGGCCGCAGGCGAACGACATGTTCTACCTCCGCCGCGACGAGGTGCGCGAAGCGCTCTTCGACTACGTGAACGCGTGGATGGTCGGCGCGCCCGCGATCGGACCCGACTACTGGCCCGCCGAGATCGAGCGTCGCCGCGGGATCATCGAGGCGCTCTCCACCGCCCGCCCGCAGCCGGCGCTGAACACGCCCCCCGCGGTGATCACCGAACCCTTCACGCTCATGCTGTGGGGCATCACCGACGACCAGATCCAGAACTGGCTCGGCAAGGGCGACGTCCCCGAAGGCACCCTCAAGGGGATGGCCGCCTCACCGGGCATCGCCGAGGGGCCCGCCCGCGTGATCTCCAGCGCCGACCAGCTCGCCGACGTGCAGGAGGGCGAGATCCTCGTGGCTCCCGTCACCGCGCCCAGCTGGGGACCGATCTTCGGGAAGATCCGCGCGACCGTCACCGACATCGGCGGAATGATGAGCCACGCCGCGATCGTCTGCCGCGAATACGGCATGCCCGCCGTCACCGGCACCGGCACCGCGTCCTCCGAAATCCGCACCGGTCAGATGCTGCGCGTGGATGGCAACTCCGGCACCGTGACGGTCCTCGACTGAGGCGCGCGACCGTGACCGACACCACGACATCGTCCTCCCCGGCTCCGCCGCGCACCGTGATCGTCACGGGCGCCGCGGGAGGGCTCGGGCGCGCGTTCGCCGAGGCGTTCGCCCGCCGGGGCGATGTCGTGGTGATCGCCGACATCGATCGGACCGGTGCCGAGCGAGCGGCGTCCGAGCTCGCCGCCGAGGGTCTCGACGTCGTCGGCACCGGCGTCGACGTGACGGATGCCGCCTCTTCCGCCTCCCTCGCGGCTCTGGCCGCGGCATCCGGTCCCGGCGGGATCGACGTCGTCGTGAACAACGCGGCGATCTATGCGACCCTCACGCGGTCGCCCTTCGAGGAGATCGACGAAGCGGAGTGGGATCGTGTGATGGCCGTGAACCTCAAGGGTCCGTGGCAGATCGCCCGGGCGTGCTCGCCGCACCTGAACGACGACGGCCGCATCGTGAACGTGTCTTCCGCGACCGTGCTGAGCGGGTCCGCCCACTGGGCGCACTACGTCGCGTCGAAAGCCGGCGTGATCGGCCTCACGCGCGTGCTCGCGAAAGAGCTCGGAGCCCGCGGGATCACGGTGAACGCCGTCGCGCCCGGATTCACGCTCACCGAGGCGAGCCACGGGCTGATCGAGGATGCCGCGTCGTACGGCATCGAGCGGGGATCCATCAAGCGTCCCATCCAGCCCGACGACATCGTCGGCGCCGTCCTCTTCCTCGCCGGTCCGGACGCCGCCTTCATCACCGGTCAGACCCTCGTCGTCGACGGCGGCCGGCAGTTCATCTAGACATTCCAAGGAGCAGCAATGAGCAGAGTCGTCTACACCGCCGATGACGGCAGCGTCACGACGATCGACGGACGACCCGGCGACTCGGTCATGGAGACCGCCGTCCGCAACGGCGTCCCCGGCATCGTCGGCGAATGCGGCGGCAGCCTGTCCTGTGCCACGTGCCATGTGTTCGTCGCGCCGGACACGCTCGAGCTGGTGGGCGGTCCGGGCGACCTCGAGGACGAGATGCTCGACGGAACCGCCGTGGACCGCCGGGAGAACTCGCGGCTCTCGTGCCAGATCAAGCTCGTCGACGGGTGCGAGTACCACGTCACGACGCCGAGCGAGCAGCTCTGATGCAGACCACGCTCATCGTCGGCACGTGCCAGGCGGGCGTGCAGCTCGCCGCGACGCTGCGCGACCTCGGCGACGCCGATCCGATCGTCATGATCGGCGAGGAGGGGCACCGCCCGTACCAGCGGCCGCCGTTGTCGAAGGGGTGGCTCAAGGGCGAGCTCGAGCCCGACGACGTGATCCTGCGCACCCGCCAGTGGTACGAGGATCGCGACATCCAGCTCATCGCGGGCGATCGCGTCGTCACGATCCACCGCGAGCCCGGCGGCTCCGGCGTCGCCCACACGCTCGGCGGGCGGCAGATCCCGTTCACGCGGCTGGCGCTCACCACGGGAGCGTCCGCGCGGCGACTCGCTCTGCCCGGCACCGACTACCGCGGCGTGCACTACCTGCGCGATGCGGACGACGCGATCTCGCTCGGCCCGGCGCTCGCCGAGCCCGGTGCCGAGCGCGTCGTCGTGATCGGCGGCGGCTTCATCGGCCTGGAGGCGGCGGCGGTCGCCCGGCAGCTCGGCAAGAAGGTGACGCTCGTCGAAGGGACCGGGCGCCTCATCGGCCGCGTGGTCGCCGAGCCGACGAGCGACTTCTACCTCGCGGCCCACCGCCGGCGCGGCACGGAGGTGATCCTCGGCGCGCGGCTCGCGCGGATCCTCGGAGAGGATGCTTCCGCCGCGGGGCGGCGCGGTTCGGTCACCGGCGTCGAGCTCGAGGACGGTCGTGTGCTCCCGGCGGACCTCGTCGTGGTCGGCATCGGCGTGATCCCGCGGGTCGAGCTCGCCGTGCAGCTCGGCCTCGACGTCGCCGGCGGCATCGTCGTCGACTCCGCGTGCCGCGCGTCGGACGGACGCACCGTCGCCGCCGGCGACTGCGCGATCATGCCGAACCCGTACCCCGCAGGTCTCGGCGGCATGATCCGCATCGAGAGCGTCAACAACGCCCTCGAGCAGGCGAAGATCGCCGCAGCGACGCTGCTCGGTCAGGACGCGTCGTACTCGACGGTGCCGTGGTTCTGGTCGGACCAGGCGGACCTCAAGCTGCAGATCGCCGGGCTCTCGGCCGGCTACGACTCCGTGGTCGTGCGGGGCGAACCGGATTCCGAGAGGTTCGCCGTCCTGTACTACCGCGACGGGCGGCTCATCGCCGCCGACTGCGTCAACCAGCCCGCCGAGTTCCTCGCGATCAAGCAGGCGCTCGCCAAGGGCAGGACCATCCCCCCGCTCGCCGCCGCCGACACCGGCGTGCCGCTGAAGCAATCCGTCGTCGACGCCCCCGTGGCGCTCGCATCCTGAGGTGAGGCCATGACCGTCCAGACCACGAACCCCGTCGACATCTCCCCGATCCACGCCGACGACCGGGATCGCGACCTCGACCCGATCTGGCGGGCGATCGTCGCCGAATCGCGCACGCGTGCGAACGACATCCACCTGCCGATCTCGTTCGCGTTCGCCGAGCGACTGTGCGACGCCTACCCGGATGCGGACGCCCTCGTCGTCCGCGTCGCGATCCTCCTGCACGACACCGGCTGGGCCCGCGTGGACGAGACCCGCATCCTGAGCGAGGGGTTCACCGGCGACTGGCGCAAGGCCGACGTGCGCTACGAGCACGAGCGGCACGGCTGCGACATCGCGCGTGAGGTGCTGCCCCCGCTCGGCTACGACGACGAGTTCGTGGCGCGCGTGACCGACATCATCGACGGGCACGACACCCGCCCCGAGTCCCACTCGCTCGAAGACAGCCTCGTCCGCGACGCCGACCGGCTCTGGCGCTTCACGCCGGCGGGCATCGCGCTCGCGTCGGGGTGGTTCGGCCTGACACCGGCGGAATACTGCCGGCGTCTGCGGTCCGAGATCGTGCCCGAGCTGCTCACCGAGGCCGCGGTGCAGATGGCGGAGGCCGAGCTCGCGCGCTCCGAGGTGCTGCTCAAGACGGAGCAGCTGTCGTGAGCACGCTGGCCGACCTGCCGACGGATGTTCCGGGACTCGTCGAGCGGATGCGGGAGCGCCACCGCGCAGCCATCGCCGACGTGCCTTACGCCGAAGTGGCGACCCTGCGGATCGGCGGAGACGAGGTCGCGTCCTCGGGGTCCGTGTCGCCGGTGATCGATCCGGCGACGGGGGAGCGGTGGGGCTCGGTTCCCGAGGCGTCGGCAGCCGAGGTGGATGCCGCCGTGCGTGCGGCGCGCGCGGCGTTCCCCGCGTGGGCGGCGCTTGCACCGAGCGCCCGCGCCGACGCCCTTCGGCGCATGGCGGCGGCGATCGAGCGTCGGGCCGAACTTCTCGCGCTCACGAACACGCTCGAGAACGGGTCGCCGATCGCCGAGACGTCCGGTGCTGCAGGGAATGCGGCATCCATTCTGCGGGTCTTCGCCGATCTGGCGGGCTTCCTCGAGAATCCGGACATCCGTCCGTTCCCCGGCGGCGTCAACGAGACGCTCGTCGCGCGGGATCCGGTGGGGGTGTGCGCGCTCATCGCGCCGTGGAACTTCCCGATCAACCTCGTCGTGATCAAGCTCGCCCCGGCGCTGCTGGCCGGGTGCACCGTCGTGATCAAGCCCGCCTCGCCCACTCCGCTCTCGGTGCGCTTCCTCCTCGACGCGGCGGATGAGGCCGGCATCCCGCCCGGCGTGATCAACCTCGTGACCGGAAGCGGGGCGACGGGAGATGCGCTCGTGCGGCATCCGGACGTCGACAAAGTGGCGTTCACCGGGTCGACCCCCGTCGGCCGGCGGATCGCCGCGGCGTGCGGCGAGCTCCTGCGGCCGGTGACGCTCGAGCTGGGCGGCAAGTCCGCGGCGATCGTGCTGCCGGATGCCGACCTCGACGCGATGGCGGGAGTGCTGCTGCGCAGCTGCATCCGCAACACCGGGCAGACCTGCTACATCTCGACCCGCCTGATCGCGACGCCGGAGCGGTACGACGAGCTCGTCGAGATGGTGACCTCGGTGATCGGCGCGGCGTCGGTCGGCGATCCGCTGGATCCGACCACGGTGTTCGGCCCGGTCGCGACCGCCGCGCAGCAGGCTTCGGTGCGCGGCTTGATCCGGGCGGGGGTGGAGGAAGGCGCGCGCGTGACGCTCGGCGGCGATGTTCCCGCGCCGGTGGCCGGTGGGGCGTTCGTCGCGCCGACGGTCTTCGCGGATGTACGCGCGGACATGCGCATCGCGCAGGAGGAGATCTTCGGGCCGGTCGTCACGATCCTGCCCGCGCGCGATGTCGACGACGCGGTGGCGATCGCGAACTCGACGCGGTTCGGCCTGGGCGGCATCGTGTTCGGTGCAGACGAGGATGCCGCACTGCGCGTCGCGCGCCGCGTGGACACCGGCTCGATCGGTCTCAACTTCTTCGCGTCGAACCACTTCGCGCCGTTCGGCGGGCGCCATGATTCCGGGCTCGGCCTCGAGTACGGCGTCGAGGGTCTGTCCGCGTACCTGACACCGCAGTCCGTGCACCGTCGCGCCCGCTGAGCCCGGGTCCCCGCGCTGCCGCGCCTCGCCGCCTCCCGCCGAGATGGTCCCTTTCCCGCCGAGATGGTCCCTTTCCCGCCGAGGTGGTGCCCACCGTCTCGTAACGAAACCCACCATTTCGGCGGAGAACCAACCGTCTCGGGGGGAAATCCGCCATCTCGGCGGGGCGCGCTCACCGAGGCAGGGACGGATGCCGCTCCCCGGCGGCCCGCGTCGGGATGAACAGGCCGACCACGAGCGCGAGCCCCGCGGCGGCCAGCCCCAGGACGAGCGACAGGGTGAAGCCCGCGCTCGACGGCACCGCGACGCCGCCGACATCGACCGCGGACGCGGCCAGGACCGCGCCCACCACGGCCGCGGCGGTCGAGGTGCCGAGCGAGCGGAACAGGGCATTGAGTCCGTTCGACGCGCCCGTCTCGCTCTGCGGCACCGAGCGCATGATGAGCATCGGCATCGACGCGTAGCCGAACCCGATTCCCGCCCCGATCAGGATGTTCGCCACGAGGATGTGCCACACCTCGGACGAGAACAGCAGCGTGAATCCGTATGCCGCGATGAGCGAGACCGCGCCGAGGAGGAGCAGGAGCTTCGGTCCGGTGCGCGTCGCGATCCGCCCGGCGACCGGGGACAGCACCATCATCACGAGCCCCGACGGCATGACGATCAGGCTCGCCACCAGAAGCGACAGCCCGAACCCGACGCCGGTCGCTGCCGGCAGCTCGAGCAGCTGCGGGTAGACCACGTTCGACGCGAACAGCGAGAACCCCATCGCGACTGAGGCGATGTTGGTCAGCAGCACCGCGGGCCGGGCCGCCACTCGAAGGTCCAACAGCGGCGCGTCGATGCGCAGCTCGTACCAGCCCCACACCAGCAGCACGGCGAGTCCGCCGAGCCCGCACGCGAGCACGGCGGGCGAGCCCCAGCCCCAGTCGCCGCCGCGCGAGATCGCGAGCAGGATCCCGATCAACCCCAGCGCCAGGCCCACCGCACCCACGTAGTCGAACCGGCCGGCGGTGCGCAGCACGCTCACCGGGACGATCCAGAGCACGAGCGCGAAGACGACCACCCCGAGTGCCGCGGCCATCCAGAACAGCACGTGCCAGTCGCTGCGCTCGGTCACCAGGGCACTGATCGGGAGGCCCAGCGCACCGCCCACCCCGAGCGTCGCGCTCATGAAGGCGATCGCCGAGTCCACCCGGTCCTCGTGCAGCACGTCGCGCATGATCGAGATCCCGAGCGGGACGACGCCGACGATCGCGCCCTGCAGGGTCCGGCCGACGATGATGCCGATGATCCCCGGAGACAGCGCGGCGATCACCGAGCCGACCACCATCACCGCCGTCAGCACCAGCACGATGCGCCGCTTGCCGTACATGTCGCCCAGGCGCCCCGAGATCGGCGTGATCACCGCGGCGGCCAACAGGGTCGAGGTCACCACCCATGCGGTGTCCTCGCGACTCGCGTCCAGCAGCTCGGGCAGCTTCGACTGGATCGGCGCCATCAGGGTGAACATGAACGACGAGCACAGCCCCGCCGCGGCGAGCACCGCGATGATGGCGCCCTGGCTCGGCATCCGGGAGAGACGTCTTCGTGCGTCCTCGTCCCGTGATCCCATCATTCGAGGCTATCGCCCGCTCACCTGTCGACGGCCGCGGCAGCCGACCACCGCGGGCGACACCCGCGAGTACCGTGGAGCGCATGGCCGATTCCGCCGCCGACCGTGGCATCAGCATCCGCCCGCTCGACACGGTCGAGGAGGTGTTCCGCGCCTCGGCCGTGCTCGCCGAGGTGTGGGGAGGTGACCGCTCCGGCATGCCGCCGAACCTGCTGCGCGCGCTCGCGCACTCCGGCAACTACGCCGTCGGGCTGTACGACGGCGAGGCGATGATCGGCGCGTCCGTCGCGTTCTTCGCCGCCCCCGCGGAGCGCTCGATGCACTCGCACATCACCGGCGTCCTGCCGGGCCTGCAGAGCCGGGGTCTCGGCCGCCTCCTCAAGCAGCATCAGCGCGAGTGGGCTTTCGCGCGCGACGTCGGCCACATCACGTGGACCTTCGACCCGCTCGTGGCCCGCAACGCGCACTTCAACCTGCGCGTCCTCGGCGCCCGCGTCACCGAATACCTCGTGAACCAGTACGGCCCCATGGACGACGGAGTCAACCGCGGCGACGAGTCCGACCGGATCATGGTGTCGTGGGCCCTCGCCGCCCCGCCCGTGCCGACGCCGCCCGCCGACCGGGTGGTCGCCGCCGTCGCCGTGCCCGAGGACATCGCCGCGCTGCGCGACGAGGCGCCGGCGGATGCCGCAGCCTGGCGCGTCCGCGTGCGCGAGGAGTTCCTCGCCCGGCTGTCCGAGGGCCTTGTCGTCGGCGGGTTCGACGACGACCGCGGGTACGTGTTCGTGCGCCCCTGAACCCCCGTGTATCAGGGGGGCGCTTCGATGCTCCTGATTCACGACGCGCGCCTGCGCGCAGAATCGGGGGGATGCCGTGCACACGCTCATCGATCGTCTGGTGGCGGTCTTCACACGCCCGCAGCGGCGCGGGGTGCGACTCGTCCGTCGCGCCGGCCGGCCCCGCCGGGCCCGCACGACCTTCATCGCTCCCGACGCGCACCTCGTCGTATCCTGACCGCGCACCCGCCGCTCGAGATCGGACCCGCCATGCTCCGCCGCACCCTCGCACTCTCCGCCGCCACCGTCCTCCTCGGCCTGGGACTCACCGCCTGTACGAACCCCATCGACCAGCTCGTGCAGGGCGGGGTCGAGCAGGGCGTCGAGGAGGCGATCGAGCAGGCGACCGGCGGCAACGTCGACATCGACACCGGAAGCGGCGCCTCACTTCCCTCGGACTTCCCGGCCGACGTGCCGGTGCCGCCCGGCACGATCACGTCTTCGCTCACGACCGACGGCATCTTCCAGATCATGACGACGCTCGACGACGTCGCGCAGGGCGCCACGTTCGCGGAGGAGGTCGAGGCCGCCGGCTACACCCTGACGACCTCGCAGGACCTCGGTGAGATGAAGGTCTGGATCCTCGAGAACGGCACCTGGACCCTCAGCGTCACCACGATCGACGGCGAGAGCCCCTACCTGTCGTACACGGTCGGCCCGGTCGGCTGAACCGTCCCGGGCGTAGCCTGGGCGCATGCCGATCGCCCGCCCCGCCCCGGCCGTGACGCTCGACGGGTTCGAGCTGCGCGTGCTGCAGATCCCGCTCGTCGCGCCGTTCACCACGAGCTTCGGCACCGAGGCGGTGCGCGAAGTGATCATCGCGCGTGCCCTCACCGCCGACGGTGGCGGCTGGGGCGAGGTGGTCACGAGCGCCGCACCGCTGTACTCCAGCGAATACACGCAGGGGGCGTGGGATGCCGCGCTCCGCTTCCTGATCCCCGCCCTGCTCGCGGAGCGCACGCTCGCCCCCGAACAGGTCGCGGGCGCGCTGCATCCGTTCGTGGGACACCGCATGGCCAAGGCGGGGCTGGAGCTCGCGGTGCTCGACGCGGCGCTGCGCGCCGCCGGCCGACCGCTGGGGGAGTACCTGGGCGCGGTGCGCGACCGCGTGCCGAGCGGCGTGAGCGTCGGCATCCAGCGGGATCCGGCCGCTCTCGTCGAGGTCGTCCGGGGCTACCTCGACGAGGGATACGTGCGCATCAAGATCAAGATCAAACCCGGCCGCGACGTCGCGGACACCGCGGCCGTGCGGGACGCGTTCGGCGGCATCCCGCTGCAGGTGGACGCGAACTCCGCCTACACGCTCGCCGACGCGGACACGCTGGCGGAGCTGGACCGCTTCGACCTCCTGCTGATCGAGCAGCCGCTGCAGGAGGACGACATCGTCGACCACGCGACCCTCGCGCGGCGGTTGCGCACCCCGGTGTGCCTGGACGAGTCGATCGTCTCGCGCAAGGCCGCGGTCGACGCGCTCGCGCTGGGGTCGGCATCCGTCGTCAACATCAAGGCCGGACGCGTCGGCGGCTACCTCGAGGCCGTCGCGATCCACGACCTGTGCCAGGCGGCCGGCATCCCGGTGTGGTGCGGCGGGATGCTCGAGACGGGGATCGGCCGGGCCGCGAACGCCGCGCTCGCCGCTCTGCCGGGCTTCTCGCTGCCGGGCGACGTGTCGGCCTCGAGCCGGTTCTACGCGCGCGACATCGTGACCGAGCCCGCCGTGCTCGAGGACGGGCACGTGCGCGTGCCCACCGGCGCGGGCCTGGGCGTCGAGATCGACCCGGTCGCGCTCGAAGACTTCACGGTCGCGCGCGAAATCGTGCGGCGGTAGGCGGTTCAGGCATGGGTCGCGGTGGCTCGGCGTTCACAACTCCCGCATTCCGCGCGCCTGCGATGCCGGGTGCGGCGTCTTTCCGCGACCGGCTCGGAGGCCGGGGACGGAAACGTAGGAGTTATGCACAGCTGCTCGCGGTGACCGCCGTCCTCGCGCTTGCGGCGTGCGCCCCGCAACCCGCCGAAACCGGGGGAACACCGGCCGCGCTGCCCGCGGGAGTCCAGGTCGAGCTGTTCCAGCTGCGCTCGGACGTCGCCGAGCGCGGCGCGCAGGTGCGCGTGATCAACGACTCCGACGAAGACCTCACGATCACCCGCCTGACCTTCGCGGACGACTGGTTCGACGGCGAGGCCGTCCGCGACCGCACGAGCACGATCGCCGCCGGCCGCACGGTCGACCTCCGCTTCGGCCTGCCGCCGTCGGCGTGCGACGGTGAGCCGGATGCCGCCTCCCGCACGAGCCGCGTGACCCTCGAGCTCGCGGGCGGCAGCACCGCCACGGTCGAGGTCGACGACCCGCTCGGATTCACGACCCTGATCCACGAGAAGGAATGCCTCCGCGCCGACCTCGCGAAGGCCGTCGCCCTGGAGTGGACGGAGTTCACCCCGAGCGCCGCGCCCGCTCCCGCCGCATTGACCCTCGGGATCGCGCCGGTCGGCGGCGCGGCTGCGGCGGAGCTCCTCGACGTCCAGACCACGAACCTCCTGAAGTTCGGCGATCAGCCGACGCCCTTCCCGCTCGGCCTCACCGTCGCCGGTACGGATGCCGCCACCGACGTGACCGTGCCGATCGTCCCGCTGCGCTGCGACCCGCACGCGGTCATGGAGGACAAGCGCGGCACGGTGTTCAACCTGCAGGTGCGGGTCGACGGCACCGAAGGCGCGGTCGAGGTCGCCGCTCCCGAGGCGATGCGCGGCGAGATCCTGCGCTGGGTCGCGGACTGGTGCGGGTTCGGGCCGGGCTGATCAGCCGACCGGGTCCCGCGGGTTCTTCCGCGCGACGATGAGCGGATCGATCGGCGTGAACGGGAACCTCGGCAGAGCGCGCTCGGGTACCCCGAACGACGCGGCGAGCACTTCGCGCGAGAACGCCGACGCGGTCGCCCGGTACCCGATGTCGCCGGGGGTGGGCTGGTCGAAGAAGATGAGGAAGTGGATGCCGTCATCCTCGAGCGCCTCGATGTGATGCGGGTACGCGCGGGGGATGAAGTACGCCTGGCCGGGCCGCAGCTCGTATTCGTCCAGCGTCCCGTCCGGTGACAGCACGCGCATGCGCCCGTGTCCGCGGTGGACGTACCCGAGCTCCGCGGTGACCGGGTGCCAGTGCGGCTCGCGCATCCCGGCCCCGCCGATCGTCAGCGAGTACATCGAGATGTCCTCCAGCGCCGCCCAGAACTGCTTCCGCGCGAGCTTCGCACTGCCGTACGGGTACGCGAGCGGCGCGATCTGCCCGCCGAGGTCGAACAGCCGGGCGTTGGGCAGGCCCGCGGTGTCGGGAATGCGCGCGGCGCCTTCGCGGCGCACGAGCTGGGAGGCGTCGCCGCGGGGGAACGCCTGGAATGCGGATGCCGGAAGGTCGTACGTGTTGCCGAGCACGGCATCCGTCATCGCGTTCATGCTCGACTGCAGCGAGAAGTGCTTCGGGCGCGAGCTGCGCAGCGCAGCGATGATCTCGGCGGTCTCGTCGCCGATGTTCTCGAGGTGATAGACCGCCCCGGATTCGACGTGGTACATCTGCCCCGGGCCGACGACGAACGACGAGAACGCATCGGCGTTGCCGAGCATCGAGACGAGAACGGTGCCCGAGACGACGTACGCGAGCTGGTTGGCGTTGACGTTCCACTGCGGTTCGCGGACGGCGCCGGGCTCGAGCACGATGCGCTTGATCGACAGGCGCTTCAGGATCGGGAACCGCTCGCGGGTGAGTTCGTCGATCCGACCGAGATCGCTCTCGAACGCGGGCGCGGCGCCGGCGAGGTCGCGGACGTGGACGGACTGCTCGGGCATGAGGCCTCCTCGGACGAGTAGGAAGGTGCTGGGCACCACGCTAGCTAGACTTGACGGATGCCGCGCGTGGCTCTCTGCGCGCATCGCGCCTCCCTCACCCGACCATTGGAGCCACCGTGGCCGAGCAGTCCCGCCTCGACAAAGTCATCGCCCTCGCCCGCCACCGCGGGTTCGTGTTCCAGGCCGGTGAGATCTACGGCGGCTCGCGCTCCGCGTGGGACTACGGCCCGCTCGGCACGGAGCTGAAGGAGAACATCCGCCGGCAGTGGTGGCAGACCTTCGTCCGCGGCCGCGGCGACATGGTGGGCCTGGACTCCTCGGTGATCCTCCC
>JASBUD010000171.1 GCA_030148105.1 Microbacterium sp. | reverse complement strand
CGGTTGGTCGTCCCGACGTCGGCGGGCGAGATCGTGGTGCACGCCGGCCGCGAGACCGGTGGCCCGGCGCTCCTGCTGCTGCACGGCGCGGCCGGCTCCTGGACGACCTGGACGCCGGTGCTCTCGGCATCCGATCTGTCCGGTGCGCCGCTCACGGACGTCGTCGCCCTCGACCTGCCCGGCTGGGGTGCCAGTGGCGGATTCGAGCACGTGACCTCGGTGGAGGACGTGTCGGATGCCGTCGCCGAAGTCGCGCGCGCACTCGGGTACACGTCGTGGCGGGTGGTGGGGCACTCGCTCGGCGGGTTGATCGCGCTCGATCTGGCCGCGCGCCACCCGCGGGAGACCGTGGCGGTGACTCTCGTCTCACCGACCGGCGTCGGGGTGCTCGATGCCGTGCGGCGCCCCGTGCGCGGGGGGCTCGCGCTCCCCTGGTTCGCCGGGATGCTGATCGCGATGCGCGGCCTTGCTCTTCTCGGCGGCGCGGGACGGGCGCTTGTGCGGGCGCTCGACCGGTGGGGGTGGATGCCGACCCTCAGCGCACCGCTCTTCGCCGGCGCGGTGCACCCTTCAGTGATCGCCGCGCTCGCGGGCGAGCTGCGCCCGTCGGCGTTCGCGCACGCGGCTCGGCTCGCCGCGGATTACGAGCCGCGCACCTGGACGGCGATCGTGTGTCCGGTCCGCGCCGTGCGCGGCGCGCGGGACGTCTTCACCGGAGAGCGGGACGCGGGCGTGTTCGCCGCGCTGATCCGCGACTTCCACGAGGTGCGCCTCCGCGACGCCGGACACTTCGCGAACGTCGAACGACCCGACGCCGTCGCCGCGGCGATCGCCGCCTCAGGGCCGGCGCGAGAGCGTCACGGTGCGCGGGGCGTCGGCATCCAGGTCGGCGGCCTCGCCGCACATCGTGTCGGCGCCGCGCCCGCCCCGCTCGCGTTCGAGCTCGATCTCCCACCACGAATCGCGGATGCCGTCCACCATGCCGCGGCCCCATTCCACGATCACGACCGAGCGGTCGGCGTCGATGTCGAGGTCGTCGAGCTCGAGCGCTGAGCTGAGCCGGTAGGCGTCGACATGCACGAGTGGAGCACCGCCCACGAGTGACGGATGCGTGCGCGCGATCACGAACGTCGGGCTCTGCACGGGCCCGCGGACGCCCAGACCCGCCGCGATCCCGCGGGTGAGGGTGGTCTTTCCCGCGCCGAGCGCACCGGTGAGCACGATCAGGTCGCCGGGGCGCAGCATCCGCCCGATCTGCTCGCCGAAGGCCTCCATCTCGTCCGGCGAGGCGACCTCTCGGGTGCCGAGGAGGGCGTCCAAGCTCACGACGCCACCTGCCGACGGGCGACGCGGGGTCCGATGCGGGTCACGATCTCGTAGTTGATGGTGCCGGCCGCCGCCGCCCACTCGTCGGCGGCGGGCACGCCGAGCGTCGGGTCGCCGAAAAGCACGACCTCATCGCCCACCGAGACGCCTTGGTCGCCGACGTCGACGACGAACTGGTCCATCGCGATCCGCCCCGCCACGGTGAAGCGGCGGCCGCCGATCACGACCGGTCCGGCACCCGATGCGTGCCGCGGCACCCCGTCCGCGTAGCCGAGCGGCACGAGGGCGAGGGTGGTCTCGCGCTCGGTGCGGTAGTCGTAACCGTACGAGACGCCCTGGCCGGCCGGTACGCGCCGCACCGCGACGACCGGGGCGCGGAGCGTCATCGCGGGGCGCAGGCCGAGGTCGGCGGAAGAGCGGTCCGCGAACGGCGAGAGCCCGTAGATGCCGATGCCGATCCGCACGCAGCCGAGCCGCGCCTCGGGCAGCGCGATCGCGGCGTGCGTCGCGGCGATGTGCCGGAGGGGCGGCGCCAGACCCGCCACGGAGGCTGCGCCGACGGCATCCTGGAACACGCGCAGCGCCCGGCGGTCATCGTCCGCCGAGGCGTTGGAGAGGTGGCTGAAGAGCCCGATGACCCGGAGCCGCCCGATGCGCTCGAGGCGCGCGGCCTCGGAGAACGCGACGCGGTAGTCCTCGGGCGCGATGCCGTTGCGGCTCAGCCCCGTCTCGAGTTTGAGGTGCACGCCGACGGGGCGATCTCCGGATGCCGCCGCCGCAGCCTGCAGCAGCTGGTCGATGCTCGAGATCCCCAGTTCGACGCCGGCCGCCGCGGCCTCGGCGAACGGGGCTTCCGGTGCGTGCAGCCAAGCGAGGATCGGTGCCATGATCCCGCCGCGGCGCAGGGCGAGGGCCTCGCCGATGTCGGCGACCCCGAGCCGGGCGGCGCCGCCCTCGAGCGCGGCGGCGGCGGCGCGCACGGCACCGTGTCCGTATCCGTCGGCCTTCACGACCGCGATGACCTCGGAGTCCGTGAGCCGGCGCAGGTGCCGCACGTTCGCGGCGATCGCGCTCGTGTCGATCACGGCTTCGCGCATCGCAGCGGTCATGCCTGCCGCTCCGTCGCTCCCGGCACGAGCCCGGCCTCGCGGCCCGTGTCCGAAGACGTGCCGCGAGCCGCAGGGCGTGCCGCGATGCCCGGCGCGGGCGGGGCGGATGCCGCGGCATCCGCTTCGGCGACGACGTAGGCCGTCGCGAAGCCGGCGTCGTGCGACATCGACAGGTGCAGGGTGGTGATGCCCCGTGCCGCGACGGCGTCGGCGGTGGTGCCGGTGAGGGTGAACCAGGGCCGACCGGATTCCTCGGGCGTGATCTCGATCTCGGTCCAGTGCACGCCGTCCGAGCCGCCGAGTGCCTTGATGAGAGCTTCCTTCGCGGCGTACCGTGCGGCGAGCGACCTCGGCGGGCGGGTCTGCTCCGCCGGGGAGAAGAGCCGGTCGAGAAGCCGCGGCGTGCGCTGGATCGTGCGCTCGAATCGTGCGATGTCGACGAGGTCGACCCCGATCCCCACGATCACGATCGTCCCCTCCCCAGCACCCTGCAACTGTAGCGTCCGCGGTGCACATCGGACCGGAGGTCTCGCGCAATCCGGAACACCGTCGGGCAACGGAACCCCTACACTGTTCGACACGGCTGGAGCACCAATGCGGCCGGCGCATCACCAGCATCACTTTCACTCTCGCCAGCGAAAGAAAACGCCCGTGCTCCTCACGCCCATCGCCGTTCGCCGACGCCTCGGCACCGCCCATGCCGCCGCGCTCATCGTCATCGTCGCGCTCGTGATCGCGCTCCTCCCAGAGCCGAGTTCGGCCAACGAGGCCGACTCGCTCACCGTCATGCGACAACACCATGTCGACGATCTGGTCGGGAACGTGGTCGGCCGTGAGAACGTCGGCGACCTTTCGGCCGTCACCGCGCGCGTCACGGCGGACGCTCAGGCCGCATGGTCCTCGCTCGGACTCGGGGCGCCGCCCACCGGCGAGCTCTGGACGGACCTGGCGACGAAGACCTCGAGCCGCGATCTGATGTACGCCTATCGACGGGTCGTCGCGATGGCAGTCGCGCTCAAGACGCGGGATTCGCCGCTGTTCGGCGATTTCCGTCTTCGGGCGGACGCGATCTCCGCGGCGGACTGGCTGAACGCGAATCGCTACAACACGACCGTCAGCCGCGACAGCGGCTGGTGGTTCTGGGAGATCGGAATCCCCATCGAGGTCAACGACCTCACCGCCCTGCTGTACGAGGATCTGTCCCCTCAACAGCGGAGCCGCTACATGGCCGCTGTCGCACGCTTCGCGCCGAATGTTAGGAACACCGGCGCCAACCGCGTGTGGTCGGCGTACGTTCTCGCGGTGCGCGGAGTGCTCTCGAACACGCCGGCGAAAATCGAGGAGGCGATGACGGGGGTCGCGCCCGCGCTGGCAGATGTGTCCGCGGGCGACGGATTCCACGCGGATGGATCGTTCATCCAACACGACCGGTTCGCGTACACCGGCGGTTACGGCGCAGCGCTGCTGGACACCGTCAGTCGGCTCTTCCACCTTGTCGATGGTTCGCCGTGGCAGGCGTCGGGCGCCTTGACGCAGACGGTCTCCTCGCGAATCGAGTCGTCGTATGCCCCCGTCATCTGGTGCAGCGCGCTCATGTCGAACGTGCGTGGAAGGAACGTCGCGCGCCCGGGCAACGCGGATTCGTCGCAGGGCACAGGTGTCCAGACCGCCGCGTTGAGGCTCGCCGAGACCGCTGACCCTGAGCAGCGTGCGCGGGTCCTGTCCCGCGTCAAACAGTGGTTGGAGTGCGCCACCGAGCCGAACACGGTGGAGACCCTGGGAGGCGTCGCCGACGTGATCCGGGCTCGCCTCGTGCTGGCCGATGAGGGGATCGTTCCTGCGCGGGTCGGAGCAGGCGGTGCGGTGGCACTCAACGGGATGGACAGGTTCATCCACTCGTCACCGTCGTTCGGCTTCAGCGTCGCGATGTCGAGCAGCCGCATCGGCAGCTTCGAAGTGATCAGCGAGGAGAACAGGCTGGGGTGGTACCAGGGCACCGGTGCCACATCGCTCTACACGGGCGCAGGAACTCAGATGGACGACTATTGGGTGACGGCCAATCCATATCGGGTTCCGGGCACCACCGAGGACACGCTCACCCGCGTCGCCGGGCAGGGAACGGGATACAAGAGTCCGGAGACCTTTGCAGGAAGTCTCGCCTCACCGGGCCAGGAATCCGGGCTCGCCGCCATGATCTACGACGCGTTCGCGAGCGACCTGACGGCGCGGAAAGCCTGGTTCACCTTCGATGACGAGATCGTCGCGGTGGGCACCGGGATCCGCTCAACGGGAATGGCGGGCAACGGATGGGACGGTTCGCCGAGACGCATCGAGACGGTGATCGACAACCGCCGGGCTCTGACGTCGGATGAGCACCTTGTCGTCGACGGTGCCCGGGTCGCCCCCGGGGCGCCTACCTCCGCGAACGCCTCATGGGCGGCCGTCGTGGGCGACGGGGAGTCCGTCGGATACGTCTTCCCGGGTACCGCACAGGTTGTCCCTTTGGACGAGAACCGTACGGGGACCTGGGCGGCGATCAATCCGAGCCTCGGCGACTCATCGCCGGTGTCCGCTCGGCATCTGGTGCTGACGACATCCCACGGCCGTAATCCGACCGCCGGTCGATACGCGTACATCGTGCTCCCGAACGCCGATGCCGACAGCACAGCGGCGTATGCCGCAGCACCGGATGTGCAGATCATCGCGCAGACGGCCGACCACATCGCCGTGCACGATGCGTCCACGCTCACGACCAGTGCGGTGTCCTTCGTGTCAGGCGCACCTCGTGAGCTGACGGTATCCGGCTCCCCGATCGCCACCTGGCAGGGCGCCGGTCTCCTCATGATCCGCGCTGTCGGTGACGAGGTCACGGTGACGGCGGCCGATCCCACCCGCGTTTCGACCGACCCGATCATCGTGACCCTGCCGGACGGCGTCTGGCGTGAGACGGGAGTCGCCGAGGGCACGCTCGCGCACGCTGACGGGGGCTCGACCATCCGGTTCGATCCGCAAGGCCGTCGCGGAGCGGCGATGTCGGTGAGCGTTCGTCGAGTGGCCGGCAGCGGAGAGCCCACCCCCGAACCGAGCGCCACGCCGACGCCCGAGTCGACACCAGAGGCGACGCCGACGCCGACGCCCGAATCGACACCAGAGCCCACCCCGACGCCGACGCCGACGCCGACGCTCGAATCGACACCACAGGCCACCCCGTCCCCGACACCAGAGCCCACCCCCACCGAGACACCGATACCGCCACCGCCACCGACACCAGAGGCCACACCGACGCCGACACCGGCGCCGACCGCGACACCGTCGCCGACGCCGGGACCGCCTCGCGAGGACATCATCGACAGCTCCTCGGCCGAGGTCTCCTACCAGGGCACCTGGTCTCTGACCTCGGCGACGAAAGACCACGGCGGATCCGTCAGATACAGCTCCACGAAAAACTCCACCGCCACGACGACCTTCACCGGCACGAGCGTCACCATCAACGGCAGA
>JASBUD010000162.1 GCA_030148105.1 Microbacterium sp. | reverse complement strand
GGATCCCGGGGTGCATCGACTTCTCGCACAGCCGCCCTCACTCCCACAGGCTAGAACAGATGTTCTATACCGTCAACGACAGGAGTGACGCTACGACCGCCCTCCGACATCGAATATGGATGTATTCAGGCAGGATGTTCGATTCTCGACACGCGACGAGTGGATGCCGAGGAGATCGCTGATTCGGAGGATCCGGCATCCCGAACCGCACTCCGCAACCTCGATCCCCTCCGAATCCGCGGCGGCGAGGACCGCCGCGGCGCGGCCTACGCGGCGAGCGCGAGATACGGCTCCCAGCACGGATCGGTGCGCTCAGTGCCGCGCACGGTCCACTGCACGCCGCGCGGCGGCCGGGGCAGGACTCGCAGCTCCCAGTGCATCTCCTGCGGCGTGCGGTCACCCTTGACGTTGTTGCAGCGCAGGCAGCACGCGACCAGGTTCTCCCACGAGTCCGCTCCCCCGCGCGAGCGCGGCAGGATGTGGTCGATCGTGGACGCGGCCTTGCCGCAGTACCCGCACCGGTGGGCGTCGCGTCGCAGAACTCCGCGCCGGGTGACCGGGATGTGTCGACTCCCCGGCACCCGCACGTACTTGGTCAGCAGGATCACCGCCGGGCGTTCGTACGCCCCGCGCGCCCCCCACACCGGATCATCGTCCACCCTCTCGACGACGACGGCCTTCTCGTTCATCACGAGCACGATGGCCCGCTTGAACGACACGACGGCGAGCGGCTCGTAGCCCGCATTGAGCACCAGAGTGCGCATTCCTCATCCTCTCGAACGGCCGGGACGGCTTCCCGGGATTCGACCACCGACGATTCGAGGTGCGCAGGGGCATGAAAAAAGGCGCTGTCCTATGGACAGCGCCTTGGCGCCACGGCAGAGCCGCGGCATCCACTCGTGCAATGCCGAAGGACGAGGCGTCCCAGCGCATCCATGGTTCGGATGCGAGGTGTGCGATCCATCGGCTTCCCTCCGCTTCTCTGAGCGTCGGGTTTCAGGCTAACGCACGCTCAGCCCGCGTTGGCCTGCAGCCACGCCCAGGGGTCGACGACCGAGCCGTTGATGTGAACTTCGAAGTGCAGGTGGCACGCGGTCGAACTGCCCGTGCTGCCCACGAATCCGATGAGCTGACCGGGCGAGACGGACTGGCCGGCCGAAACCTGGCGGCTGCCGTACGTCATGTGTCCGTACAGAGAATTCACCGACTGTCCACCGATCACGTGGTCGATCGACACGGCGACGCCGTACCCGCCGTAGCTCTCCTGGGAGACGCTGACGACACCGGCGGCGGTCGCGTAGATCGGCTCACCGCACGAGGCGAGCAGGTCGACGCCCTGGTGGTATCCGGAATCCCAGAGGCCGCGGCCGAGGGTGAAGTTCAGGATCGGCCAGCGCACTTCGCCGCTGCCGGGAGAGACGAGGGCGATGTTGACGGGGACGCTGTACCCGGAGGATGCCGTGGAGGCGGCCAGTCGCGCGCGCTCGGCGGCGGCGGCGGCAGCGGCCTCCTCGTCCTTCTTCTTCTGGATCTCTTCGGCCGTCGTGGCGGAGTAGCTCGAGCGGCTCAGCTCCTCGGCCGACGAGTCGGACGCGACGACCAGGGACTGAGCGTCGTTCTGGGCGACCTGCTGGAGGGTCTGCGTCTCGGCGGTCGGACGCCAGGCCCCGTACGCCGGAAGGGCGACGGTGGCGACGAGTCCGCCGACCATCGCGAGGATCGCGAGGCTGCGGACCGGGTGGTTCTTGCCCTTCGCGGGACGCGGCGCAGCGGGAGCGGCCTTCTGCGGGCCAGCCGCGCTGGTGCGCCCGAACCGAGCGCGCACCGAAGCGCTGCTCTTGCCGCGGGCACGGCGGGTGACACTGTTCTCGTCGCTCTGGGGGGCAGGCGATTCGATCTCTTCAGCCAAAAGTTCCTCCGGCGCCTCTGCGCCGTGGCGCTGGCTCGTCAGCATTCGATGTCGGGGCACG
>JASBUD010000149.1 GCA_030148105.1 Microbacterium sp. | reverse complement strand
GAGATGAACCCGTCGAGGTCGCCGTCGAACACGACGGCGGGGTTGCCGACCTCGTGGCCCGTCCGGAGGTCCTTCACGAGCTGCTGTCCGTACAGGAAGTACGAGCGCATCTGGTCGCCCCAGCTCGCGGTGATCGTGCCGGCGAGCTCCTTCTTCGTCGCGGCCTCCTCCTCGCGCTTGAGGAGCAGCAGGCGGGTCTGGAGCACGCGCATCGCGGCCGCACGGTTCTGGATCTGCGACTTCTCGTTCTGCATCGAGACCACGAGTCCGGTCGGCAGGTGCGTGATGCGCACAGCCGAGTCGGTCGTGTTGACGGACTGACCACCGGGGCCCGAGGAGCGGAAGACGTCCACGCGGATGTCTCCGTCCGGTACGTCGACCTCGACGGCCTCCTCCATCACCGGGATGACCTCGACCGCGGCGAAGCTCGTCTGCCGCTTGTCGGCGGAGCCGAACGGGCTGATGCGCGCGAGGCGGTGGGTTCCGGCTTCGACCGAGAGCGTGCCGTACGCGTAGGGTGCGTCGACCTCGAACGTCGCCGACTTGATGCCCGCACCCTCGGCGTAGGAGGTGTCCATGACCTTCACGGGGTACTTGTGACGCTCGGCCCAGCGCAAGTACATGCGCATGAGCATCTCGGCGAAGTCGGTGGCGTCGTCGCCGCCGGCGCCTGAGCGGATCGTGACGACCGCGGACCGCGCGTCGTACTCGCCGTCCAGCAGCGTCTGCACTTCGAGCTGACCGACGATGTCCTCGAGCTCGGCGATCTCGTGCCGGGCCTCTTCGGCGGAGTCCTCGTCGTCCATCTCGTTCGCGAGCTCGACGAGCACCTCGAGGTCGTCCAGGCGCCGCTCGACATCGGTGACCCGCTTGAGCTCGGCCTGCCGGTGACTCAGTGCACTCGTGACCTTCTGCGCCTTCTCGACGTCGTCCCAGAGGTCCGGCGCACCGGCCTCGTCGCTCAGGCGCGCGATCTCGGCCTCGAGAGCGGGGACGTCGACCACCGCCTTGATGTCGGCGAACGTGGCGCGCAGCGCCTGGATGTCGGCGGAAGGATCGAAGTCGAGCATGACAGTCCAGACTAACGTGGATGCGGTGACCGACCGCGCCGCATCCGTCCTGTGGCGGTTCGGCCCGATGATCTACGGCCCGACGATCCTCTTCGCGCTCGGCGAGGGTGCGATCATCCCGCTGATCCCGATCATCGCGGCGCGTCTCGGCGCCGATGTCGCCCTCGCTGCGCTCGTGGCGTCGGCTCTCGTGGTCGGGCAGCTCGTCGGCAACATCCCGGCGGGCTGGGCGGTCGCGCACGTCGGCGAACGCATGACGATGGCGACCGCGGGGATGCTGTCGCTCGTCGGAGTGCTCGGACTGGTGTTCGCTCCGGTCCTGGGTGTCTTCGCCGCCTCCGTCTTCCTCATCGGGTTCTGCGCCGCCGGGTTCGGCCTCGCGCGGCACTCGTTCATGACGACCCGGGTCCCACTCGCGTTCCGCGCGCGGGCGCTGTCGCTGCTCGGCGGCACCTTTCGGCTGGGCATGTTCGTGGGTCCGTTCATCGCGGCGGGACTCCTGGCGATCTTCGGCGACGAGCACGCCGCGATCTGGTTCTTCGGCGTGTGTCTGGTCGCCACCGTGCTGCTGGTGCTCCTCGGACCCGACCCGGAGAAGCAACTGCAAACGTCGGACGAGGGACCGGGCGTCGCCGAGGACACCGGCGAGGCCGTGACCGGATCGATCCCGACGTCGGAGCGCGCGGGGGTGTTCCGGACGATGTGGCGGTTCCGCCGCGTGCTCGCCCGGCTGGGTCTGGCCGCGGCCTCTCTGTCGGCGGTGCGCTCGGCGCGCCAGGTGGTCTTGCCGATCTGGGGCCTGTCGATCGGGCTGGACGCGCAGACGATCGCCCTCGTCGTCGGCATCTCGGGCGCGATCGACTTCGCCCTGTTCTACGCGAGCGGGCAGGTCATGGACAGATTCGGCCGGCTCTGGGCGGCTCTTCCCGCGATGCTGCTGATGGGTGCGGGATTCCTGGCACTCTCGTTCACGCACGACCTGGACTCCGCGGCCATGTGGTTCGCGATGTTCGCCGCCGTGCTCGGTGTGGGCAACGGCCTTTCCAGCGGCATCCTCCTCACACTCGGTGCCGACGTCGCCCCCCGCGCCGATCCGGCGCCGTTCCTCGGGTCGTGGCGCACCCTCACGGATGCCGGCGGTGCCGTCGCGCCACTGGCCGTCTCGGCGATCGCGGCGGCCTCGTCGCTCGGTCTCGCGACGGGCGCGATCGGTGTCGTGGCGCTCCTCGGCGCGGTCGCGTTCGCGCGCTGGGTGCCGATGTTCGTCCCGAAGAGCGCATCATGACGGTCGTCTTCTGTCGGAGTCGCAGGGGCGGCCGGCGTTGCACGCGCGAGCTCGACCACCGGGGACTGCATCGTCACCGGACGATCATGTGGGCGGATGCCGGAGCCGACGATCCGCGGTGCACCGGGTCCGGGGCGCCGGGCGCGCCCGCCGAGCTCCTGTCGAACGGGTTCCCCGCGGGGCGTGCGCTCTGCCCGGTATGCCTGCGGTTCATCCCCCTCTTCGGGGCGCGGTTCCTGGATGAGCATGACACCGCGGGAGCGGCATCCGCTCAGGAGAGCCTCGACCGCGCTGACTGGTTCAACACGCACGGATGGAGCGAGGGGCCCACCGGGCAGCAGTAACGTGAGGACATGCTGCTCGTCTTCCTGGGCCTGTACGTCGTCCTGGCCGTCGGGAGTCTCGTGATGGGCGTGCGGAGCCGGTCGCGCCGAGCCCTCGTGTGCGGGCTGGTCGCACTCGGGTTCGCCGCCGCTTCCGCGCTCGTGAGTGCCGTCTATGCCGCGGGGGTGACGCACTGGACGGTCTCGGTGCTCGACCTGTTGCTCTCCCCCCTGCCGGAGTCGGTGCTGGAGCCGCAATCGGTCACGGAGACGGTGGCGGGACTCGGTGTCCCGGTCATCGTGATGTCGACGGTCGAACTCGTCGTGGCGATCGCGCTGTGGGCGGTGCCGGTGACCGGCATCGTCGCGGCGAGCAGAACCGGATCGCGCGCCTGAGCCGCGCGATCACCGCAGAGCGGTGCGGCTCGTCGCCGTCGCGCTGAGCGCGACACCGTCGGGGACGAACAGCGCGACCAGCGGTGGACGCCATGTGTCCGCGACCCGCACCCGGGCCGACACGCCGTCGGGGGTGCCCGCCTCGATCACCGTCGCCCCGTCCCCCACTTCGGCGACGATCGCCTCAGCCTGATCCCGGACGCCGTCATCGGAGAGCACCGCCCGAGGCTCGCCGCCGTCGACCACGAGTGTGAAGCCGTCCGCACCCGCCAGTGCGGCGGCGTCGGCGAGCGCATCGAGTCGCTTCTGGGCGAGGTACAGGCTCGTCGCGTCGATGCACACGAGGATGACCGCGATCGCGAGCAGCGCGTAGCCGAGCGTCAGGAGCAGGATACTGCCCTCATCATCCGGGCGCCCGCGCCGGTGATCCTCGCGCCGCCGCATCATCCGGACTCCCAGAACCGGGAGATCTTCTGCGCCGCCGAGGCTTCGATCGGGATGCTGGCGAGTCGGTCGAGTCCGAGCACGGGAGGGACGAGCGGAAGAGCGACCCTCGTCTGAACAGTGACCACCAGAGTGGCGCCGGCTGCGGGGCACGTCGCGCCGGCGGGTCGGCACGCGAAGGAGACGCCGACGGATCCCGGATCGAGGTCGTATTCCTCGATGACGGACTGCAGGATCCGATCTGCGCTTCGCCGCGCGGCATCCGCGTTCTCAGCTGTCGACAGCGCTCGCGCGATGTGTCGCGCACCGGCTTCCGCCCCGAGGGACTGCCCCTGGATGAGACCCAGCGCGACGACGAGGTAGACCAACGGGACGAGCAGGAGCAGGCCGACGACGATGAACTCGAGTGCCGCCGACCCGCCATCGTCGGTCTCGTCGTCGATGCGATCAGTCCAGTGACTCGATCGGCGCATGAGCGGTCACCTCCAGGAGCCGCGGCAGACCGAGCAGACCGACGAGCGGCAGAGTGGCACTCACGCGCACCTCGACCGCAGCGTGTCCGAGAGCGTCCGTCTCGCGCGCCCGGACATCGGCGGCGTACTCCGCGCCGACGGTGCGCTCCACGATCGCCCGTGTGCGCGCGACACCGTCGCCGAGCGTCGCATCCGCCAGCGCGGCCTCGTGCGCACCCTCCACCGCGGCATCGTGCACGACATTGCGGACGTACACCGTGAGCCCGAATTGCAGGACGCCGAGCGTGAGAAGCGTCAGGAGGGTCCCCACGAGGACGAACTCGACGGGGCTGGATCCTGTCTCGTCGCCGAGCGTGTCGCGCAGACGGCGAAGGATGCCGCGCACGGGTCAGAGGCCGGAGACCCGGGAGATCGCCTGCTCGAACAACCCGGCGAGCGCGGGACCTGCGAGCGCCCAGATCACGACGACCAACCCGGCGGTCATGAGGGTGATCAGCACCCAGCCCGGGACGTCGCCGCGCTCGTCGTCGTGCGCGTCGCGCCAGAGGCGGGCGATCGTACGCGGGATCTCCAGTCGACCGAAGGCGTTTCGGATCATGGGGTTCTCCTTCCGGCGGTCAGCCGATTCCGAGTCGAAGCATGAAGATCCCCGGGAAGACGGCGAACAGCACGCTCAGGGGCAGGATGAGGAAGACGAGCGGCACGAGCATGTAGATCTCCTTCCGCCCGGCACGTTCGATGAGGCCGCGCTTGGCCTCTTCGCGCGCGTCGAGCGCTTGGGAGTGCAGCACCTGCGCGAGCGGTGCCCCGCGGTCGATCGCCGCGACGAGTTGATCGATGCTCCGCGAGACCGCCGGGATGTCCAGACGTCGCGATACCCGCCCCAGTGCTTCCGGGAGCGACGACCCGGTTCCGACGGCGAGGACCACCCCGCGCAGCTCGCCCGTGAACTCCCCGGCGCCGACGGTGCTCACCCGGCGGAGCGAATCGAGGATGCCTTCGCCCGCCGACAGACACAGCGCGAGGAACTCCAGCACGGTCGGCAGCTCCTCCTGGATCCGGGTGACGCGCCCGCGGGCCGCCCGCGAGAGACCTGCGTCGCACAGCACCGCAGCGATCGCCGCGGCGGTCGGCGGAACGAGCACCGACGCACCGGTCGCACGGCCTGTGAGGACGAGCACGACCACCAGGACCCCACCTGCGGCCAAGCCGCCGACGGCCCACACCAGCTGCCGACCACGGAAGGTCGCGGCATCCATCGCCCATCCCGCCTGCTGCAGACGACGCTCGATCGCCGCGGACCCGCCCATCATGCGGCCGAGTCGGCTCTGAAGCGCACCCCACACCTCAGCGAACGTCGTCCCCGGCAGGTTCGTCGGGAGACTCGTTCCGCGCGGATCCGTGACGTCGCGGATGTACGGCGCGATGCGGCGCGCGAGCGAGGGCGCACCCCAGCGCGGGGCGAGCGAGACCAGAAGGCACACGCCTAGTCCGAGCGAGGCACCCAGCACCACGGCGAGTGCGACATCCGTCGCACCGAGAACGGTCATCCGAACCACCTCCGCGGCTCGGGAAGCCGACCGATGCGGAGCATGACGCGGAACGCGACGAAGGAGACCGCCGCACCGGTCAGGATCAGCACGACGCCCTCCGTGCTGCTGTAGGCGCGCGAGGCCTCCGGTCTCATCGCGAGCAGGAGGAGGATGACCCACGGTGCGGCGACCCCGAGGACTGCGGCGCCGCGGATCCAGGACTGTCGCGCCTCGACTTCCGCCCGAAGGGCGGCGTCGGCGCGGACCGAGGCGGCGAGCGCCCGCAGCACCGGCGTGAGCTCCGTGCCGCCGACCTGTCGCGCCATCCGCAACGTCTCCACGATCCGGTCCCCCACGGGATCGGACAACGCGACCTTCAGTCGCTGAGCACTCGAATCGAAGTGACCCGACGCGGCGATGTCGCGCGCGAACGCGGCGAACGGCGGGCGGAGCGGCGCCGGAGCGGATGCCGCGAGACTCGCGACCGCATCGGGAAGCGACATGCCCGCACGCACGGAGGCGATCAGCAGATCGCAGACGTCGGGCCACAGCGCGCGGCGGGAGCGGATGAGGCGGGACCGGCGGGCGCGCAGCGCGCCGAACGGGGCCAGGACACCGGCAACCGCCGCGACCACGACGAGCGCCGGCACCTGCGTGAGCAGCCACGCGAGGGAGGCGAGCAGGACGGCGACGCCGACGGAGGCCGCGATGACGCCCGCGGGAGGAACCCGGCCGAGGCCCGCCGACTCGAGAAGTCGGGTGAGCGCGCCGGTCGCGGCGCGCGGAGCACGGCGCTCGTGCGCCGGCCAGACCCACGGGGAGATCAGGAGCAGGATCCCGGCCGCCAGGACCGCGCCCCAGACGATGCTCATGGGGTGTCCGCCCGATAGAGCGTCCGTGCCTGGATCGTGGATCCGGTCACGTCGGTCGGCGTCACGATCTCGACCACGCGACGCCGCCCGGTCGCATCGCGCTCGCAGTGCGCGACGAGATCCACGGACGCGGCGACCGCGGGAAGGACGAAGCCGGCATCGATGTTGCGGCCGGCGAGCAGCGGCAGCGCCGCGAGCTTGGCGAGCGCCTCGCGGGCCGAATTCGCGTGGATCGTCGCGGCGCCCGGGACGCCGGTGTTCAGCGCGAGCAGGAGGTCCAGCGCCTCCGCGTCGCGGACCTCGCCGACCACGAGTCGGTCCGGCCGCATGCGCAATGCTTCCTTCACGAGCCGGCGGAGCGAGACCTCCCCGGTACCCTCCAGACTCGGCTGACGACCCTGGAGGCTGACGAGGTCGGGCGCGTCCACCGCGAGTTCGAACGTCTCCTCCACCGTGATGACCCGATGCTCGGGCGGGCACGCGGCGATCAGAGCCGCCAGCAGCGTGGTCTTCCCCGCGTGAGTGGCTCCCGAGACGAGAACGCTGCGTCCCGCGCACATCGCCTCCGACAGGATCCCCGCCGCCGACGGCGCGATCGAGCCCGCATGCACGAGGCGTCCGAGATCGCGGAACGCCGGAAGGAACTTCCTGATGTTCACCGACCAGTGCCGGCGCGTGATGTCCGGGATGACGACGTGCAACCGGCTCCCGTCGGGCATCGACGCGTCCACGAAGGGCTGACTCAGATCCACCCGCCGACCGGTCGCGTGCAGCATCCGCTCCACGAGATCGCGCACCGCGGAGTCGGTCAGGTTCAGCGGGACGCGCTCGGCGACGCCCGCTCGGGCGATGAAGATGCGGTCGGGTGCGTTGATCCACAGCTCTTCGACCGTCGGGTCGTCGAGGTAGGGCTGCAGCGGGCCGTATCCGGCGACGGCGGCGAGCACCTCGCGGACGCAGGCCCCCTCGTCGTCGACCGGCGTGAGCCCGCGCGCCAAGGCGAAGTCGTTGTGCCGGCGCACTTCGGCGTGCACGATCCTCGTCGCCAGCTCCGGCTCGCGGGTGGGGTCCGTCCGCTCCGCACGCAGCCGCTCACGCACACGCTCCGCCACGACCGCCGCAGCGGAGGACGTGCCCGTGTACGCGAGAGTCATCCGAGCATCCTCGCAATCCCCCGGCATCCGGTCTGGAAGTTATCCACAGGTGCGCGCGCGCCCGCCGCGAGGCAGGATGGGAGGACCGGTCGAGAGGATCCCCCATGTCGCGCACGAACACCGATGTCTCCCCCGCCGGACGGGTCGCGATGGGTCTTCTGGGTGTCGTGCAGTTCGCCCTCGCCGGTCTCGCCTTCTGGGACCTTTCCCACCGTCGCGCAGACGAGGTGAGAGGACCGAAGCCCGCGTGGATCCCCGTGATCCTCATCAACTGGATCGGTCCGCTCGCCTACTTCTACGTGCACCGCAACCGCTGATCCGCGCCATCGCATCCGCTGGCCGAGAAGCGGCCGAGAGCGGGGGTCATCCCTACGGTGGGCGCGGACCCGCCCGGATAGACTGATCCGACCCGCGGGAGTGGTGAAATCGGCAGACACGCAGGATTTAGGTTCCTGTGCCTTCGGGCGTGTGGGTTCAAGTCCCACCTTCCGCACGCGACATCCGCACCCGCACCGACGATATGACCGCCGACCGTGCCGACCGACGGGAAGACCCTTGCACAACATCGCCCTGATCCCCTGGCTGGATCCCGAGACGATCATCGCTGCGGCCGGCCCCTGGGCTCTGCTCGTGGTCTGCTTCATCGTGTTCGCAGAGACCGGCCTGCTCGTCGGGTTCCTTCTGCCCGGTGACACGCTCCTGATCATCTCGGGTCTGCTCACCAACACGAGCAACATCTTCGGCGTCAACATCTGGGTCGTCTCGCTGCTGATCGCCCTGGCCGCGTTCGTGGGCGGCGAGGTCGGATACCTCATCGGCCACAAGGGCGGACCGGCCGTGTTCGAGCGCAAGGAGTCCGGCGTCTTCAGCAAGAAGAACGTCGAGCGGACGAACGCTTTCTTCGAGCGCTTCGGCGGCCTCACGATCATCCTCGCCCGCTTCGTCCCGATCGTGCGGACGTTCGCGCCGGTCGCGGCGGGCGTCGGACACATGCCGTGGCGGCGCTACACCCTCTACAACTTCATCGGCGCGATGCTGTGGGGCTTCGGGCTCACGATGGTCGGCTACCTGATCGGCTTCATCCCCTGGGTGGCCGACATCGTCACCGAGTACATCGACATCATCCTGCTGGTCGCCGTCGGCGGCACGGCGATCGTCACGCTTCGGCATTATCTCAGCGAGCGCCGCAAGGCGAAGAAGGCGGCGGCCGCCGGCGAAGACGTCGTGACCGACCATGAGGAGGCCGAAGCCCTCGTCCTCGACCCGGAGGTGTTCGAGCACGGTCCCGGCCACCCCGACGCGGGCCCCGCGCCGAAGAACCCGCTCGGCTAAGAGGCCTTCGACTTCTTCTTCGCCGCGCTTCCGGCGGCCTTCTTCGATGTGCTCTTTCCCGGGCTCTTCGCGTCGGCGCTCTTCTTCGCCGCGGGCTTCGCCTCGGCATCCGCGGAGCCCGCCCGCGCGGCGCGGCTGCGCTCGACACTCGCGCGCAGCGCCTCCATGAGGTCGATGACCTCGCCGCCCTTCGCGTCCTCGTCCTGCTCGCCGAAGGTCTCGGTCGTGTCCAGCGCCTCCCCCTTCTCGAGCTTCGCGTCGATCAGGGTGCGCAGCTCCTCCTGATACTCATCCGTGAACTCGGTCGGATCGAAGTCGGCCGCGAAGCTCTCGACGAGGGATGCCGACAGCTCGAGTTCCTTCGCCGAAATGCGCACCGGCTCATCCAGCGCCGGGAAGGCCGCCTCGCGGACCTCGTCCGCCCACAGCAGGGTCTGCAGCACCAGAACGTCCCCGCGCACTCGCAGCGCCGCCAGACGCGTCTTCTGCCGCAGTGAGAAGCGGACGATCGCGGTGCGGTCGGTCTGCTCGAGCGTCTTGCGCAGCAGCACATAGGCCTTCGGCGATGCCGAGTCCGGCTCGAGGTAGTAGGCGCGGTCGAGGGTGAGCAGGTCGACCTGGTCGCTCGGGACGAATTCGACGACGTCGATCTCGCGACTGCGCTCCGAGGGGAGCGAGTCGATGTCCTCCTTCGTGAGCACGACGGTACGCTCGCCGTCGTCGTACGCCTTGTCGATGTCGGCGTACGGCACGACCTCACCGTCGATCTCGCAGATGCGCTGGTAGCGGATGCGCCCGCCGTCCTTGTTGTGCACCTGGTGCAGCGGCACGTCGTGGTCCTCGGTCGCGGAGTACACCTTGACCGGCACGTTCACGAGGCCGAAGGTCAGCGCGCCCTTCCAGATCGCTCTCATCACACCAGTACACACCTGTCACACCGAGCCCCGCTACCTCCGCGGCTGAGTCACCATGCGTTCACCCGCTGTCCGTAAAGTCGGCAGAGTGAGTGCCCCCTCCGATCCGCCCGCGCTGCAGCGCCGCCTGGGACTCACGGACGCCGTCTTCATCGGGCTCGGGTCGATGATGGGTGCGGGGGTGTTCGCTGCGTTCGCCCCGGCAGCGGCCGCCGCCGGAGCCGGGCTCCTCGTCGGTCTGGTCCTCGCCGCGATCGTGGCCTTCTGCAACGCGACCGCCTCAGCCCAGCTCGCCGCGGCGTATCCGACCTCGGGTGGCACCTACGCCTACGGACGCGCCGAGCTGGGGTCCTGGTGGGGCTTCATCGCCGGCTGGTCGTTCGTGATCGGCAAGCTGGCCAGCTGTGCGGCGATGGCGCTCACGTTCGCCGCGTACGCCGCGCCGCCCGGCTGGGAACGCCCCGTCGGCATCCTCGCCGTGATCGCGCTGGTGACCGTGAACTGCCTCGGCGTCACCCGCACCGCCCAGCTCACCCGGATCATCGTCGTCGCCGTGCTGCTGACGCTCGCGGTCGTCGTCGCCGCGGGGATCGCCGCACCCGATCACGTCGGGTTTGCGGCACCGGATCTTCTCCGGGGCGGGGTGTACGGCATCCTGCAGTCGGCGGGGCTGCTGTTCTTCGCTTTCGCCGGCTACGCCCGCATCGCCACGATGGGCGAGGAGGTGCGCGACCCCGCCCGGACGATCCCCCGCGCGATCGTCCTCGCTCTGCTGCTGGCGATCACGGTGTACGCGGTGATCGCCGTCACCGTGCTCACGGTCCTCGGCCCGGCCGCGACAGCGGCATCCCCCGCGCCGCTCGCCGACGTCGCCGCGGCATCGGGCTGGGGATGGACGCAGCCGGTCGTCCGCGTCGGCGCCGCAGCGGCATCCCTCGGAGCCCTGCTCGCCCTGATCGCGGGCATCGGCCGGACCACCCTCGCGATGGCGCGCGAGGACGATCTGCCGCGCTTCCTCTCCGCCGTCCACCCGCGCCGGAACGTCCCCGTCCGCGCCGAGGTCGCGATCGGCCTGATCGTCGTCGTGGCAGTGGCGGTCACCGACCTTCGGGGCGCGATCGGCTTCTCGTCGTTCGGCGTGCTCCTCTACTACTTCGTCGCGAACCTCGCCGCCTGGCGACAGCGCGCGCCGCACCGCCGCTACCCGCGCACCCTGCAGGTCCTCGGCGTGATCGGCTGCGCGGTGCTCGTGGTCACCCTCCCCCCGACGGCGGTGGTTATCGGCACCGCCGTCGTCCTGCTCGGCGTCGGCTACCGGTTCATCCGACTCCGCATCCTGCGCGCCCGCGCCGGTTGAGGGCAGGATGAGGGGATGGCGGATGCGCGGGCGGATCGGAGCGCGTCGAAGGAACAGCTGGTCACCGTCGGCGGACGCCGTCTGAAGATCACGAACCTCGACAAGGTCCTGTACCCCGAGACCGGGACGACCAAGGGCGAGGTGATCGCCTACTACACGCGCATCGGCGCGGTGATGATCCCGCACGTCACGGGCCGTCCGGTCACCCGCAAGCGCTGGCCGGACGGCGTGGGCACCGACGAGCACCCCGCGCAGTCCTTCTTCGCGAAGGATCTCGAGCCGGGCGCGCCGGGCTGGGTCCATCGCCTGCCGATCCCGCACTCCGGCGGGCCGAAGGACTACCCGCTGATCGGCGACGTGCCGACGCTCGTCTACCTCGCGCAGGTCGCGAGCCTCGAACTGCACGTGCCGCAGTGGCGTTTCACACCGGAGGGGACGCGCGGGGATGCCGACCGCCTCGTGCTCGACCTGGATCCGGGCCCCGGCGCAGGTCTCGCGGAGTGCGCGCAGGTGGCGCGCTGGGCGCGCGAGATCCTCGGTCACATGGGGCTGGACCCGTACCCGGTCACGAGCGGCAGCAAGGGTATGCAGCTGTACTGCGCGCTCCCGCCGGGGCAGCGCAGCGAAGCGGCATCCGCACTCGCGCACGAGCTGGCGCGCGCGATCGAGGCGGATCACCCCGATCTCGTCGTGAGCACGATGAAGAAGGATCTCCGCGGCGGCAAGGTGCTGATCGACTGGAGCCAGAACAACGCCGCCAAGACGACGATCGCCCCCTACTCGCTGCGCGGTCGCGCTCATCCGAACGTCGCGGCGCCGCGCACGTGGGAGGAACTCGACGACCCCGAACTCGGTCAGCTGTCGTTCCACGAGGTCCTGGACCGCGTCGACTCGATCGGCGATCCGATGGCGGCGCTCGGCGTCCATGCGGGTGCACGGTCCGCGGACGACGCGCCGCTGCGCGCATACATCGCCAAGCGCTCGGCCGCCAGAACGCCCGAGCCGGTGCCCGACGACCCGTCGGCGGAGCCGCCGGGTCCGGCAACGCTGCCGATCTTCGTGATCCAGGAACATCATGCGACCGCCCTGCACTGGGACTTCCGCCTCGAACACGACGGCGTGCTGGTGAGCTGGGCCGTCCCCCGCGGGGTTCCGCACTCCTCTCGGCGCAACAACCTCGCGATCATGACCGAGGACCACCCGATGTCCTACGCCGTCTTCGAGGGGACGATCCCGGCCGGAGAATACGGCGGCGGCAGCGTCACCATCTGGGACGACGGGCGGTACGAACTGGAGAAGTGGCGCGAGGACGAGATCATCGCGACGCTCGAGGGTCGACCGGGCGGCCCGCTCGGGCGGGTGCGCCTCGCCCTGATCCGCACCGACGGTCACGGCGAGAAGTCCAGCTGGCTCCTTCACCGCATGAAGACGGATGCCGAGGGGCGGGTGCAGCCGGACGGGGTCGTCGTCGAGCCCTCCCCGCAGGCGGACGGGATCGTGGTCGAGCCCGCCCCGCAGGCGGAGACGGCACCGGCCGAGGATCCGACCGCGACCTGGCCGCCGACCCGCGAGGACCTGCGGCCGATGCTGTCCACGAGCGCGACACCCGAGCGTGCGAAACTCGCGGCGCGTCGGTGGGGAGACCCGGTGTGGGCAGAGGCCAAGTGGGACGGCATCCGCGCGATCGGCGTGTGGGACGGATCGAGGCTGCGACTGGTCGCCCGCAGCGGCAATGACGTGACCGCCAAGTATCCCGAAGTGACCGAGATCGACGTGGGGCTCGGTCCGGAACCTGCGATCATCGACGGCGAGATCGTCGCGATCGACGAGAACGGGCGGCCCAGCTTCCCGCTCCTGCAGAGCCGCATGAACCTGCAGCGGCCCGCCGAGATCGCGCGCGAGCGCACGCGGACTCCGGTGCAGTACTACCTGTTCGACCTGCTCGCCGCCGACGGACACGATCTCACCGCACGGCCGCTCGCGGACCGCCGCACGATCCTCGAGCGCCTCGCCGCGCGGGTGACCGCGCCACTGGTCCTGCCGCCCGTGTTCGACGACGTGGATGCCGCCCTCCAGGCGAGCCGCCGCTTCGACCTCGAGGGCATCGTGGTGAAAGACCCGGCCTCGACGTACCGGCGCGGTGTCAGATCGGAGTCCTGGCTCAAGGTCAAGCTCACCCGGACACAGGAAGTCGTCATCGTCGGCATCCGGCCGGGGCAGGGCGGCCGCGCGCAGACGTTCGGATCGCTCCTGCTCGGCATCCCGGGACCCGACGGTCTCGACTACGCCGGACGGGTCGGCACCGGCTTCAGCGACACGACGCTGCGTTCGCTCATGCAGACCCTCGCCCCCCTGCACACCGCGGAGCGCCCGCTCCGCGATGTGCCGGCGCTCGATGCCCGCGGTGTGCAGTGGGTGCGTCCGGAGCTCGTCGGCGAAGTCGAGTTCGGTGAGTTCACACCCGGCGGCATCCTCCGCCACTCGCGCTGGCGGGGTCTCCGCCCCGACAAGTCGCCCGAGGACGTCGTCCGAGAGTCCTGATCAGGCGTGCGCGTCGTGCTCGACGTGTCCGGCGGGCTCGAGCTGGAACGTGGAGTGCTCGACGTCGAAGTGATCGCTCAGGCACGACTGCAGCCGCTGCAGGATCGCCCCGGACCGTCCCTCGGCGAGGACCTGGTCGTCGACGACCACGTGAGCGGTGAACACCGGCGCCCCGCGCGTGAGCTGCCAGACGTGCACGTCGTGGCAGCCGACGACGCCCGGCGTCGCGAGGATGTGGTCGCGGATCTCGGTGACGTGCATGCCCTTCGGCGTCGACTCGCTCAGCACCGAGACGACTTCGCGCAAGAGGGAGATCGCGCGCGGGATGATCATGGCGGCGATGAACAGCGAGGCGATCGCATCGGCCTGCACCCAGCCCGTCGTGACGATGAGGATCGCGGCGACGATCACCGCCGCCGACCCGATCAGATCGCCCATGACCTCCAAGTACGCGCCGCGGACGTTGATGCTCGTGCGCTGCGCGGCGCTCAGCAGCCACATCGCGACGGCGTTCGCGATCAGTCCGATGATCGCGATCGCGAGCATGAGGGTGCCGGACACCTCCACGTCCGACGGCCGCACGAGTCGGGTGATGCCCTCGATCGCGACCCATACCGAGAGCGCGATCAGGATGACCGCGTTCACGGCCGCGCCGAACACCTCCGCCCGTTGGAACCCGAACGTGCGGCGGTCGTTCGCCGGCCGGGCCGCCACGATGCTCGCGATCAGCGCGATCACGAGCGCCGCGGCATCCGTGAACATGTGCGCCGCATCGGCGAGCAGGGCGAGGGAGCCGGAAAGTGCCGCGCCGACGATCTGGACGACCATGACGACGGTCGTGATCGCGAGCGAGATCGCGAGCAGCCGGCGGTTGCCGGTGCCGCGGATGCCGGGCGCGTGATCGTGCATACGCCCAGGGTAGAGCCGCGCCGTGCGCGGGTCGGGGCATTCCGTCTAGTCGGGAATGATCGCCGTTCTCACGGGATCCGTGCGAGCAGCGGCACGAGTGCGACGAAGGCCCGCGCTCGATGCGAGGCGGCGTTCTTCTCCTCCGCCGACCACGCCCCGACCGTCCGCTCCGCGCCGGCCGGCTGGTCGTCCGGCACGAACACCGGGTCATACCCGAAGCCGCCGGCGCCCGACGCGACGCGCGCCAGCCGACCGGGCCACCGGCCCTCGACGGTGTGCTCGGTTGCGGCATCCGGTCCCCCGTCAACGGGGATCACGAGGGCGATCGTGGAGACGAAGGAGGCGGTGCGGTGCGGATCCTGCACGTCGGAGAGCTGATCGAGCAGCAGCTCGAGGTTGGCGCGGGCGTCCTTCGCGTGACCGGCCCAGTACGCCGAGAACACGCCCGGGGATCCGCCGAGGACATCGACGCAGATGCCCGAATCGTCCGCGAGCGCGGGCAACCCGGTGTGCGCGGCCGCCACGCGGGCCTTGATGAGGGCGTTCTCCGCGAACGTGACACCGTCCTCCACCGGCTCCGGGCCGTCGTACCCGACGACCTCGAGATCGGGCCTGGTCTGGGCGACGATCGCGCGGAACTCCTCGACTTTGTGCGGATTGTGGGTCGCCAGGACGATTCTGCGAGTCGGAACCGCCGGATCTGAGGAGTTGTGCACGTCGGTCACTCCGCCGCGAGCGCTGCCAGCTGCGCCTCGCGCAGATCGGCGCAGCCGGCCACGCCGAGCTCGAGCAGCGCGTCGAGCTCGCGCTTGTCGAACGGGGCCCCTTCGGCGGTGCCCTGCACCTCGACGAACAGGCCCCGGCCGGTCACGACGACGTTCATGTCCGTCTCGGCACGGACGTCCTCGACGTAGGCGAGATCGAGCATCGGCTCACCGTCGATGATCCCTACCGACACGGCGGACACAGAGTCGATGAGGGGCGTCGCCTTCTGTCCGATGAACTTCTTGCGCCGACCCCACTCGATCGCGTCCGCGAGCGCCACGTAGGCACCGGTGATCGCCGCGGTGCGCGTGCCGCCGTCGGCTTGGAGCACGTCGCAGTCGATCACGATCGTGTTCTCGCCGAGTGCCTTCGTATCGACGACGGCGCGCAGGGCGCGCCCGATCAGGCGTGAGATCTCGTGCGTGCGCCCGCCGACCTTGCCCTTGATCGACTCGCGGTCGTTGCGGCTGTTGGTCGCCCGTGGCAGCATCGCGTACTCCGCGGTGACCCAGCCCTTGCCCTTGCCGGTGAGCCACCGCGGCACGCCGTTGGTGAAGGACGCCGTGCACAGCACCTTCGTGCCGCCGAAGGAGATGAGTGCCGAGCCTTCGGCGTGCGCACTCCATCCGCGCTCGATCGTGATCTCGCGAAGCTGATCCGCAGAGCGTCCGTCGGCGCGGACGGTGGGGGCGGTGGTGTCGGTCATGAGGTTCCTCACGTCGGGGAAGGTCCGGCGGGGTGCCGGGCAAGGTCGGTCAGGGGGCGCTGGGCGCTCAGCGCGGAAGCTCGATCACGCCGGTCTGGACGAGCTGCACCTCGCTGACCTCGCGCCCCATCAGGCGGTGCGCGAGACGGAGGAAGTCGTCCGCAGACTCACCGGTCGCTTCGTACACGTGGTGCGGCATCGCGTCGGGCCCCGCGAGCAGGTCGCGGCTGACGAGCTGGCGGTACACGTCCTTCGCCGTCTCGGTGTCGCTGGAGACGAGCGAGACGTCCGGGCCCATCACGTAGCTGATCGCGCCCTCGAGGAACGGGTAGTGCGTGCAGCCGAGCACGAGCGTGTCCACTCCCGCGTGCCGGAGTGGAGCGAGGTACTCCTCCGCGACGCGCAGGACTTCGGGCGAGTCGGTGACCCCGGCCTCGACGAACTCCACGAACCGCGGGCACGCCTCGGCGAACACCGTGAGCTTCGCGTTCACCTCGAGCATGTCCTGATAAGCACCTGAACCGATCGTGCCGGTCGTGCCGATCACACCGATGCGGCCGTTGCGGGTCGTGGACATCGCGGTGCGCACCGCGGGTCCGATCACTTCGACCACCGGCACGTCGTATCGCTCGCGCGCGTCGCGCAGCATCGCCGCCGACGCGGTGTTGCAGGCGATCACGAGCATCTTCACGCCTTCGTCGACCAGGGTGTCGAGCACCTCGAGCGCGTAGCGCCGCACATCGGCGATCGGCTTCGGCCCGTACGGCGAGCGGGCCGTGTCGCCGATGTAGCGCAGTGATTCGCGCGGGAGCTGTGCGGAGATCGCCCGGGCGACGGTCAGGCCGCCCACTCCGGAGTCGAAGATCCCGATCGGCGCGTCATCCACGATCGACCAGCCTACCCGCGGCTCCGCCCTCAGTAGGCTGACGCCGTGACCACGAGCACCGCCCTGCACACCGACCGGTACGAGCTGACGATGCTCGAGGCGGCCCTCCGCGACGGCACCGCGCACCGGCGCTGCGTGTTCGAGCTGTTCGGCAGACGCTTGCCGGGCGGCCGCCGCTTCGGTGTCGTGGCGGGCACCGGCAGGCTGCTCTCGCTCATCGACGACTTCCGCTTCGGAGACGACGAACTCCGCTTCCTCAGGGACAACAGAGTCGTGGATGCCGCCACTCTGGCCTTCCTCGCGGACTACCGTTTCGGCGGCTCGATCAGCGGCTACCGCGAAGGCGAGGTGTACTTCCCCGGCTCGCCGATCCTGACCGTGGAGGGCACGTTCGCGGAGGCGGTCATCCTGGAGACGCTCGCCCTGAGCGTCCTCAACCACGACTCGGCGGTCGCCACGGCCGCCGCCCGGATGAGCATCGCCGCCGGCGACCGCCCGCTCGCCGAGATGGGATCCCGCAGGGCCGCCGAGGAATCGGCGGTCGCGGCCGCCCGCGCCGCCTACATCACCGGCTTCGGCGCGACGAGCAACCTCGAGGCGGGGCGTCGCTGGGGCATCCCGACGATGGGCACCGCCGCGCACGCGTGGACGCTCCTGCACGACACCGAGGAGGACGCGTTCCGTTCGCAGGTGGCGGCCCTCGGTGTCGGCACG
>JASBUD010000142.1 GCA_030148105.1 Microbacterium sp. | reverse complement strand
CATCCCGTGGCTGTGGGATGCCGGGTGGTGGGCGGCCGGGATCGCCTTCTTCGCGATCGCGATGTTCATGTTCGTGATCGGCTTCTGGGCGGCGACGATCTACAAGCGCTGGGGCGCCCTGGCGGTCACGCTCGCCATGGTCGGCATCGGGGCGCTCCTTGTCGGCGGCCTCTGGATCACCGGACGGCTGAACGCGTGGGCGCAGGTGTTCGGGTGGTTGCAGGGCCAGGGCACGGTCGGCATGACCCTCTGGGGCATCCTGATCACGGCGGTCCTGGCGGCGACGGCCTTCCTGACCCTGCGTCGCGCGACTCCCTGACAGCGCTCAGCGCAGCGGCACGGGGACGTCGCTCCCGCCCTCGCGGGTCAGGCGCGCGCCCATCTGCACCAGACTCGGCTGCTCCACGAAGCCGCCGGCGAACAGCGCCTGACCCTGCGCGAACGCGGTCGCCCGGTTGAGCAGCGAGTCCGGCGCGTAGCCGAACATGCCGCCGAGCTCGGCGAGGTCCCGCGGCGAGCTCATCCGCATGAGGGCGAGGTTGTCGCACTGCGACAGGGCGTTCACATGCACCTTCGACGGGCGCTGGGTCGACAGCAGCAGCCAGAGGCCGTACTTGCGCCCCTCCGCGGCGATCTGCACGATCCGCTCCGTCAGCAGCTTCTGCACGGGGGTGACCGGGTCGGGCGTGCAGAGGTTGTGGGCCTCATCGATCACGATGAGCCGGCCGATGCGCTGCTCGCGGGTCTCCCACAGGTGGTCGAGCACCGCGAGCGCCGCGGCGCGGGACTCCATCGGCGTCGGGAAGCCGCCGAGGTCCACCACCGTCGCATCGGGCTTGTCGTCGATGTCGTCGGTGACGGCGCGCTTGCCCCACGCCCACAGGTTCCACTGCACGACGCCGAGGTTCTCCAGCCGCATCGCGAGGTCGTGACGCACGCGGTCGGGGTGGGCGCGCATGAACCCCACGATGTCGTGATCGGGCACCAGGGAGAGCTCGGGCTCCAGGCGCAGCAGCGCGTTGAAGTCCTGCGGATGCAACAGCGGGTCGATCTGCAGGATCGCGGCACGCGAGCGCAGGGGAAGCTGCATGAAGCGCACGTGCAGGGGGTTCTCGGCTCCGGGGGTGGACCGGAGCACCCGGATGTCGCGCTGCGCGAGCTCGGACGCCTCGCTCGCGGGGGCGGACTCGTGGAGCTCGCCGAGCTTGACGAAGTCCGAGTTCGGATCGAGGATCACCAGCGGCAGCCGCGTGTGCAGCATGATCTGCTCGAGGGCGACGCCGAGTGCGTACGTCTTGCCCGATCCGCTCTGCCCGCACCAGAACGTGTGGCGGTTGAGCTTGTTCGCGAGCAGGTGGGCGGGGGCGGCATCCTCGGATTCGAGCAGCGTGCCGATCGTCAGTTCATGGGCCATGGCGAGGGTCCTTCCGCTCAGCGCTCTTCGGCGGCTTCGACGTGATGCCTGATCACTTCGGCGACGACGAACGAGAACCACTTCTGGGCGAACTCGGGGTCCAGCTCCGCGTCGATCGCGAGTCGGCGCAGACGGGCGAGCTGCTGCTCCTCCCGGGCGGGGTCGGATGCCGGCATGCCGTGCTCCGCTTTGAGCTTGCCGACCTGCTTCGTGGCACGGAACCGTTCGGCGAGCAGATAGACCAGCGCGGCATCCACGTTGTCGATGCTGCCGCGCAGTCGCTGCAGGGTCTCGAGCGCTTCTGCGTCGGCCAGGACAGGCTCTGCGGAGTGATCGGTCATGCCCCGACGATACCGGTCGCGGCCCGGGCGGTCGGTGCGATGCACGCCGCCCGTCAGTGCGCGATCGCGTACCACCCGGAGGGGGCGAGTTCGGATCCGGCTCGGGACAGGTACTGGTCGAAGTAGACCCGCGCGACGAGTTCCCGCCGGCTCGTGACGTCCGCCTTGTCGAAGATCGACTTCAGGTGGTCTTGCACCGTGTAGGGCGAGACGTGCATCTCAGCGGCGATCTCCTTCGTGTTCGCGCCCCGGAGCACGATGGAGATGACGTCGCGCTCGCGCGGCGTGAGGCCGAAGGCCGCGGCGACGAGGTCGATCACCTCCTGAGGGCGGGCCTCCTCGATCGTGACGACGACATCGCCGCCGCGGTCGCTGAGTCCACCGAGCGGAGCTGCGTGCAGCACCAGCCAGAGCCCGTCCGCCGTTCGGGTGCGCACCCGAGGGACCCGATCGGTGTCACCGCGTGCGAGCCGGCGGGCGGCGTCGACGAGCGCATGGACGTACACGAACGGGTCGCCCATGCCGGGCAGCGCCGACATGCGCTCGAGGTGCGCCTGCGCGCCGGGTGTGGACTGGATCATCCGGTTCTGCGCATCCACGATGATGACGGCCGGACCTGCCTCGCTGGCCGTGCTCCGGAGGGCGATCTGCGCGAGGAGCCCGGTGCGGAAGCCGCGGGTGAAGGAGGGCGCGACATCAGCGAGGAACGCCAGCTCCTCCGCCCCGAATGCCTGATCCTCGCTTCCACGGAAAAGCGAGAGATGTCCCCACCCTCCGCTGCGGTCCGCGAAGACCACGCGCGCCTCGTCGTGGAAGTCGAAGTGGGGGACGAGCAGTTCCGCCATCCGAGCGGACCGGGTCACGTCTCCGTGGGTCTCGCGGTTCATTCCGACCGCGGTGCGTCCGGCTCGCAGCAGCCCGCGAATGGCCGTCGGCTCCTCACCGCCGTACTCGAGCTGCGACCACGCGAGGTCCTGCTCGTTGCGGCCGTCTAGGACGCCGAGCTTCCGCGCGCTCGAGACCATCGCGGTCGCCGGGTCGAGCGTCGTCACGCACGCGGCGACGAAGGGCACGACCGCACCCAACGAGTCCGCTGCTTCGTCCATGAACCGATGCAGGGGAAGGCCGGCACGCGACATCACCTCGATGTCGCTCCGCGCGCGTCCACGCGCCAGTGCCGTTGCCATGCCATCAGTGTGCTCTCGGGCGCGGGGATCCGCTATCCCAGGTATCTGGGAGGGCGGAAGATCCCTCTGCTCTGGGGTGGTGGCCGGAAGCCGGCCGCCACCAGACTCTCCTGCGGCGCCGTTCGAGGTGCCCCATCCGATCCGAAATCAGACCACTGGAGCTCACCATGACCTTGTCCGACACCACGACCGACACCGCCGGACCCGATGCCGCAGACCCGCGGGCACGTCGGTTGCGCGCCGCCCTCGGCAACCGTGTGGTGCTGCCCGGTGACGACGACTGGGATCTCGCCCGCATGCCCTGGAACCTCGCCGTCGACCAACGACCGGTCGCCGTCGCGCGTCCGGAGAACGCCGAAGAGGTCGTGGACATCGTCCGTGCGGCCGCCGCGGCAGGACTCAGAGTCGCACCGCAGTCGACCGGACACGCCGCCGCCGCGCTCGCCGACACGGGCCTCGCCGACACCGTGGTCATCTCACTGGCACGACTGCGCGGCGTCACGGTCGACCCGGTCGCGCGCACGGCGCGCGTGCTGGGCGGCTCGCAGTGGAACGACGTCCTGGAAGCCGCGGCACCCCACGGTCTGACGGCGCCCCACGGAAGCGCCGGCGACGTCGGCGTCGCCGGGTACAGCCTCAGCGGCGGCCTGTCCTTCTACGCGCGGACGCACGGCCTCGCGGTCAACTTCGTCCGTGCCGTTCAGATCGTCACCGCCGACGGCGCACTGGTGCGCGCGAGCGCCGAGGAGAACCGGGACCTGTTCTGGGCGGTCCGAGGCGGATCGGGCGCCTTCGGGGTGGTGGTCTCGCTCGAGATGGACCTGCTCCCGTACGCGGACGTGTACGCCGGAATGCTGCTGTGGGACGCAGCTCGCGCCTCCGAGGTGGCTCGCGCCTGGGCGACGTGGACGACGACGGCACCGGAGAGCGCGACGACGACCCTGCGCATCCTGAACCTTCCCCCCCTGCCCGAACTTCCCCCGTTCCTCTCCGGCCGGTCGGTGGTGGTCATCGACGGCGCGGTCCTGGGGACTGATGAGGGGGCAGCCGCCGTCCTCGCACCGTTGCGGGCGCTCGCACCGGAGATCGACACCTTCGGTCGCATCCCTGCTGCC
>JASBUD010000123.1 GCA_030148105.1 Microbacterium sp. | reverse complement strand
GGAAGAGCGGCAGGACGCCGTAGAAGGTCTCCTCCCCCTCGTGCAGGCCCGGCACCCACGCGCGCCCCTGCATCGCGTTGGCGCGGAGGTTGCGGTGCGTGAGGATCGCGCCCTTCGGCGTTCCCGTCGTGCCGCTCGTGTACTGCAGCAGCGCGATGTCATCGAGGACGGGCCGCGGATGCCGCTTGCTGAGCCGTCGGCCGTCCACGAGCGAACGCCACGCGAGCACCTTCTTCGCACGCGGCGTCGCGGTCAGCGCCGCCCGTGCCTCCCGGGCCTTCGCGACCGGTAGCCGCAGAGCGGCCCGGGTGGTCCACGGCATCGCCTCGGTGATGTCGACGCTCACGATGCGCTCGAGCTTCAGGTCGGCGGGGAACCCGTCCAGCGTGTCGTACACCTTGTCCCACGCGATCGCGAAGCGCGCCTGGTGGTCCTCGAACTGGTGACGCAGCTCTCGGGCGGTGTAGAGCGGGTTGTGCTCGACGACGATCCCGCCGAGCCGCAGCACGGCGTAGAACGCCACGACGTGCTGCGGACAGTTCGGCAGCACGATCGCGACCCGGTCGCCGTGGGTCACCCCCAGCCGGCGCAGCCCCTCCGCGGCGCGCTCGATCTGCTCGCCGAGCTCGCGGTACGTCGTGCGCGCACCGAAGAATTCCAGCGCGGGCGCCTTCTGATGGCTCCGGATGCTGCCCTCGATCATGTCGGAGAGGGTCTGGGTGACCTCGTCGATCGTGTCGGGCACGCCGGGGGCGTAGGCCGCGAGCCACGGGCGCGCCGCGTAGGGATTCTCTGACGTCATACTGCGAGCCTGGCACACCGCCCTGGGCGCGGACCGAGGCCGTCAGCGGACGCTGGAACGCAACCCCTCGCCCGCGTCGCCGATCGCCGTCTCGGTGCTTTCCCCCGCGGCATCCGTCTCCAGCGACGGCGGGGCTGCGGCGTACGCCGCGGACAGCTGCCGGTAGGGCCGCGAGAAGAAGGCGAGGAGCACGATCACCAGCAGAACCAGGCTCGCGATCACGAACACGAGCGCGATTCCGCGCGCCTCCCCGTCGCCGAGAAGCCAGCCGAACGTGTCCTGCCCTTGCGTGGACGCCATGAACGGAATGAGCCAGAACTGGGCGATGGGGCCCACGATGAACGCCGACACCGGCGCCGCGGCCGACTCGACGCTCGCCGAGAAGCCGAACACGCGCCCTTGCTTCTCGAAAGGCACCACGCGCTGGATGATCGTCTGCTCGGCGGCTTCGGCGATCGGCATGAGCGCCATGAAGACGAGGATGCCGAGCGCGTACAGCCACCAGAACTCGCGGATCACGAACCCGATGCCGAGCACGGCGATGCCGATGTTGACGAGCAGCATCGTCCGCAAGGGGTTCTTGCCGAGACCGAAGCGGGCGACGATCAACCCGCCGGCGATGAAGCCGACGCTGGTCACACCGAGGACGATGCCCCACATCTCGACCGAGAACAGCGTGAGGCCGTAGGGGTCCATGAGCGCCATGAACACCCCGCCTACGAGGTTGTTGAACGTCGAGAAGAGGATGAGCGCGAGCAGGCCCGGGACGACCATCACCGCCGGGATGATGCCGCGGAAGTCGAGCTTCGGCGTCCCGCCCTCGACGTGTGCGACGCCGCGCTCCGGGATGCGGACGAAAAGGAGATGCAGGAGCGCGAGCGCCGTGGCGACGATCGCGATCACGACGGTCCATCCCATGCCGAGGAGCCCGACGGAGAGTCCGGAGAACACGCTCGTGACCATGAAGGCGATGCCCTGCACGGCCCCGACCAGGCCGTTCGCCTTGTCTCGGCGCTCAGCCGGCACGAGAAGCGTGACCGTCGTCGACAGCGCGACGTTGCGGAGGTTCTCCACCACACCGCCGATCAGGATCACCCCGGCGAACACCCAGAACCACGGCCCGCCCCAGTCGACCAGGACGCTTTCGGGGAACGAGAGGTACAGCGCGCCCGCGAGCAGATAGGTCGTGAGGGTGATCGTGCTCGAAAGCACCATCACCGCCTTCTTCTTCATGCGGTCCACGAGCGCGCCGAACACGACTCCGAAGACGGCGACCAGCAGCATGTACGACCCGCCGATGATCGAGGTCGCGAGCACGGATTTCGTCTCGAGGTACGCCCAGAACGTCAGTGCCCACCAGAGGTAGCTCGAGGTGATGTTCGCGATCGCGGTGTTGGCGAGCACCTGGTAGAAGCTGCGCATCGTGCGCGGGCCCGGCTGGTGCTGCGCAACGTGCGCGGGCGCACCCGCCGGCGACGCCGCACTGTCCGATTGCTCCGTCATCGAAAGCCTCTCGTTCGCACCGAGCCCTGGGGCGGCCCGGAAGTCCACACCCTTCTGCCATGGTCACACCGATCTCCGACATCGTCATCCCCCCTTCTCGGCGCTACCGTGGGGACGTGACCGCTCCGATCGATCCCACGTCCACCTCCGCCTGGGCCGAGCTGCTCGCCCATCGCGATTCCTTCGACCCCGATCTCCGAGGCTGGTTCGCGGCCGACCCGGAGCGCGTGCAGCGCTTGAGCCGGACCGTCGGCGACCTGCACGTCGATCTGTCGAAGAACCTCGTCACCGACGAGATCCTGCGCTCGCTCGTCGCCCTCGCCGAGCAGACGGGCGTCGCCGAGCGCTATGCCGCGATGCTCCGCGGCGAGCACGTCAACACGACCGAGGACCGCGCCGTGCTGCACACGGCCCTCCGCAGGCCCGCCGGAGCGATCCCTCCGCTCGAGGTCGACGGGCAGGACGTCGATCACGACGTGCACGAGGTGCTCGATGCGCTGAGCGCCTTCGCCGATCGCGTGCGTGACGGCGGCTGGCGGGGCGTGACCGGCAAGAAGGTCACGCACGTCGTGAACATCGGCATCGGCGGATCGGATCTCGGTCCGGTGATGATCTACGAAGCACTCCGCCCATACGCGGATGCCGGCATCCGCGCCCTCTTCGTCTCCAACATCGACCCGACCGACCTCGCGCAGAAGACCGCGGACCTCGACCCGGAGACCACGCTGTTCATCGTCGCGTCGAAGACCTTCACGACGCTGGAGACGCTGACGAACGCGCGTCTCGCGCGCGACTGGCTGTGGGCGGGACTCGAGGCGTCCGGAGCGATCGAGGCGACCGACGCGGCCAGGACGGATGCCGTCGCCCACCACTTCGTGGCCGTCTCGACCGCCCTCGACAAGGTGGCCGCGTTCGGCATCGACCCGCAGAACGCGTTCGGCTTCTGGGACTGGGTCGGCGGCCGGTACTCCGTGGACTCCGCGATCGGCCTGTCGCTCGCGATCACGCTCGGGCCCGGGGTGTTCCGCGAGCTGCTCGCCGGGTTCCACGAGGTCGACGAGCACGTGCGCACGACGCCGCTCGCCGAGAACGTGCCGGTCCTGATGGGTGTGCTGAACGTCTGGTACGTGAACTTCCTCGGCGCTCAGACACACGCCGTGCTCCCCTACGCGCAGCAGCTCAGCCGCTTCGCCGCGTACCTGCAGCAGCTCACGATGGAATCCAACGGCAAGTCCGTGCGGTGGGACGGTTCGCCCGTCACGACCGACACCGGCGAGGTGTTCTGGGGCGAGCCCGGCACGAACGGACAGCACGCGTTCTACCAGCTCATCCACCAGGGGACCCGGCTGATCCCGGCGGACTTCATCGCGTTCGTGAACCCCGCCTACCCGTTGACCGACGACGGACGCGACGTACACGGGCTTTTCCTGGCGAACTTCCTCGCTCAGACGAAGGCCCTCGCATTCGGCAAGACCGCGGAGGAGGTCGAGGCCGAGGGGACGACGGGTCCGCTCGTCGCCGCGCGCACGTTCGCCGGCAACCGGCCGACGACGTCGATCTTCGCGCCCGCCCTCACGCCGCGCGTGCTCGGCCAGCTCGTCGCGCTGTACGAGCACATCACGTTCACGCAGGGTGTGATCTGGGGCATCAACTCGTTCGACCAGTGGGGCGTGGAGCTCGGCAAGCAGCTCGCGCTGCAGATCGCCCCGGCGATCGAGGGCGATGCGGCAGCCCTCGGGGCGCAGGACGCGTCGACGCGCGCGCTGCTGGAGTACTACGCGGCGCACCGCGCGCCCTGACCCACGGGGAAAGACCGCGGCGCGCGCTGCCCCCACACGCGCGCGCCGCGGGGCCCGCTCCCACGCGCGACGCGGACATGCCGGCGCGTCCGTGAGAAAATCGGGTGCACCCCCCGAATTAGGTGCTGTTCGACCATACCGAAATGTGAACACGATGTCGCATCCTCGCCGATATGACGCCACCCGAAGACAGCGCACCGCGCTCGAGAGACGGGCGCACGTCATCGACACCGCCACCGTCCTCTTCGCCGAGCACGGTTTCGAGGCGACGACGCTCGCGGACGTCGCCTCCGCCGCGGGCGTGTCGCTGGCATACCTGCACAAGCTCGGATCGAAGTCCGATCTGATCGAGTCGGTCGTGCGGGCCATGATGACCGGCGACACCGCCGCTGATCCCGACCGCGAGCTGGACGCCCTCGTGCATGCGGCCACGATGGAGGAGTACCTCGACCTGTCGCTCGCCTCGATCATCGCGTGGAACGCGCGCTCCCACCGCCTCTGGATGGCGTGGGCGTCGGCATCCGATCCCGGACTGCGCGCGGGATGGAACGCGGTCATGACCGAGGTGCGCGCGAAGCTCACGGCCTCCCTCGCGCTGCTCGACGCGCGCGGCTGGCTGCGCGGCGATGTGCCGCACGACGAGCTCGTGGCGACACTGTGGGTACTGACGATGGCCGAGACCTACACGCGGCTCGTCGACGGTGCGGGCCTGTCGCACGACGACTACGTGCGCTGGCTGCACCGCTCGGTGCGCGAAGCGCTGCTGCCGCGCGCGTCTCAGCCGGCGTAGAGCTCGCCCACCGGGACGGCGATCGGCAGGACGTTGCCCGGCTGCGCGAGCGGGCACGCCCAGGCCGGGTCGTACGCGCACGACGGGTTGTACGCGAAGTTGAAGTCGAGCACGATCGTGCCGCGGCCGGGGTCTGACCCGAGATCGGCGCCCTTGATCGTGTCGATCAGATAGCGGCCGCCGCCGTACGTCCCCGACCCGGCGAGGGCGTCGCGGACGGGGATGAACACTCCCCCGCCGTACGTCATCAGGCGCCAGACGTCGAGGGGGCCGGCATCCGGGATCTCGACGCGCCCGATCCGCTCGAACGGGACCACCCCGTCGGTGCCGGTCGCGAACTCGAACCCACCGGGTTCGGCCTCGAGGATCGGCAGCTCGTAGCGCCACGCGGCGTCGTAGGGCGCGATCGAGAGGCCTTCGAACAGGAGGCGTTCGTGCTCGAGCAACGGAGTCGCGGGGTGCCGCGCCATCAGGTCGTCTCGCTCGATGCGCCACAGCTCGTGCGCCTCTTCGGGATCGTCCTGCGCGCGGACGGCGTCGTACAGCGCGAAGACGCGGCGGCGCCAGTCGGCGATCTCGAGGGCAGTGCGCGCGGAGCTCATCAGCCCAGGCTACGCGGGCCGGGCTTCTCGCCGTCCACGTGAAAGCGCGGGGCGATTCTGCGACCTCGCGCCGCCGATCGTCACCGAATGCGCGATTTCGCCCCGCGCTTTCGCACCGATCAGACCGCAGTGACCTCGAGGAGCACGGCCTGCTGGGGCAGGAGGAGCGGCATCGGGAGGCCGATCTCGGCGAGAGCGACGCCGGGGAGCTCCACGGAGCCGGCCGCGGTCCACGGCGGCGGGGCGTCCTGGATCACGCCGGGATCGCCGGCGAGCGGAAGCACGGCGACGCGATACGTCGCCCGCGGGTCGAGGCCGGGCAGCCGCACGGCTTCGGGGACGGCCGCCGCCGTGGCGGCCAGCGCCGCGACCGAGAACACGGCGTGCGACCGATCGCCCGCGACCACCCCGTGGACCGCGATCGCAGGGTCCGGCCCGTCGGCGCGCACGACGCGCGCACCGCCCGGACGCGAGCCGTGCAGCAGCGGCCGGAGTCGCCGGTACTCGCCGATCCACGCCGCGACCGCAGCCCGGTCGGCGTCGGTCGCGGCGGCGAGGTTCCACTCGATGCCCGCGCTGCCGAAGAGCGCGGTCGCCATCCGGAAGGACAGGTCGGCGGACCGCCCGGTCAGATGCGCCCGCGCATCGCCCAGGTGCGCGCCGAGGTACTCGGGCGGGACGATCAGCGAGGTCCAGGCGTGGATGCCCTGCCGATCGAGCGGATCGTTCGTGTCGCTCGGCCAGACCCGGTCCACGCGTCTCAGGATCCCGAGGTCGATGCGGGCGCCGCCCGACGCGCACGATTCGATCTCGACCCCCGGGTGCGCAGCCCGCAGCCGATCGATCAGCGCGTACACCGCCGCGGTCTGGCGATGGGAGGACCCCTCCAGCAGGTCGCGGTTGTGGTCCCACTTGAGGTAGGCGATCGGGTATTCGGCGAGCAGCGCGTCCAGACGCGCATAGACGTGGTCGGACGCCTCGGGGATGCCGAGGTCGAGCACCCGCTGGAAGCGCCACTCGTTCGCCCCCGCACGCCCCATGACCCAGTCGGGGTGGGCGCGCGCGAGGTCGGAGTCGACGCTGATCATCTCGGGCTCGACCCACAGCCCGAACTCCATGCCGCCGGCGTGCACGCGGTCGATGAGCGGGCCGAGTCCGTGGGGCCAGACCCCGGCGTCGACCGTCCAGTCCCCGAGTGCGCGGTGGTCGTCGCGCCGCCCGTGGAACCAGCCGTCGTCGAGGACGAAGCGCTCGACACCGACGGCGGATGCCGCCTCGATGAGCGGTTCGAGACGCTCGAGCGACTGGTCGAAGTAGACGGCTTCCCACGTGTTGAGCGTGACGGGCCGTTCCCTCGCGATCCTCGACCACGAGCGCACCCACGGGTGGACCCGGTCGGGGATCCCGCCGAGCCCGGTCGCGGAGTACACCGCGACCGTCCATGGTGCGGTGTACGTCTCGCCGGGCGCCAGGACGATCTCTCCCGGCGCCGGCAGCTCGCCGGCACCGAGGACGTTCGCCCCGAGCGGTGAGGACTCCGCCCACACCTCGGTGTCGCCGCTCCACGCCTCGTGCACGGCCCACACCTCGCCGGCGCCGAAGCCGAACCCACGGGTTCCGGCCGCCAGCAGGAAGGCGCTCTCGTGACCGCCGCGGCCGTGCCGGCCCTCACGACTGTGGATGCCGTGCTCGAGCGTCCGGCGGATCGGCCGTCGCTCTCTGCCCCAGACGCCGCTGAAGTCGAGCAGTTCGCCGGCGCGCGCCGGGATCGGCAGCACGGACGCCGCCCTCGCGACCGTCAGCGGCGAGGTGCCGATGTTCGAGACCTCCAGGTGCATCTGCAGCACGCCCTGCGGCGACAGGGCCAGCTCCACACCGACGCCGATGTGCGCGTCGGTGTCGACGAGGTTCAGCCGCAGCGACTGATCACCGGCGGCGGAGACACCGGGCTCGGCATCCGATCGCTGTGTCAGCACGGGCGTGCGCGCGCGTTCCGCGGCCGCGGCGCCGTCGGCTCCCGCCGCGTCGCGGGACACCTGCAGTGCGGGCCGGCCGCTCCACCCGTCGCCCCACGTGGGCACGAGCGAGAGCCGGAACGGGATGTCGATCGAGGACGGCCCGACGGCGGGAACGGATGCCGCGGCGACGGCCTCGGCCTGGGCAGGCGTCAGCTCGCCGAGATCGGCACCCCAGTGCAGGACCGCGGGCACGCCCGTGCCGCGGGTGTCGACCAGAAGGCTGACACCCGCGGCACGGAGGTGATGGATCACTCGCAGAGACTACTTCGCGACCGGGATCGACTGCGCCTCGAGAGCGGCGATCGTCTTCTCCTGGCCGTCGGCGAGCGCGTCGGCGAGCGTGCCGTCACCGGCGATCGCGGCCTTGAACCCGTCCGACACGTCGGCGTAGGTCTGCGTCATCGTCGGACCCCAGACGAAGTCCGGGTTGACCTGGCCGGCGGCTTCGGCGAAGACGTCGTAGATCTTCTGTCCGCCGTAGAACTCGACGCCCTCCTGCAGGACGGGCAGTTCGAGCCCGGCCTTCGTGGCGGGGTAGATCGCCGCGGTCTCGTTGAGCGACGTGAGCGCCTCCTCCGAGGTGTTCAGCCACAGCGCGAACTTGGCCGCCTCGTAGAGGTGGTCGGTGCCCTTGAAGACAGCGATCGACGAACCGCCCCAGTTGCCTGCTGCGGCGTCGCCGGCAGCCCACTGCGGTGCGGGTGCGACCGACCACTTGCCGGCCGTGTCCGGAGCGCCGCTCGCGATCGAGTTGGCGCCCCACACCGCGGAGTTCCAGGTCCAGACCTCACCGGAGTTGTAGGCGTTGTTCCACTCATCCGTCCACGGCGGGTACACCGCGACGAGGTCGTTCTCGATCAGGTCCTGCCAGTAGTCGGCCACCGTCTCGGACGCGTCGCTGGTCAGCTCCACGGTCCACTCGTTGCCATCGTTCTGGAACCACTGCCCATCCGCCTGCCAGACGAAACCGGCGAACTGGTTGATGTCGGACTGCGAGAAGTTGGTGATGTAGCCGCCGAGCGCGCGGATCTGCTCCGCCGCCGACTTGTACTCCTCCCACGTCGTCGGGACCGGGATGTTGTTCTGCTCGAACAGGTCCGAGCGGTAGAACAGAGCCATCGGGCCCTGGTCCTGCGGGATGCCGTACACCTCGTCCTCGGTGCCGAGGCTCACCTGCCCCCAGGTCCAGTCCAGGAACTGGTCTTCAGCCGCGACGACGTCCTCGCACGCGGCGAGGTCCTCCAGGCCGTCCTGGACGCGGAAGTTCGGGATCGCGTCGTATTCGATCTGGCCGAGGTCGGGGGCGTTGCCGGCCTCGAGCTGGTTGAAGAAGTTCTGGTACGTGCCGGCGTTGCCGGACGGCCCGGTCTGGACCTCGACCTGGATGTCGGGGTTCGCGTCGTTCCAGATCGCCACGGCGTCTTCGATGCCGGGGATCCACGACGTGAACGTGAGCGTGACGTCGCCCTCGGACGGGGTGCACGCGGCGGCGTCGCTGCCGCCTCCGCTGTCACCGCTGGACGAGCACGCAGCCATCGTCAGCGCGACGGTCGCGAGGATCGCGACGCCGGCTGCTTTCTTCATGTGACGCATGATTTCTCTTTCGTTGCTGGTTACTTGCAAGGGCCGACCGGCAGGTTCCGGGCGGGTCTGTCACTTCAGAGCGCCGGCGCCGAGTCCCGTGCGCCAGTACCGCTGAAGAAGAAGGAAGGTGATGATGAGCGGGACGATCGACAGCAGCGCGCCGACCAGGACGAAGGTGCGCAGTTCGGGGAACTGGTTGATCGTGGAGTTCCACGCGTACAGGCCGTAGGTCACCGGGAACAGCTCTTCACTGCGCAGCATGATCAGCGGCAGGAAGAAGTTGTTCCAAATGCCCACGAACTGGAACAGGAAGATCGTGATGAGTGCGGGGAGCATGAGGCGGATCGACACCGTGAAGAAGGTCCGGATCTCGCCTGCGCCGTCCAGGCGGCTGGCTTCGAGGAGTTCGTCGGGGACGCTCGCCTCCGCGAAGACGCGGGCGAGGTAGACGCCGAACGGACTCACGATGCTCGGAAGGAACACCGCCCAGAAGGTGTTGGTCAGCTGCACCTGGCTGAACAGCAGGAACAGCGGCAGCGCCAGCGCCGTGGCCGGAACGAGTACGCCGCCGAGCACGACGTTGAACAGGACCTCGCGACCGCGGAAGCGGTACTTCGCCAGCGCGTAGCCGCACATTCCGGCGAGCACCGTCGCCACCAGGGCGCCGACGCCGGCATAGCCGATGCTGTTCACGATCCAGCGCACGTAGACGCCGCCGTCGTAGTTCAGCAGCGCGACGATGTTGTTCCAGAGGTTGAAATCCGCGAACCACAGCGGGTTCGTGGTGAACAAGTCGCCGCGATCCTTGGACGACGCGACCAGCAGCCACCAGATCGGGATCAGGAAGTACAGGGTGAAGATCACCATGATCAGCATCGCGACGCCGCGCGAGAGCATGCTCTCCCGGGGACCACGCGCCTTGGGAGTCGCCGCCGAGGACGCCCGCAGCGCGCGGGTGTCGGCATCCGTCACGCGGGTCATGCCTCTGCCTTCCGTCGGGTGATGCGCAAGAACGTGAACGAGAGGATGAAGGTC
>JASBUD010000122.1 GCA_030148105.1 Microbacterium sp. | reverse complement strand
GTTCTTCACCGACAGCGGCGCGCGGCGGTCGCTGTTGCCCTCGCGAAGGACCGGGTTCACCGCCGAGCCCTTGATGCGGTCGTAGCGCGCGCGGACGTCCTTCTCCTCGATCGACTGCGGGTCGTCCGGGTAGTCGGGGATGTCGAAGCCCTGCGCCTGCAGCTCGGCGATCGCGCCCTTCAGCTGCGGGATCGATGCGGAGATGTTCGGAAGCTTGATGATGTTTGCCTCGGGCAGCGTCGCGAGACCGCCGAGCTCGGCGAGCGCGTCGCCCACCTGCTGCTCGGGCGTGAGGTTCTGCGGGAACGCCGCGAGGATGCGGCCCGCGAGGGAGATGTCGCGGGTCTCGACGTGCACTCCGGCCTGACCGGTCACGGCCTTCACGATCGGGAGGAACGACGCCGTCGCCAGAGCCGGTGCCTCGTCGGTGTAGGTGTAGATGATGGTCGAGTCAGTCACCGGTTTTGTCTCCGTTCGAGTGGTGTTTCCAGCCTATCGCAACGGGCAAAGTATCTTGACATCGAGATATCTCGCTCCATGAACACCGCGTTACAGAGGGACGCGCACCGTGACGCGCGTCGGGTTTGCCGACTACCCTGTGCCTATGGCTGAGCTGCGACTCGAGGAACTGTCCGCATCGACGATCGTCGCCGTCAACACACTGGGACTCAAGCCCGGACAGGAGCAGTTCCTGGCCCCGGTCAGTTACGGCGTGGCCGCCACCGTCGTCAACCCGCAGACGACCTGGCAGCGCGTCGTCCTCGACGGGGACGAGGTCGTCGGCTTCGTCAGCGCCAACTTCGACCCCGAGGCGCACGAGCCGCACTTCCGCTCCGTCCTGTGGCGCATCAACGTCGACGCGGACGACCAGGGCCGCGGTGTCGGCCGGTACGCGGTCGAGCAGCTGATCGAAGAGGCCCGCCGGCGCGGCATGGACCACGTCGATGTCATCTACGAGGCGGGCGAGGGCGGCCCGGAGGCGTTCTTCACGCGCGTCGGTTTCACTCCGAGCGGGGAGACCGAGTACGGCGAGGTCATCGCCGAGGTCCGGATCTAGGCTCCCGCCCGCCGGCTCGCGGCCGGCATCCGCTCTTCCCCTCTTCCCGCGAGGTGGTGGCCCCTTCGCCGAGGTGGTGGGTCTTTCACCGAGGTGGTGGGTCTTTCACCGAGATGGTGGCTCCTTCGCCGAGATGGTGGGTCTTTCACCGAGATGGTGGGTCTTTCACCGAGGTGGTGGGTCTTTCACCGAGATGGTGGGTCTTTCACCGAGATGGTGGGTCTTTCACCGAGAGGGTGGGTCTTTCACCGAGATGGTGGGCACCATCTCGGCGGAGAACCCACCATCTCGGTGGAGAACCCACCATCTCGGTGGACAACCCACCATCTCGGTGGAGAACCCACCATCTCGGCGGAGAGGCGGGGAGGCGGAGAGGCGGAGCGGCGGGTCAGACCAGGGACTCCCGCCACGCGGCGTGCAGACGCGCGAAGCGCCCGTCGCCGCCGATGAGGGCATCCGGAGCGTCATCCTCGATGATCTCGCCGTGTTCCATCACGAGCACCCGGTCCGCGATCGCGACCGTCGACAGCCGGTGCGCGATGATGATGGCGGTGCGGTCGGCGAGCAGGGTCTGCAGCGCATCCTGGATCATCCGCTCGCTGGGCATGTCCAGCGATGCCGTCGCCTCATCGAGGATCAGCACCGCCGGGTCCGCGAGGAAGGCCCGGGCGAACGAGATCAGCTGACGCTGGCCCGCCGAGACCCGGCCGCCGCGCTTGTTCACGTCGGTGCTGTATCCGTCCGGCAGCGCCTCGATGAACGCGTCCGCCCCGACCGCCCGCGCCGCGGCACGGATCTCGTCGAGCGTCGCGTCGGGCTTGCCGAGCGCGATGTTGTCGGCGACCGTTCCGCTGAAGAGGTAGGCCTCCTGCGTGACCATGACGATCGCGCGGCGCAGGTCCTTCGGGTGGAGGGAGCGCAGATCCACGCCGTCCAGCGTGATGCGTCCGCTCGTCGGGTCGTAGAACCGCGACACGAGCTTCGCGAGCGTCGACTTGCCCGCACCCGTCGTCCCGACGAGCGCGACGGTCTGGCCCGCCGGCAGGTCGAGCGAGAAGTCCGGGAGGATCGTGCGCCCGCTGCTGTACGCGAACTCGACGTCTTCGAACCGCAGGTGTCCGCGCGCCTTCCACAGATCCACGGGCTTGACCGGGTCGGGAACCGTCGGCTCCTCCTCCAGCACACCCGAGACCTTCTCCAGCGCCGCCGTGGCGGACTGGTAGGAGTTCAGGAAGAACGCCACCTCCTGGAGCGGCGCGAAGAAGTTCCGCACGTACAGCACCGCCGCGATGAGCGTTCCGATGAGCATCGAGCCGTCCACGACGCGGATGCCGCCCCACAGCAGCACGATCGCGACGGTGACCGAAGCCACGGCCATGAGCCCCGGCTCGAAGGTGCCGAACAGGCGGATCGAGCGGATGTTCACGTCTCGGTAGTCGCTCGCGAGGCCGCCGAACTCGTCGTCGTTGCGCTCCTCCTTGCGGAACGCCTTGACCGCGCGGATGCCCGTCATGGTTTCGACGAACTTCACGATCACCTTCGCGCTGATCACACGCGACTCGCGGTACACCACCTGCGAGCGCAGGTAGAACCACCGCATCAGCAGGTACAGCGGCAATCCCATGACCACGAGGATCACGCCGGACTGCCAGTCCAGCAGCAGCAGCGCGATCAGCGTGAACCCGCCGTACAAGATGCCGGAGACGAGCTCGTTCAGCCCGCCGTCCAGAAGCTCGCGGATCGTGTCGAGGTCGCTCGTCTGCCGCGAGATGATGCGCCCGGACGTGTACGACTCGTGGAATTCCAGGCTCAGCCGCTGCGTGTGCAGGAAGATCCGCTTGCGCAGATCCAGCATGATCGCCTGCGTGAGGCGCGCCGCGACGACGACGTACCAGCCGATGAGCCCGGCGCCGCCGATCGCGGTCAGGACATAGACGGCGACGACGCCGATGGTCGGCATCCAATTCATCTGATCCACCACGGCCGGAAGTGCCGTGTTGATCCCGTACGCGATGAGCGCGGGACCCGCCACGCGCAGCGCGGTGGAGACGATCAGCACGACCGCCGCGAGCACGAGCTGCCAGCGCAGCGGCGCGACGAGCGATCCGAGCAGGCGCAGAGAGCGACGACGGATGCTGCGACTCTCGGCGCGCGTGTAGTCGGAGCGGTCCTCACCGCTGGTTCCTTCGACGGTGGCCGTGGTCATCGCTTCACCTCCTGTTCGCGGTTCTCGAGCATTCGCCCGGGGTCCTGGGTCTGCGCTTCGCGCTCGGCGTCTTCCAGACTCGAGATCACGTGGCGGTAGTGCTCGCTCGTGCGCAGGAGCTCCGAATGCGTGCCGACCGCCGTGATCCGCCCCCCTTCGAGGAGCGCGACACGGTCGGCGAGGGTCACGGTCGAGGGGCGGTGGGCGACCACGAGCGCGGTCGTCGCGTGCAGCACTTCGCGCAGCGCGTCCTCCACGAGGGCCTCCGTGTCGACGTCGAGGGCGGAGAGCGGGTCATCGAGGACGAGCACCGCCGGCCTCGCGGCGACAGCCCGCGCGAGCGCGAGGCGCTGGCGCTGTCCACCCGAGAGCGACAGCCCCTCCTCGCCGATGACGGTGTCCACACCGTTCGGGAGGTCGTCGACGAAGTGCGCCTGCGCGACCTGGAGCGCTTCGCGCAACACGGCCTCAGCCTCGGCGCTGCCCGGCTCGAGGTCTTCGCGTCCGAGCAGGACGTTGTCGCGCACCGTCTGAGAGAACAGCGTGGCGTCCTCGAACGCCATGCCGACGTGCGTGCGCAGCTCCTTCAGGGTGAGGTCGCGGACATCGATGCCGTCCAGGGTCACCCGGCCGCCGGTCACGTCGTACAGGCGCGAGGGCAGCGTCGTGAGCGTCGTCTTGCCCGAACCGGTGAGGCCCACCAGAGCCATGGTCTCCCCCGGCCGCAGCACGAGATCGATGCCGTCGAGCATGTCGCGTTCGGTGGGAGCGGCATCCTGATAGCGGAAGTGCACGCCCTCGAACGCGAGTTCGCCCCGGGGATTCAGCAGTCTCACCGGCTGAGCCGGGTCGGTGATCGTGTTCTCCTCGTCGAAGACTTCGAAGATGCGATCGGTCGCGGTGCGCGCGTCCAGCATGAAGGAGAACAGGAATCCGATCGACTCCATCGGCCAGCGCAGCACGGTCGCCATCGCGAAGAACGCGATGAGCTC
>JASBUD010000120.1 GCA_030148105.1 Microbacterium sp. | reverse complement strand
CTCGGTCATGTTCGCGAGGATCGGCACGTCGACCGCGGCGCGCACCGCGGCGAACTCCTCGAGCGACTGCATCGCTTCGGGGAAGATCGCGTCGGCACCGGCATCCACGAGCGCCTTCGCGCGATCGAGCGCCGCCTCGAGACCGTCCACCGCGCGGATGTCGGTGCGCGCCATGATCAGGAAGTTCGGATCGCGACGCGCGTCGACCGCCGCGCGGATGCGCTTGATCGCGGTGTCCTGGTCGACGACGGCCTTTCCGTCGAGGTGACCGCAGCGCTTCGGGTTGATCTGATCCTCGATGTGCATGCCGGCAAGGCCGGCGTCCTCGAGCGTCTGGATCGTCCGCGCGACATTCATCGGCTCGCCGAACCCCGTGTCGGCGTCGATGAGGGCCGGCAGCTCGGTCATCCGCGCGATCTGCTGCCCGCGACCGGCGACCTCGGTGAGGGTCGTCAGGCCGATGTCGGGCAGACCGAGGTCGGCGGACAGCACGGCACCGGAGATGTAGACGCCCTCGAATCCCTTGCGCTCGATGAGCTTCGCGCTCAGCGGGTTGAACGCCCCGGGGAAGCGCAGCAGCTCCCCCGACGCCAGCCGCTCACGGAACAGCCGCCGTTTCTCGGCCGCCGGTGTCTGCGCGTACAGCATCAGAACAGCCCCTTCGGGGCGGGCGCGGTCGCGAGCACACCGGGCTTCGCGACGATCGTGAGCTGACCGACCTCTTCGGCGGTGAGATCGGGCAGGCGCTGGGCCAGGTCCAGGAACCGCTCGATCTCCTCGGGCAGGAGCACCGGCTCGGCGAGGATGCGGAACTTGCGGACGTAGTCCTCGCGTGCGAACGGACGCGCACCGAGCGGGTGGGCATCGGCCACCGCGATCTCGTCGACGAGCTCGGTGCCGTCGGTGAAGCGGATCACGACGCGGCCTCCGAATGCCTTCTCGTTCGGGTCCTCCGAGTGGTAACGGCGAGTCCACTCGGCGTCCTCCGCCGTCGTGACCTGGTGCCACAGGGCGACGGTGTCCTCGCGCGTCGCGCGCTCGGGAGCGTAGGAGTCGACGTGGTGCCACGTGCCGTCCTGCAGCGCGACGGTGAAGATGAACGGGATCGAGTGGTCCAGCGTCTCGCGTGAGGCGTGCGGGTCGTACTTCTGCGGGTCGTTCGCGCCCGAGCCGATCACGTAGTGCGTGTGGTGGCTCGTGTGCAGCACGATCGACTCGATGTTCTCCGGGGCGAAGGCATCGGGGTGCTCGTTGTGGAGCTTGCGGGCCAGGTCGATCCACGCCTGCGCCTGGTACTCCGCGGAGTGCTCCTTCGTGTACGAATCGAGGATGCCGCGCTTGGACTCCCCGGTCGCCGGCAGCGGCACCTCGTACGAGGCGTCGGGACCGTCCAGCAGCCATGCGATCACGCCGTCTTCGCCCTCGTAGATCGGGCTCGGCGAGGTCTCGCCGCGCATCGCGCGGTCGACAGCCTCCACGGCCATCTTCCCGGCGAACGCGGGAGCGTGCGCCTTCCACGTGGAGATCTCGCCCTTGCGGGACTGCCGGGTCGCGGTCGTCGTGTGCAGCGCCTGGCCGACGGCCTGGTAGATCGTCTCGACCGGGAGGTCCAGGAGTGTGCCGATCCCGGCGGCGGCCGACGGGCCGAGGTGGGCGACGTGGTCGATCTTGTGCTTGTGGAGCGAGATCGCGCGCACGAGGTCGATCTGGATCTCGTAGCCGGTGGCGATTCCGCGCACGAGCGCCCGGCCGTCGGCGCCGACGTGCTGGGCGACCGCGACGATCGGCGGGATGTTGTCGCCGGGGTGCGAGTACTCCGCGGCGAGGAAGGTGTCGTGGTAGTCGAGCTCGCGCACGGCGACGCCGTTCGCCCACGCCGCCCACTCGGGGCTCGTCCGCCGCTCGACGCTGCAGCCGAAGACGGTCGCCCCCTTGCCGCTGATCGACACCGCGTGGTCGAGCGCCTGCTGGCGGGCGGCGCTCACGGGCGCCCGGGTGAGGGATGCCGCGGCCACGGCGGCGTTGTCGATCACCCGGTTGATGATCATGTCGACGACGTCCTGGTCGACCTCGACGGGATCGGCGGCGATCTCGGCGATGCGCCAGGCGAGCTGTCCCTCGCGGGAGAGGTGCTCGTCACTGCGGTGGACGCGGAGGTGGTGCGTGGTGGTCATGCCGTGCCTTTCAGAGCGGACGGTGCGTCGAGCGACGCGAGGATCGTGGTCAGAGCGTTGTGCAGGTGCACGTGGGTCGCGTGGGCGGCGAGGTCGGCATCCCGATCGGCGATCGCGGAGGCGATCAGCCGGTGCTCGGCGACCGAGGCGGCCAGTCGCTCGGGGATGTCGCGCGCCAGGCGCCGCACCCGCACGAGGTGGGTGCGGATGCCGCGCAGAGCCGACGTGAGGTAGTCGTTCTCGATCGCGGCGTCCAGCTGCGCGTCGAATCGGGCGATGAGCGCGTAGTACGCGTCACGCCCCTCGTCGCGGTCGAGGGCGCCGACGCTGGCGAACTCGACGGCGAGCGCGGCGAACACGTCGGCGTCGGCGCGGGTGGCGGCCAGGCGCGCGGCGGTCTCCTCGAGGGCGCGGCGCACCTCGAACAGCGCGCGGATGTCGGCGACGTCGATGTCGCTGACGACGGTCACGCGCGGGGACTGCTGGACGACGAGGCCGTCGGCGGCGAGGCGCCCGAGCGCTTCGCGGAGCGGCGTCCGGCTCACGCCGAGTCGGGCGGCCTGCTCGACCTCGGCGAGCACGGTGCCGGGAGCGAGATCGCCGGACTGGATCTGGTCCAGGAGCGCGGCGTACGCGCGATCACTTGCCCGCATGGTTACCCTTCCCCCCTGATTGTATACACAATGACGCGAACGAGGCCACGCAGTCGCCTGAGTCGGGGTTTCGGTATACACCGCAGACCGTCGTCACTGCATTCACAAATTACTGAAACAGGCGTATCGTTCGACGCATGAGCACCGTGATCCGCACGACATCCCTCATCAAGCGCTACGGAACCGTCCACGCCCTGGACGGACTGGACCTGCAGGTCGAGGCGGGACAGGTGCACGGCTTCCTCGGACCCAACGGCGCCGGAAAGTCGACCACTATCCGCATCCTGCTCGGACTCGCGCGGGCGACATCCGGTCAGGTGCGCGTGTTCGACGAGGATCCGTGGCCGGAAACAGTGGCGCTGCACCGGCGGATCGCGTATGTCCCGGGGGATGTGAGCATCTGGCCCAACCTGTCCGGCGGCGAGTCGATCGACGTGCTCGCCCGGCTGCGGGGTGCCGGCAGCCGTGACGCCGCCTACCGTGCCCAGAAACGGCGTCTGATGGAGGAGTTCCAGTTCGATCCCCGCACGAAGGGACGGGCGTACTCGAAGGGCAATCGGCAGAAGGTCGCTCTGATCGCAGCCCTGGCGGTGCCCGCCGAGCTGTACATCTTCGACGAGCCCACGAGCGGTCTGGATCCCCTGATGGAGGTGGTGTTCCGCCGCGAGATGGCCCGGGTGAAGGATGCCGGGGCCACGGTGCTGCTGTCGAGCCACATCCTGTCGGAGGTCGAGCTGCTGTGCGATCGCGTCAGCATCATCCGCGCCGGCCGAGTGGTCGAATCCGGCACCCTCGCAGACCTGCGCCACCTCACCCGCACGGAGATCTCGTTCGAGGCGGCGGAGATCGCCGCGGCCGACGGCATCCCCGGCGCGCATGACGCGCGGATCTCCGAGGGCCGTGCGCACGTCACGATCGACAGCGATCGCGTCGCGGCGGCACTGCCGGAGCTCGCCCGGCGCAACGTCAGCGGGCTGCGCATCGAGCCGCCGTCCCTCGAGGAGCTGTTCCTTCGTCACTACGGCGACCGGCCGCAACCGGAGGATGCGCCGAGCGGGTCCGGCCGATGAACGCGTTCGCGACCCTGCTGCGGGAGCGGATTCGTCGAGACCGCTGGCAGCTGCTGATGTGGATCGTCGGGACGGCGCTGCTCGCGTACCTCACGTACGTCGGAATCATCCAGTCGTACGGCACGCAGCAGGACCGCGAGGCGCTGTTGGCCACCGCGATCGCCAACCCGGTCATCATGCTGTTCCGCGGGCTGCCGTCCGGCGCCGACGAAGGCGCATTCATGCTGTTCCTGATCTTCCCGTTCCTCGCGATCGACGCCGCTTTCATGAGCTCGTTCCTGGCGGTCCGGCACACCCGCATGGACGAGGAGCTCGGCAGGGCCGAGCTGGTCGCCGCGACACCCGCCGGGCGGACGGTGCCGGTTCTGGCCACGGTCGCGCACGGACTGCTCGCCAACCTCGGACTGGCGCTTCTCACCTCGCTCGCTCTGCTCAGCACGGGGCTCGCCGCCGGCGGATCGTTCGTCGCAGGCTTCGGAGCCGGTGCGGTGGGAGTGACCTTCCTCGGCATCGGGCTCATCGCGGGGCAGCTCATGCGCACGTCGCGGGGCGCCAATGCGCTCGCGGTGTGGATCCTGCTGCTGACCTTCCTGCTCGCGGGCCTCGGCAACGCGCTGGGGACGCCGACCGCGGACCTCCAGCGCATCGAGAGCTCATGGCTGACGTGGCTCTCACCGTTCGGCTGGGGTGAGCAATCGCGCCCTTTCGCCGACGACGCGCTGTGGCCGCTCGTACTGTGCGTCGTGTTCGGGCTCGCACTCGCCGCAGCATCCGTCGCGCTCCAGAGCACCCGCGACTTCGGCGCGAGCCTCGTCCCCGAGCGGCGCGGCCGCCCCGACGCCTCGGCCTCCCTGGCCGGACCGACGGGTCTGGTGTGGCGGCTCACGCGCGGGTCGATCCTGGGCTGGGCCGCCGGCGGGCTGTTGACCGGGCTGCTCGCGACGAGTCTCGCGGGCGTCCTCGCCGACGTGGTGACCGAGCTGCCGTCGGTGCGGGCGATCCTCGAGGTCATCAGCGCGAACGGCAGCATCGCCCAAGGCGCGGTCATCATCTTCTTCGAGATGCTCGGGATCCTCGCCGCGTGCGCCGCCGTGCAGACGGTCTGCCGCGCGCGCTCGGAGGAGGCCCACGGCACGGCCGAGGCGGTGCTCGCGACACCGGTCGACAGGGTGCGCTGGCTCTCCGGCTACGTCGTCGTCGGGTTCGCGGCGATCGTGATCGTCGTCGCCTCCGCCGTCGTCGGCGCAGCCCTCGGCATCGCGGGCCGCGACGGCGACTGGTCGCTGATGGGCGATGTCGCGGTCGTCGGATCGGGACAGGTCGTCGCGGCGAGCGTGTTCCTGGTGCTGACAGCGCTCGTCTTCGTGCTGGCGCCCCGCGTGACGATCCCCCTCGGCTGGACGCTCGTGATGCTCGCGATGGTGCTCGGGCTCTTCGGTCCGCTCTTCGGCTTCCCCGACTGGCTGGTCCATGCGGCGCCGATCGCCGCCGCGCCCACGGTGAACGGCGACGGCGTGGATCTGCAGGGACTGTGGGGGCTCCTCGTGGCGATCGCGGTGATCGGCGGCGCGACGGCCGCGCTCATGCGCCGACGCGAGCTGGCTCCGGCAGGATGAGGACTGTGGAACACCGCGGAACGGAGGCCGCCGAACAGGCCGCGGCGATGATGACGGCGGCCGGGATGCCGCGCATGCCCGCCCGTGTGATGATGGCGCTCGTCGGCTCGCCCGACGCAGGCTACACGGCGGCGGAGCTCGCCGATCGGCTCGGAGTGTCGGCGGCTGCTGTCTCGGGCGCCGTGCGCTATCTGCAGGCGATCCACATCATCCATCGGCTCCCCCACCACGGCGACCGACGGGACCGCTACGACATCGCCGACGACGGCTGGCGCGTGGTCCTCACCGCCAATCTGCCGCTGTACGAGCGCCTCGCCGACTTCGTGGACCGCGTCGCGGATGACAACGCCGACGCTCCCCAGTCGGTCGCGCGCGCCCGCGACATGTCGGGATTCTTCCGCTTCCTCGGCGAGCGGATGCCGCGCCTCTTGGACGAATGGGACGCCGAGCGCGACCGGGGTTAGCCTGAACGCGTGCCCGAACACCAGCCCGGCGCCCTGACCGCCCTCGAGCGTGCAGAGCTCGAGGCGCTGCGCGCACGCGCGTACGGACCTGACGCCGACATCTTCGACGATGCGGAGGCCGTGAGCCGGCTCGACGAGCTCGAAGAGCGGGCACGTGCCGAGCGCGGCGCGCGACTTCCCGCGCCCGAGATCACGCCCGCCCTCACCGAGAGCGGCGCGCCCGATGACGAACAGGAGGCTGCGGAGCCGGCGGCCGAGCGGCGCACACCGACCCCGATCGCGCCTGTCCGGGCCTCGCGCCGCCACGTCGCCGCCATCGCGGCGACGGCGGTCGTCGCGCTGCTCCTCGGCGGCACCGCCTGGAGCATCTCCCGGTCGGGCGATCCGCAGCGCCCGTCGGCGCAGGCACGGGCAGCGGCGATCGCCGCGGAGCAGCGCGCGGCGGGCTATGACGCGCAGTACGCGGCCTACTTCGCGGGTCTGCGCGAAGACATCCTGGCTCTGCCGGGTGCGGAGGCGGTCGCCGACCAGCTGATCTGGGAGCAGCTCACTCCCTACGGCATCCTGTACGGCCGGACGGTCGGGGCGGGGCCGACGACGGACCAGCGGTTCTGCATGATCATCGCGGATCTCCCCTCCGCCCAGATCGTCTGCATCCCGATCGAGAAGGCGTCCGCGGTGCAGGCGACGGTCTCTCTGCCCGCCTGGTATTCCGAGGCCGACGGCGATCTGTTCACGGGCCTCGGCGAGCAGATCGACTACACGCTGCTGCCGGGCGGCGTCGTGGTCGCGGTGCCCGCCGGTGCGTCGCTTCCGGCCGACGACATCCCGGTCGTGGAGAACCCCGGTCCGACGCCGACCGCGACACCGCCCCCGGGCTACAACTGACCCGCACGCCGGTAGGTCGCGAGGATCACGCCTCCGGGCAGCGGCTCGACACCGACCGGCTCGAGGTCCAGTGCGCGAGGGATGCCTGCGCCGCCGAAGAGCGGGACACCGCGCCCGAGGGCGAGCGGGTTGATCTTCAGCTGCACCTCGTCGATCTGGTCCGCGAGCTGCCCGGCGAGGTCGCCTCCGCCGCAGAGCCAGATGTCGGCGCCCGGCTCCGCCTTCAGTTGCGCCACGCGGGCGGCGACGTCTCCGGAGATCGTCTCGATGTGCGCCGAGGCGGGCACTTCGCGGTGGGTCACGACGATCTGCCGCAGATGCGGATAGGCGCCGTCGACGAGGCCCGCCTGCACGGCGGGCTCGTGCGTCCGCCTGCCCATGAGCACCGTGTCGAAGCGTCGCGGAGGTGCGGTGACCCCGAGGGCTGCTCGCACATGCGCCGGGCACGTCTCGGGATACCTCGCGAACAGGTCCGTAAGGGTGGCGGGGTCGACCGGGAACTGCGAGAAGTCACCGTCCGCGTCGGCGATGAATCCGTCGATCGTGGTGGCGATGTAGTACACCAGCGCGCGCACGCCGTCCTCCTTCGTGTCGTCAGCGGATGCCGGGCTCAGCGCTGCGCATCCGCCAGGTGCCGCTCGAGCGCATCGATCGCGGGTCGCTGACCCTTCACGAGCCGCTCGCGGGCGGCATCCATCCTCACCCACTCCACCTGGTCGACCTCTGGGAAGGACTGGACCCGGCCGGACCGCGGCGGCCACTGCATCTCGAACTCGCCGAAGGCGAGGCCGTCCAGCGCGAAGCCCGATCCGTCCGAGACGAAGACCGTGACGCGCTTGCCGGACGAATACGCGAACGTGCCGAGCTCGGCGTAGTCGGCATCGGGGGCCGCGACGCCGAGCTCTTCGCGGAACTCGCGAAGCGCCGCGTCCAGCGCGCCCTCCTCGTCGGGGTCGTATTCACCCTTCGGGATCGACCACGCCCCGGCGTCCTTGCGCGCCCAGAAGGGTCCGCCCATATGGGCGATCAGCACCTCCGGCGGGGCACCCTCCTCGAGCCGGTAGAGGAGGATGCCCGCGCTGGAGGTCGGCATGTCAGGACGCGGAGGTCAGGGACGCGTCTTCGGCGAGACGGAGTACGTCTCCTCCGCGTCGGTGACGGCGACCCCGCCGACGGCCGCATCGATCGCGGCCAGGGTGTCGGCATCCAGCGTCACACCCGACGCCGCCACGTTCGACGCGATCTGCTCCGGACGCGAGGCGCCCACGAGGGCGGCGGCGACGTTCGGGTTCTGCAGCACCCACGCGATCGCGAGCTGCGGCATCGACAGGCCCGCCTGCTCGGCGATGGGCTTGAGCTTCTGCACGGCGGTCAGCACGTCGTCGTCCATGAAGCGCTTGATGAAGTTCGCGCCGCTC
>JASBUD010000115.1 GCA_030148105.1 Microbacterium sp. | reverse complement strand
GTCGGTCGAGGACTGGCGGGCCGAGGCGGAGCGCGACCCGTCAGGGTTCACCGACCGGGCCCGCGGCTCGATGGCGAAGCAGGTCGCGGCGATGGTCGGGTTCCAGGATGCCGGGGCCGCCGTGTTCGACTACGGCAACTCCATTCGCGCAGAGGCGCAGCTGGGCGGCTTCACCCGGGCGTTCGAGTTCCCCGGATTCGTGCCGGCCTACATCCGCCCGCAGTTCGCGGAGGGGCGCGGTCCGTTCCGGTGGGTGGCGCTGTCCGGCGACCCGGAGGACATCCGCAAGACGGACGAAGCGGTGAAGGCGCTCTTCCCCGAGAACGCCGCGCTCGTGCGCTGGCTCGAGAAGGCCGGCGACACCGTGCACTTCGAGGGACTGCCTGCCCGCATCTGCTGGCTCGGCTACCAGGAGCGCCACCTGGCCGGCCTGAAGTTCAACGAGATGGTGGCATCCGGCGAGCTCGCCGGACCGATCGTGATCGGACGCGACCACCTCGACGCCGGCTCGGTCGCCTCGCCGTACCGCGAGACCGAGGCGATGGCCGACGGCTCGGACGCGATCGCCGACTGGCCGCTGCTGAACGCGCTGCTGAACACCGCGTCGGGCGCCTCCTGGGTCTCGATCCACCACGGCGGCGGCGTCGGCATCGGCCGTTCGATCCACGCCGGTCAGGTCACGGTCGCGGACGGCACGGCGCTGGCCGCCGAGAAGCTCGCGCGCGTGCTCGTGAACGACCCCGGCACCGGGGTCATGCGCCACGTGGATGCTGGCTACGACCGTGCCCGCGAAGTGGCGGTGGAGCGCGGCCTGAAGGTGCCGATGCTGTGAACGCCCGGGTCGAGTGTCCACGACGCGCCGTCGCGGCGGCGTGCCGTGCGGCGTGTCCTGGACAGTGGATGCCGGGGGGAGAGCGATGCGCGCGACGCTGATCACGAACATCGGAGAGCTCACGACGAACGTCGCGGCACCCGGGGACGCATGCGGCACGCTGCACGACGCCGCCGTGCTGATCGAAGGTGGGCGCATCGCGTGGGTCGGCCCCGCGTCCGACGCCGCCGGCTTCGCGCTCTCAGACCGCGAAACCGCATCGGACCGCCGAAACGGAGGGGATTTCCCCCCATCTCGGCGTGGGGATGCACTCTCGCGGGCCTATGACGTCGAGATCGTGGATGCCGGGGGTCGGGCCGTGCTGCCCGGTTTCGTCGACGCGCACACCCACCTCGTCTTCGGCGGCGACCGTGCCGACGAGTTCGAAGCCCGCATGGCCGGGGTGCCGTATGCCGCGGGCGGCATACGGCGGACGGTCGAGGCCACCCGCGCGGCGGGCGATGACACGCTGCGCCGGCGACTGGCGGGTTTCGTCGACGAACTCCACGCCCAGGGCACGACGACGTTCGAGGTGAAGACGGGCTACGGGCTCACCGTGGCGGACGAGGAGCGGCTGGCTCGTCTGGCGGCGGAGGTCACTTCGGAGGTCACGTTCCTCGGAGCGCACGTCGTGCCCGCCGAGTTCGCCGAGCGGCGCGACGAGTACGTCGATCTCGTGTGCGGCCGGATGCTGGACGCCTGCGCCCGGCACAGCCGATGGGTCGACGTTTTCTGCGAACGTGGTGCCTTCACCCCCGAGGAGTCCCGTCGGGTGCTGGCCGCCGGGATCGCGCGGGGTCTCCTGCCCAGGGTGCACGGCAACCAGCTGGGTCGCGGGGAGGGTGTTCAGCTCGCGGTCGCGCTCGGCGCGGCATCCGTGGATCACTGCACGTACCTCAGCGACGACGACGTCACCGCGCTCGCCGGCTCCGAGACGGTCGCCACCCTGCTGCCCGGCGTCGAGTTCTCGACGCGCCAGCCGTACCCGGACGCGCGCCGCCTGCTCGATGCGGGGGTGACCGTCGCTCTTGCGAGCGACTGCAATCCGGGGTCGAGCTTCACGAGCTCGATGCCGCTCATGATCGCGCTCGCCGTCCGCGAGATGGGCATGACGACCGCGGAAGCGGTGTGGGCCGCGACCGCGGGCGGCGCCCGCGCCCTGCGCCGCGACGATGTCGGGGCGATCGCGCCCGGTCTGCGCGCGGATCTGGTGCTGCTCGACGCGCCGACCCGCACGCATCTGGCCTACCGGCCCGGGGTTCCGCTCGTGCGGACGGTGTGGAAGGACGGGGTCGCGGTCACCGCGCGTTCATGACTCCCGCAGAACGCGACGTGGCCGGTCGCCCCGTCGCGTCATTCCGCGGGACGCTGTCCAAGCCGGGCGCGGAATACGGGAGTTGTGCGCACGCGGTGCGCGGACACTCCCTCAGCGCGGGCTGTCGAACGTCCATTCCGCGGGGTCGATCGCGGCCGCGACGTCCCAGTCGTCTTCCGCCCAGGTGAACGTCGCGACCGCGCACGTCGGCATGTGCGCGATGCCGCCGCCCGACAGGCGCTCGGCGAGCACGGTCATGCCGGGGTCGTGCGCGACGATCATGATCCGCTCCGCCCGCGTCGCGGCGGCGACGGCGAGGAGCGTCCCCGCCGGGGCGCCGTAGAGCTCCGGCACCAGATCCACGCCGACGTCGAACTGCGCCGCGAAGGCTTCTGCGGTCGTCCGCGCGCGCAGCGCGGTGCTCGAGCGGATCACATCCGGCCGGAATCCGGTCTCGGCCAGCGCACGCGCCATCCGCGGCGCATCCCGCAGTCCTCGGTCGTTCAGCGGCCGGTCGTGATCGTCCAGGCTCGGGTCGCCCCAGTCCGATTTCGCGTGCCGCACCAGCACCAACCGGATCACGAGCGTCCTCCCACTCCGGCCAGCAGCTCGAGGACGCACAGCGCCGCGAGGCGCACGGTGCGCATGTCCGCGGCATCCGCTGTCGCATCGACCTCGACGATGTCCGCCGAGGCCACCCGCGCATCGAGTGCCGCGGCGCGCACGAGCGCGCGCAGCTCCCATGCGGAAAGGCCCCCGGGCATGCTCGCGGGGCATCCCGGAGCGACCGAGCGATCGCACACGTCGACATCGACGTCGAGATGGATGCCGCCGCCCCCGGCGCCCGCGACCTCGAGCGCTTCGGACATCACATCGGCCACGCCGCGCCGGCGCACCTGGTCGAGGGTGATCACGGTGATGCCGTGGTCCGCGGCACGGCGGGCGTATGCGGCGGAGTTGGCGAAGTCCGCGATGCCGATCTGCGCGATGCGGTGCGGGTCGAGGCCGTCCTCGATGAGCCGGCGCACGGGAGAGCCGTTGGAGACACCGTCGCGGAGGTCGAAGTGCGCGTCGAGCGTGATGAGCCCCCCGGCGCCGGTGCCCTGTGCGACGGCGTAGGTCGCACTGTTGTCCCCGCCGAGGGCGACGACGAGCCGAGACCGCGCCGCAGCGGTGGCCGCGAGCGCGCGGACCGCGTCCTCTCCCTCCGGCCCGTCGGGTTCGGGCACATCGCCCGCGTCCGCGACGCGCAGTGCGCCGAGATCGATCGGACCGTCCATGAGGGCGGGACTGTAGCGGCGCAGCGCCTCGCGGACGGCGGCGGGTGTCGCGCCGGCTCCCGTCGGCGACAGCGACGTGCGCCACGCGGGCACCCCGATCAGGGCGAGGTCGACGTCGCGGTCATCGAGAGCGGGCCACGAGCCCGCGCGGGGCCAGAGGGGATCGTCATGCAGAGCCACGCTCCGACGCTACCCCCGCGGGAGCGATCCGCTCAGTTCGAGACGTACACCCACGCCGCGCGCCCGCTCCGCAGCCGCACCTGCACCCGGCGGTACAGCGCCACCTCGTACTCGTCCGCGGCGTCCAGTTCGTCCTCCGTCACCCGCAGGACCTTGCCGGTCACCTTGTCCAGCGCGTTCCCGGTCGGTCGCACGACCGGATGGACCGACAGTCCGGACAGGTCGACCACCCGCGGGTCCTCGATCTCCGTGTAGTCGACGGTGTACCCGGGCAGCGCGTCGTCCTCGACGTCGAGAAGTCGGCCGAACGTGTCGAGCTGCACGTCGGGATTCTGCAGGGTGCCATAGCTGAACAGGAGCTGATCGGGAGCTGCCACGGCATCAGGGTACTCCGCGCGACCGTCGTCGCCGAGGGGGTGTGACATTCGGTGACGCAGGGTTCACCGGCCCGAAACCGGCGGTGCCCTCAGCCGAGCAGCGCGTGCGCGATCGAGAAGATCACCAGGCCCGCGAGAGCGCCCACCACGGTGCCGTTCAGGCGGATGTACTGCAGGTCGCGACCGACCATGAGCTCGATCTTCTCGGTCGTCTCGGCGGCGTCCCACCGCTCGACCGTGTCGGTGATGATCGAGGCGATGTCGTGCCGGTAGCGGTCCACGAGGAAGACCGCGGCATCGGTGACCCAGCCGTCGACGCGGCGCTGGAGGGCGGCATCCGTCGTGAGTCTCGTGCCGATCTCGGCGAGGGCCTGGGCGATGCGCCGCCGCAGCCCGCTCCCGGGGTCGGCGAGGGAGTCCAGCAGCCCGGCCTTCGCGGTGTTCCACGCCTCGGCGGCGAGTTCGCGCACGCGCGGGCTGTCGAACAGCGTCGCTTTGGTCTCCTCCAGACGTGCCATCGTCACGGGGTCGTGCTGCAGGTTGTCCGACAGACGCGCGAGGTAGCCGTCGATCGCGATGCGGGCCGGATGCCGGGGGTCGGCCTTCACGGCCGCGACGAACTTGACGGCCTCGTTGTAGACCGTGTCATCGACCAGGCGCGAGGCGACCGAGGGGACCCACGCCGGCAGGCGGCGTGAGACGAGTCCGGAGAACGACGCCTGATTGGAGGTCAGCCAGGTGGCGATGCTGTCGATCGCGAGATCGACCGCGCCGTGGTGGGCGCCGGACTCGACGATCCGCCCGAGCCAGCCGCCGAGCGGCGGTCCCCACTCGGGATTGATCAGGTGCTTGCGGGCGAGGTCCTCGATGATGTCGCTGACGTCGTCGTCGCTCAGGGCGCGCAGGATCCCCGCCGCCATGAGCGATCCCTCCGCTCCGACCCGCTCGGCATGCACGGGGACGCTCAGCCATTCGCCGAGCTTCGCCGCGATCGCCGTCTCCTCGAGCTTCGTGCGCACGACGTCGCCACGCAGGAACTCGGTCTCGACGAACTCACCCAGGTTGCGGCCGATCTCGTCCTTGCGATTCGGGATGATCGCGGTGTGCGGGATCGGGATGCCGAGCGGATGCCGGAACAGCGCGGTCACCGCGAACCAGTCGGCCAGCGCTCCCACCATGCCGCCCTCCGCGAACGCGCGGACGTAGGCGAAGGGCGGGTACTGCTCCTGGAAGGCGAACGCGATCACGAACAGAACCGCCATGAACAGCAGTGCGCCGAGGGCGACGCCCTTCATGAGCCGCAGCCCGCGGCGACGCTCCTGATCTGCCGGACTCAGCAGAGCGGTGGGGGTGCGGGTCATCCCGCCAGCATCGCACGCCGTTCGTGGCGTACGGTCGTGCCGCTCTCAGGAAGAGCTCGCCTTTGAGTGAGCCAAGTGCGCCGGTTGCGCACTTCTTCCTGAGAGGGAGACGTCTTTCGCGCGCAACTGCTCCTCCCCAGGGCTCGGCGGGCGGCGCGCCGTCCACCGGTCCGGCCGTTCGCATCCGCGGCTGTGCGCGGGGCACGACTATCGCGGGCATGCTGGACATCGCACCCCTCCCCACCCACCGTCGCCTGACGACCGCTGAGCTTCGCGCCATCGGCTTGACCGACCGAGGGATCGCCACGCTGGTCGAGGAGGGCCTGATCCTCAGGGTGCGAGTGGGTTCGTACGTGAGCGCGGACTGCCACCCGCCGACCGTGAGAGCGCTGCGGGTGGGCGGACGACTCGCGTGCGTGTCGGAGCTCGCGCGTCGAGGTGTATTCGTGCATGGCGGCCGCGCCGATTCGGTGGGTGAGGCACACCGTGTGCACGTGCAGGTGGAGGGCAATGCGAGCAGACTAGGGCTCTCGGCGCGCACGCGTGCCGACCTCCGGCTGCACTGGGTGACGCTCCGCCGAGGGGTCCACCCGCGAGCGGTCAGTGTCGACGTCTTCGACGCGCTGGTGCAGAGCGCCGCGTGTCAGTCCCCTCGCGCACTGATCGCCTCGATCGACTCGGCGCTGCACCTGCGACTGCTCCACTCCGATGACGTGGATGCCCTCTTCGCTGCGCTTCCCCGCCGCTTCCGGCGGCTGCGCGGACTTGTGGACGGTCGTGCCGAGTCGGGTACGGAGACTCTGGTCCGGCTCATGCTGCGTGCGCTGGGCCGTCGGGCGGAGCTGCAGGTCGCGATCGGCGGCGTGGGGCGCGTCGACCTCGTCGTCGACGACTGGCTGGTGGTCGAATGCGACAGCAAGGCCTTCCACAGCACATGGGAGCAGCAGCGCGAGGACCGTCGCCGCGATCAGGCCCTCGCAGCGCTCGGCTACGTCGTCTACCGGCCGATCGCCGAGGACATCCTGTACCGCCCCGAGCTGGTCGTCGCGGCACTCAAGGGCCTGCTCCGCCTGCCGCTCCGGCGTCGCGCGTAGCGCTGTCAGGAAAGACCGGCGTGGCGGCGGCTGGGAAGCGTGCGTGGCCCCGATCTTCCTGAGAGCGCGACGCCGAGACCGCAGCGCGTCAGGGCTGCAGCGGGCCGAGCCACGCGGCCGCGACGGTGGCGTGCGCGGATTCCGGGTCGGACGGGTGGAACTGCCCGGCCAGGACGTCTCGGTACAGCCTGCTGAGCTCGGCGGAGGAGAAGTAGGACGCGCCGCCGGCGACGAGCATCGCCTCGTCCACGACGCGCTTGGCCATCGTCACGGCACGATGCTTGACGCCGGAGAGCAGCGCGAACCACTGCGCACCGTGATCGGCGCTCTCGTCGACGTCGCGGCTGATCGACGCGAGCTCGGGCGGCAGGGCGTCGTACACGAGCGCCATCTCGGCGATGCGCCAGCGGATGTCGGGATCCTGGCTGTAGGGGAGCCCGGTCTTCTTCGACGTGCGAGCGGTCGCCGTCTGCACGGCCAGCTCGAGAGCCCGACGAGCGATCCCGGTGTACACCGAGGCCAGCAGGATCTCGAAGACGCTGAAGATGCCGAACACGAGCGGATCGGGGTTCGGGCCGGGCGCGAGGCGCCGCACGATGCGGTCGGCCGGTGCGAGGGCGCCGTCCAGTCGCGTCGTCCGTGACTGCGTGCCCCGCATGCCCACGGTGTCCCAGTCGTCCTTGACGCTCAGACGGCCGGCGGCCTCCTCGGCGCGCGGGACGAACGCGTAGACCATGCGCGGTCCGTCCGGTGACGTGGTGTCCAGTCCATGCAGGCCGAGCTGCGTCCACACCGGGGAGAGCGAGGTGAAGATCTTCGTCCCGGTGAAGCCGTATCCGCCGTCCGGCTGGGGCACGGCATCCGTGTCGCTGCCGAAGAGCACGAGATCGTTGCCGGCTTCGCTGATGCCGAAGGCGAAGACCTCACCCGCGACCGCGCCGGTCTGGACGAACCGCAGGTCGTCGATGCCGCGGTCGGCGAGCACCTTCGCGACGCCCGTCCAGACCAGATGCATGTTGATCGCGAGCGCGGTCGCGGGGGCCGCTCCGGCGAGGCGCTGCTGCAGGAGCGATACCTCGGCCAGGCTCAGGCCCGCCCCGCCGAGCGCGCTCGGCACGAGGACAGACAGATATCCCGCCGCGCGGAGGTCGGTGAGGTCGTCGTGCGGGAACGTGTTCTCGCGATCGTGCGCGGCCGCCCGTTCCCGGATGCGGTCCAGCAGGTCGTCGGGAAGGATGCCGGCCGGGTCGAAGTCGCTCACCACACCATTCTCCCGCCGCGACCGGGTCGCGGGCCTCGGCGGCGGTACTCTCGCCGCAGGACGCCGAAGGAGCACGCCATGCCTCGCCTCACCCAGACGCTCATCCCGCCCTCGCAGCGCCAGCCGATCGAGGCGTTGAACGAGGCTCTCGATCTGAGCTACGGCGACAGAATGGGAAAGCGGACGGGCTTCCTGATCATGCTCGTGCTGGCCGCCACGATCGCGATCGCGGGCGTCCTCGCCGACTCGACAGCGACGGTGATCGGAGCCATGATCATCGCGCCGCTCGGCACCCCGATCCTCGGCATCGCGCTCGGGATCGTCACGGGGCATCTGAGTCTCGTGCTGCGCTCGATCCTGTGGGTTCTGCTCGGACTCGCGATCGTCGTCGTGCTGGGACTCGCGTTCAGCCTGTTCGTCGCGACACCGCAGAGCCTGGAGACCAACGCCCAGGTCCTCGGGCGCACGTCGCCCAGTCTGATGGACCTCGTGGCAGCGCTCGCGACCGGATTCGCCGGAGGTTTCGCGATGTGCCGCCGAGACCTCAGCGCCATCCTCCCCGGCGTCGCGATCTCGATCTCGCTCGTTCCGCCGCTGGGCGTGGTCGGCGTCACGGCGGGGCAGGGGCAGTGGGGCGACGCGCTGGGCGCCCTGGTGCTGTTCCTCTCCAATGTCATCGCGCTCGTGATCGCGGGGAGCATCGTCTTCACGATGGGCGGGTACGCGAAGGACCCGAGCTCTTCACCGGTGGCCAACCGGCGCCGGGCCTACATCGTCGTGACGATCCTCGCGCTGATCGTCGCGCTGCCGCTCGCGGCGAACTCGATCGTGACGGTCGCGCTGGCGCGATGGTCGGTCGCGATTCAGCAGACCGCGGTCGCCTGGCTCGAGGACGAAGACGGATCACGCGTGGGCGAGGTGGAGTGGACCGGCACGACCGCGACGATCGACGTGCTGACCGCGGACGGCCGGACTCCGTCGACCGATGACTTCCGGGACCTGCTCGACGCCGCGGTGCCGAGCTTCGTCGGCGTGATCGTCGACGTCGGTCAGGGCGAGGAGATCGTCGTGCGGTGACGCACGCCGATGCCTACGGGACGCGACGCGCGTCAGGCCTCGACGGCCTGCCGCAGCGCGGCGATCGTGGCCTCGGGCTTGTCGCGGTGCGGCGAGTGGCCGGCGCCGGCGACCACCGACATCGTCACGTGCGGATTGCGCAGCACCTCTTCGGCGAGCGGCCCGGTGAAGATCGAGTACACCTTCGGGTCGGACCCGATGACATGCGTCGGCACGGACAGGCGTGATGCGGCATCCCGCACGTCCCACGCCGCGTTCTGCTCGCTGGTCTGCTCGACCGCCCAGCGGCTCGCCTGCTGCGCCGACAGCGCTTTCAGCTCGACATCGTGCGGGTGCCAATGCGGGTGCTCGGCGCGCACGGCCGTTTCGGTCGGGTCTGCGAAGGACCGCTCCTGACTCGCCCGCACGATGTCGCGGTCGCGGGCCGCGAGGTGGATCGCGGGATCCACGAGCACGAGCCGCTCGGTCCACCCCTGATCGCATGCCGCCACCAGGGTGGCCGCGGCGCCGCCGAGCGAGTGGGCGATCACCAGATCCCAGCCGAGACCGTGGGTGGGACGCGTGATGCGGAGGTCGGCCGCGTACGCGTCGATCGAGTAGTCCAGCGCCCGCGGCGCGGTGCCGTGCCCGCGCAGGTCGACGGCCTCGGCGAACCACCCGTCATCGGCCAGCGCGACACCGAAGCGCCACATGAG
>JASBUD010000113.1 GCA_030148105.1 Microbacterium sp. | reverse complement strand
CATCGTCCTTCATGGACCGCATGAACGATCGCTGGGACCGGCGGCGCGAAGGCCAGTAGCCGCTCGCGACGTCACATCAAAGCACCGACCTCCGGGTCGGTGCTTTTTTTGCGCCCTCGCACCGAGGTGGCGAGGGCTGGGGGAGGAGTGGGGTTGGTGTGAGGTAACGAATGGGTGACAAAGTGGAGTGAAGTGGAGTAAAGTGGCGAGCATCCCGCGGGGGTCGGACGAAGGGGGTGGTGGCGATGCTTCTCGGCACGCACACTCCCAAGCTCGACGAAAAAGGTCGCGTGATCCTCCCGGCGAAATTCCGCGACGACCTGGGTGCGGGAATCGTCATCACGCGCGGCCAGGAACGGTGCCTCTACGTGTTCAGCGCGGACGAATTCGAGCGGATCCACGAGCGGATCCGTGAGACGCCGCTGTCGAACAAGCAGGCGCGCGACTTCCTGCGCATGTTCCTGTCCGGAGCGAGCGCGGAGAAGCCCGACGGGCAGAACCGCATCACGATCCCGCCGTCGCTTCGGGCCTACGCCGGGCTCGAGAAGGAGCTCGTCGTCACGGGCGTCGGGGCGCACGCCGAGATCTGGAACGCGGAGGCATGGAACGCCTACGCCGAAGGCAACGAAGAGAGCTACGCCGAACTCGAGCAGGAGGTGATTCCGGGACTTTTCTAGCCCCCCGGCCCTGACTCCCAGCCGCTCACGCCCTGACGCACTTCCCCGGTGTCAGGTCAGAGCGGATGGGGATCAGGATCTGGGGTCGACGATCCCGAGACACCATGAGCCTGCGCGACATCCACACCCCCGTCCTTCTCGAGCGCTGCATCGAGCTGCTCGCGCCCGCGCTCGAACGCGACGGCGCGGTCCTCGTGGACGCGACCCTCGGCATGGGGGGCCACTCCGAGGCATTGCTCGAGCGTTTCCCCGGCGTGCACCTGGTGGGATTGGACCGAGACCAGGACGCGCTGCGCATCGCCGGTGAGCGGCTGGAGCGGTTCGCGGACCGGATCACCCTCGTCCACACGGTCTACGACGGCATCGCCGCAGCTCTCGCCTCCGCCGGCTTCGACTCCGCGGACGGCATCCTGTTCGACCTCGGGGTGTCCTCGCTGCAGCTGGATGTCGCCGACCGCGGGTTCGCCTACTCCCAGGACGCTCCGCTGGACATGCGCATGGACCAGAGCAGCGGGCCGACGGCGGCCTACGTCCTCGCCACATACAGCGAAGGCGAACTGCGGCGGATCTTCGAACGGTACGGCGAGGAGAAGCTGGCGGGACGCTACGCGCGCGCGATCATCGCGGCGCGCCAGGTCGCGCCGATCGAGCGCTCCGGGCAATTGGTCGAGATCCTCGTGGCGGCCACGCCGTATGCCGCACAGCGCGCCGGTCACCCCGCGAAGCGCGTGTTCCAGGCTCTGCGCATCGAGGTGAACGGCGAGCTCGCCGTTCTCGAACGAGCGATTCCCGCCGCTCTGGGCACCCTTCCCATCGGCGGCCGCATCGTCGTGCTGGCTTATCAGTCTCTCGAGGACCGCCTCGTGAAGCGAGCGTTCGCCGAGGCCTCGGCATCCACGTCTCCCGCGGGACTTCCCGTGGAACTGCCCGAGCACGCGCCGCGCTTCCGCCTTCTCGTGAAAGGCGCCGAGCTGGCCACGGACGACGAACGTGCCCGCAATCCGCGGGCGACCCCGGTGCGTCTGCGCGCCGCCGAACGAGTGAGGGCTGACCGATGAGCGCTGTCGACCCGTTGCTCGACTTCGACCTGCTTCGCCCGACCGAGAGGGTGCCGTCATCGGGTCGGCGCCTTCGCGTGGTCGAGGAGCCGTCTCGCCGCCGCCGCCCGAAGCTCGTCTACGGGATCGTCGCCCTCGCCGGGGCTCTCGCGATCGGGACCGCGCAGATGGCGCTTTCGATCATGACGACGCAGAGCTCCTACGAGCTCTCCGCGCTGACGCAGGAAGCACGCCAGCTCACGTGGCAGAAGCAGATCCTCGCCGACGACGTCGCGGGTCTGAGCTCTCCCCAGTACCTCGCCGCCAACGCGTCGGCGCTCGGCATGGTGATCGAGGAATCTCCGAGCTACCTCCGGTTGAGCGACGGCGCCCTGCTCGGTGCCGGGCAGGCGGCACTCGGAGCGTCTTCGGTCGACGCGATCGGACGCTCCACGGTTCCGAACGCACTCATCACCGACACGCCCCTCGTGACCGCGCCCGACGCGACGATCGAGGGCGCCCCGGTCGAGACGGACGTGGTCGCCACGGACGGCGGAGTCGCGAACACTCCGCCGCCGCTCACCGACGGACTGCCCACCCCGAGCACACACTGAGTACATGACCACGAGAAGCACGCGCAGTCCTCGTCGGCGCACCGTGGTCGCTCTGGCCGTCGTCCTGGCCGTTCTCTCCGGATTCATCGTGCGACTGGTCGACATCCAGATCGTCAATGCGGACGACCACATCGCCGATTCGATGCAGGTCGCCCTCGGCGCCTCGCGGACGCTCTACGGCACTCGCGGCGAGATCGTCGACGAGACCGGGCAGACACTGGCCGGCAGCATCCTCCTCTACGACGGCGTGCTGGACCCCAAGAACGCCGGCCCGATCACCCGGGCGGACGAGGACGGCACGCGGAAGGTCGTGTCGTGGCCGGCCGTCGCCGCCGAGATCGGGGCCGTGACCGGCCAGACCGGCGCCGAGGTCGAGAAGATCGTCGCCGACGCCCTCGCCGAGAACCCGGACTCCCAGTTCGCCTACCTCAAGCGCGGTCTCACGACCGAGCAGTATCGCGCCCTGGTGGACATCGGTGCACCGTTCCTGACATTCTACTCCCACCCGGCGCGGACCTACCCCGACGGCGCCGTCGCCGGGAACCTGGTCGGATTCATGAGCGTGGACAGCGAGCCGCTCGCCGGAATCGAGAAGAGCGCGAACGACTGC
>JASBUD010000106.1 GCA_030148105.1 Microbacterium sp. | reverse complement strand
GATCTGCTGCTCCATCTTGAGCATGTTCAGCGTCGTGACACCCAGGATCTGGGTCTCACCGCGCTGGAAGATCGCCGAACCGTGCACGCGCGGGATGACCTGGACCTCGGCATCCAGCGGACGGATGTCGGCGAGGCCGCGTCCATCGATGCGCACGCCCTCGGTGAGGATGCGACCGCGAACGATCAGCTTCGTCACCGACTTGTAGGCGGCCGAGAACTCCAGCGTCGCGACGGCGGGAAGCTCCCCCGCCTCGACGGCGGCGAGCAGCTGCGCCTTGACGTCGTCCTTGATCGCGTCATCCGCGTTCTGACGCTCCTGCTTGTCGGCGATCTGGTACACCGGCACCAGACGGTCGTAGGCGCGGCCGGCGACGAAGTCGTAGACCTCCTGGCTGTACGCCGGGAACACCGGGTACGGCTGGATCTCCTTCGCCGCGGTGTTCGCCACGACGTTCTGCGCCGCGACGAGCTCCTTGATGAAGGGCTTGGCGGCCTCGAGGCCCTCGGCGACGACCTGCTCGTTCGGCTTGACGGCGCCGCCCTTGATCAGGTTCCACGAACCCTCGGTGGCCTCGGCCTCGACCATCATGATCGCGACGTCGTCGTTCCCGTCCGCGTCCGTGATGACGCGACCGGCGACGATGAGGTCGAACACGGCCTCCTCGAGCTGGGTGACGGTCGGGAACGCGATCCACTGGTCCGCGTGCTCGCCGTGACCGGGGATGAGCGCGAGGCGGACACCGGCGATCGGGCCCGAGAACGGCAGACCCGAGATCTGGGTCGACAGCGAGGCCGCGTTGATCGCGAGGGCGTCGTAGAACTCCCCGGGAGCGATCGAGAGCACGGTGACGACGATCTGCACCTCGTTGCGGAGGCCGTCGACGAACGACGGACGCAGCGGGCGGTCGATCAGACGGCAGACCAGGATCGCCTCGGTGGAGGGGCGACCCTCGCGACGGAAGAACGAACCGGGGATCTTGCCGGCCGCGTACGAACGCTCTTCGACGTCCACCGTGAGGGGGAAGAAGTCGAAGCCCTCGCGGGGGTGCTTGCCGGCGCTCGTTGCCGACAGGAGCATCGTCTCCTCGTCGAGGTACGCGGCGACAGCGCCCTGCGCCTGCTGGGCGAGGCGTCCGGTTTCGAACCGGACGGTGCGGGTGCCGAAGCGGCCGTTGTCGAGAACGGCTTCAGCGGCGGTGATTTCAGGACCTTCCAAAAGGTCACTCCTTCTTTGTTTTAGCTCGCGCGCGCGATTCGCGCGCGAGCGTGTGCGAAGGAGCAGGAACAGGCAGATCTCGGCGCGCGGCATCTACCGCGGATCGCGCCAGCACTGGTCACCAGTAGAAACCCACCCGGCGTGCGCACGACGGGGAGACCACCACAGGGGACCAGCTAGCTGCCGGCCTGCTCCGTGAGCTCATGTTGAATTGAGCGGATGCCGCAAGGGCAACCTCACCGATCCTACCAGGGCGCGCCTCACCCGCCCCCATCGGTGGCGCCCGCCACACCGCCCGCTTAGGGTGAAGGCATGAGCACCGAGGACAAGCCCGCCGGCGCGGCATCCGATGAGATGAAGCGCAAGTTCAAGGAAGCACTCGAGAAGAAGAACGCCCAGCACCGCGAGGGCGAGTCCCACCTCGACGGCGACTCGGCCGTCCACGGCACCCACGGCGCCGTGACCAAGCGCGAGTTCCGTCGCAAGAGCGGCTGATCTTCTCCGGCTTCCCCGATCGCACGGACGAAGGGCCCTCCCGTTCGGGAGGGCCCTTCGTCCGTGTCAGCTCAGCGACTCAGCGTCGACTCGCGCTCGCGGGCCCGCTGCTCCTTGGCCTCCGCTTCAGCGACCGCCGCCTCTTCGAGTCCCTGGACTCCGACCGCGTCCGGCGCCTGCGACATGCCGTCGTGGTCGTCACCCGAGAGCGTCGTCTCGTCGAACGGCCGCTCGCCGCGCAGAACGCTCCGCACCCGGTCCTTGTCGATCTCCTTCGTCCAGGTTCCGATCAGAACCGTGGCGACCGCGTTGCCGGTGAAGTTCGTCAGCGCACGCCCCTCGGACATGAAGCGGTCGATGCCGACGATCACACCGACGCCGTCCACGAGGTCGGGGCGGTAGGCCTGCAGGCCGCCGGCGAGCGTGGCCAGGCCCGCACCGGTGACTCCCGCGGCGCCCTTCGAGGCGATCACCATGAACAGCAGCAGACCGATCTGCTCGGGGATCGACATCGGCATCCCCATCCCCGTCGCGATGAACATCGTCGCCATCGTGAGGTAGATCGCGGTGCCGTCGAGATTGAACGAGTAGCCCGTGGGGACGGTGATGCCCACGACGGGCTTGGCGACACCGAGGTGCTCCATCTTCGCGATCAGTCGCGGAAGGGCCGACTCGGAGGAGGAGGTGCCGACGATCAGGAGGTACTCACGGGCCAGGTACTTCATGAGGCTGAAGATGTTCACGCGCGCCACCGAGTACAGCAGTGTCCCGAGGATGCCGAAGACGAACACCGCGCACGTGATGTAGAACGCGATCATGAGCACACCGAGGCTGACGATGGCGGCGAAGCCGGTCTTGCCCACGACCGCGGCGATCGCACCGAACGCGCCGAGGGGAGCGAGCCACAGGATCATCCCGAGGATCCGGAAGACGAGCGCCTGCAGGTTCTTCACGGCCGTCATGATCGGCTCGCCCTTGGGTCCCATCTTCTGCAGCGCGAAGCCGACGAGGAGGGCGATGAACAGCACCTGGAGCACACTCTCGCCCGTGAAGGCGGAGAAGAAGGTCGTGGGGATGATCCCGAGCAGGAACTCCTGCGTCGTCTTGGGCTCGAGCGTGGACGTGTCATACGTCGAGCTCGACATGTCCAGACCCTCACCCGGGTGGATGAGGTTGCCGACGAACAGGCCGATCGCGAGCGCGAACGTCGTCATGATCATGAAGTACAGCAGCGCGAGCCCGCCGATCTTGCCGACGGTCGCGGCCTTCGCGATCGAGCCGATCCCGACGACGATCGTGCAGAAGATGATCGGGGCGATCATCATCTTGATGAGCGCGACGAAGCCCTTGCCGATCGGCTCGAGTGCGATGCCGACCTCCGGCCAGATGAGACCGATCGTGGCGCCGAGGACCACGGCGATGATCACCGAGATGTACAGCCAGGTATGCCGGTCCCACGACGTCTTCCCTCGGCGCCAGTTGTAGCCGGGCAGCTTGAACGATTGCGTTCTGGGGATCTGAAGAGCCATCTTCGCCTCCGAGGGAGTAGAAACTTCGTTGTCTATCGGCTGCCGGTCCGGCATCCGTCCTGCGAGTACTCTGAGCGACGGATGCCGCCACCCGGCAGTTGTGGTCGTATTGGTCGCGGCACGATCACCCGAGGAGGGGCATGGCCGGCAAAGCGGGAGCGAGCGCGGCGTCGCGGGTGTTCCTGGCCTTCCTGGGCGCGGTCGTGGTGATCACAGGTCTTCTGGTCGCGCTGCTGGCCCTCCAGGCACAGACGACGCAGCGCGCGCAGGCCGAAGCGGTGACCCTCGCCGTCGCCCGCACGATCGCCGAGATGCCCGAGGTCGCCGCGGCGGTGACCGGCGGCACGGATGCGGCGGCGACGGCGGAGCTGCAGCCGGTCGCCGAGGAGATCATGGCGCAGACGCCGATCGATTTCGTCACGATCATGACCACCGACGGGATCCGCCTCACCCATCGCGATCCCGACGAGATCGGCAAGCCCTATCTCGGCACGATCGAGCCGGCGCTGCAGGGACGGGAGCTCACCGAGGAGGCAACCGGGACGCTCGGCCCCTCCGTGCGCTCGGTCGTGCCGGTGATGCAGGACGGCGGGGTCGTCGCGCTCGTCTCGGCCGGCATCACGCTGGGCAGCCTCGGCAGCGGAGTGCTGCGCCAGGTTCCGTTCGTGGTCGCCGTGGCCGCCGCGCTCGCCGCCATCGGGCTGGCGGCGGCGTGGTTCGCGGGGCGCCTCACGCGCCGCATCGCCGGCGACCTGCCGGCCAGCGCCGTGCGCGACGCGGTGTCCTCGTACGAATCCGTGCGCACCCTCGGCGAGGCGCTGCGGGCGCAGACGCACGAGCACGGGAATCGCATGCACACCGCCGTGGCGCTGCTCGAACTCGGGCGCACGGAGGAGGCGATCGGCATCCTCACCGAGACCTCACGGCAGTCGCAGGAGCTCGTGGACCAAGTAGCCGCCCGCCGGGACGGCGACCCGACCGTGGGCGCTCTGCTGCTGGGCAAGGCGCCGCAGGCGCGGGAGCGGGGCGTGGAGTGGTCGGCCGACATCGACCCGGCGGCTCCGCGCAGCACGCTCAGCCCGGTCGACGCCGTCTCGGTCGTCGGCAACCTGATCGACAACGCCCTGGACGCCGCGGCGACGGGACCCGAGCCGCGCTGGGTCCGGGTGGCCTTCTCCCCCGCGCCGGGCGGCGCACTGTCGATCGCGGTGTCGGACTCGGGTGGAGGCGTGCCGCCCGAGCTCGGCGAGCGCATCTTCGAGCACGGGTTCAGCACGAAGCCCGCGGGACCCCAGGGCAGGGGTGTGGGGCTCGCGCTCGTGCGCTCGATCGTCGAGGAGGCGGGCGGCGCGGTCGACGTCTCCGCCGACCCGACGACCTTCACCGTGATCCTTCCGGGGAGGAACGCATGATCACCGTGCTCCTGGTGGACGACGACGCGCTGACCCTCGAACTGCACCGGACCTACCTGAGCCGTCTGGAGGGCTTCACGGTGGTCGCGGAGTGCACGGGAGCCCGCGCCGCGGTCACCGCGATCCTGGAGCGTCCGCCCGCGGAGGGGATCGATCTGGTCCTGCTGGACATGACGATGCCCGATGGCACGGGTCTGGACGTGCTCCGGCATGTCCGAGCCCGCGCTGCCGATGTGGACGTCATCGCCGTCACCGGCGTCCGCGACGCCGACGTGGTCCGCCAGATGGTCGGGCTCGGCGTGGCGCAGTACCTCGTCAAGCCGTTTCCGTTCGCCGTGTTCCGCGAACGCCTCGAGCAATACCGGGCGTACCGCGAGCGCTCACGCGAGGCATCCGGGCCCGCAACCCAGTCCGAGATCGATGCGATGCTCGGTGCGCTGCGCCCCGCGCCCGTCTCCTCCGTGCCGAAGGGGCTGTCGACCGAGTCTCTCGAGCGCGTCAGCGCTCACGTGCGCAGCCACGGTCCGGTCTCGGCGTCCGAGGCGGCGGCGGCGCTCGGCATGTCCCGCGTGTCGGCGCGGCGCTATCTCGAGCACCTCGCCGACAGCGGCCGTGTGACGCGCGCGCCGCGCTACGGCGCGCCGGGCCGGCCCGAGACCGAGTATCGCTGGCAGGCCTGAGGGCTCAGTCTGCGCGCACCGACTGCGGGCGCAGATGTCCGGGCCCGTCGATCCGAACGTAGGTCTGGTGCTTGGACGAGCGTCCGTCGCCTGCACGGCGACCGCAGACGCGGCGCCACACCCATGGCAGCGCGTCGTGCAGCAGCCACGCGGCACCGGTCGCGTCCGGGTCGTCATCGGCATGCAGGGAGGTCTCCAGAACCTCGAGTTCACGCGCATCCGGAACACCCAGCAGACCCGCGGCGCAGTAGGCCATGTGCCGATGCCCTGCCGAACGCAGATGGACGCGGTCCGACGCCCACATCGCCGGCTCGGTCAGGAGCGGGTGCGCGTCCAGGTCCAGGAGCAGCGCACCGGTCTGCTCCGCCACGAGGCGCAGGTGCGACGCGTACGCGGCGAAGCGAGCGGCGAACAACTTCGCCGCACGTCGGCGGGGCAGCACCGGGGTGACCAGCAGCACATCAGCCCCGGCCGAGCGCAGTGCTCGCACAGCGCTGCCGACGGCTTCGGCGAGCGCCTTCGCGTCCGGTCGCCTGCCGACGAGGTCGTTCGCCCCGATGAAGATCGACACCAGATCCGGGCGAAGCGCCAGCGCCCTGGGCACTTGGTCCGTCACGAGGTCCGACACGCGCGTGCTCCGCACGGCCAGATTCGCGTAGCGGAACGGATGCCGCCCGGCGCTGCCGGCGTGCGCCAGCAGCTGCGCGAGCCGATCCGCCCACCCGCGACACTGACCGGCGGGCATGCGCGATGTGTCGCCCAGTCCCTCGGTGAGCGAATCGCCCAGCGCGACGTAGCGGCTCCACCGCGGAAGCTCCTGTCTCGGGTGGGGCGGAGCGGGCATCCGCCTCTCGCCTCGAACGAACAGCGCGTCGTCGAGCGGACGCAGCGCCCGCGCATCGTCGTAGTGCGCGATCAGCTGATCACCCAGCGATGACCAGGTGCGTTCCCGCACGCCCTCCCGGGCGGCAGCCGCGAACGCCGCGCGTTTGGCGGCGTCGCCGGTCAGATCCGCGACCCGTTCCCGGAGATCGCCGAGATCGCCCGGCCGATAGAGCCAGCCGTCGACACTGCTGCGCACGAGGTCGACCGGGCCCCCCGCGCCGGTGGCGACCACCGGGACACCGCTCGCGCGTGCCTCCTGGAGCGTCTGTCCGAACGTCTCGCTCTGGCCGGGATGGACGAACACGTCGAAACTCGCGAGCGCTTCGGCCAGCGCGACGCCCTCGAGGTGGCCCGTGAACACGGCATCCGGGAGAACCTGCTCCAGGTGCGGGCGCGACGGCCCGTCCCCGACGATCACGAGTCGCACCCCTGCCAGGCCTGCGAGCGCTCGGAGATCCTCGACCTGCTTCTCGGGGGCCAGTCGCCCCACATAGCCGACGATCGTCCGGCCCGGCGCGACACGCTCGCGCCATGCCGCGCTGCGCCGTCCGGGATGGAAGAGCTCGGCATCCACGCCGCGTCCCCAGCGGCGGATGCGGTCCACGCCCAGCCCTTCCAGTCGAGCGACGGCGGCGGTGCCCGGTGCAAGGGTGAGCGTCGCCCGACGGTGCAGCCGCGCGGTGTGCGCGGAGGCGAACGCGGCTCCGCCGGCGACACCGTACCGCTGCGCATAGGCGATCACGTCGGTCTGGTAGACCGCGACGGACGGCAGTCGCAGCGCGTCGGCGGCCCGGACGCCGTGCCAACCGAGGACGAACGGCGACGCCAGGTGCACGACGTCCGGCGCGAAGTCGCGGAGGATGTCGATCAGGCGAGCGGCGCCGGCCACGACGACCCGCACCTGCGGGTAGGACGGGAGCGGGACCGAGCGCAGCAGCGTCGCCCCGACTGAGCGCGAATCCGTCGGTCCGCCCGCATCCGGCGCGATCACGAGAGTCTCATGGCCACGGCGCCGGAGATGGGCGAGGACGTGCAGAACGGATCCGGTCACACCGTTCATGTGGGGGAGGAACGACTCGGCGATCAGCGCGACTCTCACTCCTCCAGCGTGACGGCCGGGAGGCGCCCGCACCTGCGCGATCGCGGCTGATCCCGCAGAGTTCACGTGATCGTCCCGCGCGCGTCGTCGTCGCGTCACCACTGGTCGGCGTGCGTTCAGGGCACCGCCACATGCTGGCCCCACCCCATGGACGATGCACTGACCGCCCTCGCCGGGAGCGCTGCCGCGCTTCCGGGGCTCTTCGTCGTCGTGCTCGCCGATGCGTTCCTGGTGATCATCCCCGGAGAGGTCGCCGTGACGGCGATCGCGGCCCTTTCGGCCTCCACCGGGCAACCGTGGCTGATCGCGGTGATCGGCGTCGCCGCCGCGGCCGCGCTGAGCGGCGACCTCGCCTGCTACGCGATCGGCCGCCGCGCCGGGCTCGAGCGCTGGCGATGGATGCGGCATCCGCGAGCGGTCCGCGCCTTCTCCTGGGCAGGGAGGCGACTCGCGCAGCGATCGGGAGCAGTGCTGTTCACGGCTCGGTTCATCCCGTTCGCCCGCCTGGCGGTGAATCTGACGGCCGGCGCCGTGCGGATGCCGATGAGCCGCTATCTGCCGCTCGCGGCGGGCGCCGCCGCCTTGTGGGCGCTCTACCAGGCGGTCATCGGCACGGCGATCGCGCGTGTGCTGCCCGGTCCCCCAGCGGTGGCGGTCATCGTCGCTGTCGCCTCCGCACTCGTGCTGGGCGCCGGAGTCGACCTGCTCGTCTCGCGCACCGAGCGACTGGGGCGATGGCAGGCTGGACGAATGGATGCCGCCACGCTCGCCTCCGTCGGATACGACTCCGCGTTCCTCGGCGTGCCGGTGGGCCTCCCGCGGGCAGCGGCCGGTCGTCCTTTGACGCGGCTGGACTACCCGCGTTTCACCGTGCTCCTGGACCCGGACCGCAGGCTCGCCGCGGCGACCGCCGTCAACATCGACGGCGCGACGCTGCAGGATCTCCCTCGCACGGGCGAGTGGGAACTGGACCCGCGCGTGCCGGCGGCAGAGCAGACGGGGCCGGCGGTGTACGCCGACAACGACTTCGACCGCGGTCATCTGGTGCGCCGCCGGGATCCCGGGTGGGGAACCGTCGCCGAGGCCCGTGTGGCGACCGAGGCGACGTTCGTCTACACGAACGCCGCCCCTCAGGCATCCGCGTTCAACCAGTCGAAGGATCTGTGGGTCGGGCTGGAGGACCACGTGCTGGAGTTCGCCGATGCGACCGATCAGCGGGTGTCGGTCCTGACCGGGCCGGTGCTCGAGGAGGACGATCCGCCGTATCGCGGCATCCGGATCCCGCGTCGGTTCTGGAAGATCGCCGCGTGGACCGAGACCGATCGCGGGGGCAGCCCCACGCTCGCGGCGGCCGGATTCGTCCTGGATCAGACCGCGTTGATCGATCTCACCGCGGACGCCCTCACCCGGCTGGGGGCGTTCCGAACGTTCCAGGTGCCGGTCCTCGACATCGCGACCCTCACCGCGCTCGACGTCGGACCGCTGGCCGCCGCGGACGTGATGCACATCGGCCCTGCCAGACAGAGCGCGTGGATCGAGCTGAGCCGGCCCTCCGACATCCGCCTCTAGGCGCTCCGGATGGGGTAGGGCTTGTCGGCGCTGCGATTCTGGAACTCGAGGATCGCGGGGTTGCGCACCTCGCCGTCGCTGACTTCGATCGCCCGCGTGATCGTCTCATCGGCCGACCAGGCCGCCGGTCCTCCCATGACGATCGGCAGGAAGCTCAGGAGCGCTCCGCTGATCTCCCAGCTCGCGGAGTTCCACAGGTATGAGGGGCTGTGGTCGACCGCGTAGTAGTTGATGGTCCGGCCCACCGTGAACATCGGGTCGGCGAAGCTCGTGGGCCGCGCCCACTCGAAGCCCATCCCCTCGTCGCACGAGACGTCCACGATCAGGCTGCCCGGGCGGAACGCCGCGAGGTCCGCGGTCTTCAGGTAGAGCAGCGGGCGGTTCGGATCCTGCAGCGTGCAGTTCACGACGATGTCGCTCTCGGCGAGGAACGGGGCCAGCGGCACGCGCCCGTCGTCGGTGATGACCTCGCTCAGGTACGGGCCGTCGTCGTGGTCGAACTGGATCATCTGCGCCGCGTGGATCGGAGCGGCGACGGACGCCGTGCGGCGGTTGGTGAGGACGCGCACGTCGTGCACGCCGTGTGCGCGCAAAGCCGTCACGGCTCCCCGCGCGGTCGCACCGAACCCGATGACGACCGCGGTCAGCCGGCGCCCGTAGTCTCCGGTCGAGCCGCACAGCTGGAGCGCGTGCAGCACGGAGCAGTATCCGGCGATCTCGTTGTTGAGGTGGACGACGGGCCGGCCGAACGTGCCGTCGCTGCG
>JASBUD010000099.1 GCA_030148105.1 Microbacterium sp. | reverse complement strand
TCCAGCCCGACAAGACCTACTGGCGCAACACGATGAAAGCCCCCGGCCGCTGGCCGGGGGCTTTCACAACGTGACCTATGTCGCGACTCAGGTGAGACCTATGTCGCGACTCATCACAATGGTGGACCTGAGGGGACTCGAACCCCTGACCCCCTGCATGCCATGCAGGTGCGCTACCAGCTGCGCCACAGGCCCTCCGCCTCCCTGCGGAGGCAACTTGAATAGATTACTACATCGCCGGAGCTCTCCCGAACCGGGTCAGGACTCGACGTGGGATGCGGCAGGCAACTCGATCGGGACGACCGGGCAGTCCTTCCACAGGCGTTCCAGGCCGTAGTACATGCGCTCCTGCTCGTGGAACACGTGAACGACGAGGTCGCCGAAGTCGAGCAGGACCCAGCGGGCCTCCTGCCGGCCTTCGCGCCGCAGGCGCTTGTAACCGGACTCGACCAGCCGGTCCTCGATCTCATCCGCGATCGCGGCGACGTTGCGCTCACTGCGACCGGTCACGAGCAGGAAGATGTCCACGAGCGGCAACGGGTCCGACACGTCGAGCGCGACGAGGTCTTCGCCGCCCTTCGCATCGGCGGCCAGCGCGGCGATGCGCAGCATCTCGCGGCCCTGCTCCGTGGCGACCATCAGAACACCCCCGTCACGAAGGCGAGGATGAGCACGCCCACGAGCGCGAGAGCCAGCACGCCGGCCGTGATGGCGAGGGTGAGCATGAGGCGGCTGCCTTTCTCCGGCGCCGGAGGCGTGATGATGTCCCCGTTGTTCTTCACGGTGCTGATCGCGGCGCTCGCGGCGATCGGGGTCGGCGAGGAGTGCGCCGGGAGCTCGCCGTCGACGAGGACGGCGTCGACCTCCTTGCCGTCGGCCGTGTCGGGGGCGTGCCCGGTGGAGCCGAGTCCTTCCGGAAGATTGAACGAACCCGTGATGAGCACCTCGCCGGTCGCCGTGACCGGAGCAACGAGCGGCGACGACGCAGGGGTGTCGGTGAGGATGAGCGCGCTGCCGGTGCTGACCCCACCCGTCACCGAGCGGGTGATGAGCTGATCGAAGGATGCCGGCACTTCGGTGACCGTGCCCTCCCCCGCCAGCAGCTCTGCGCCGAAGGCGGGGTTGACCACCGCTCGCTCGTGCTCCTCGTCGGATTCGGCGGGATCCGCCTCGGCATCCGCGGCGGTTTCGGCCGCGTCCGCGTGGCCGTCGTCGTCCGCCGCCGGGACCTCGTCGATCGGGTCCGAGTCGGACACCTCGATGTCCGGCGCCTCCTCGATCAGGAATTCCTCGCGGGGCGCCTCATCGATCACCACCTCGGCGGGATCGGAACCAGCGGCCACGGTCTCGCTCGGCACGACCTGCGCCGCGATGACCTCGGGAGTGATCACCGGGACGGATGCCGTGCGGATGCGCTCCTGTTGACGCGCCTGGCGCCGCGTCAACGGCGAGACGCCCAGGTCGACGCTCGAATCCGCGCCGGGGAGGTCGTGCACGGGGACGGGCACCGCGGCGCGAGGGAGCGGGGCCACGGCGTGCGGCGGCGGCGCGGGCGTCTCGGCCTCAGGGGTCGTCTCCGCCCCGGACGGCTCGACGATGGGGTTCTCGCCGGTCAGCTCGGAATCGGTCGGGATGATCGGGTTGGATCCCGTGTTGCGGAGGTCGCGCAACTGCTTGCGGGTGAGGGCTGGTGTTGCCGGCTGCTCGGGTGTGCTCATTCCTTGCTCCGGTAGAGGTGGTGCTTCGCAATGTATTGGACGACCCCGTCGGGAACGAGGTACCACACGGGGTTTCCGCTCTCCACGCGTTCGCGGCAGTCCGTGGAGGAGATGGCCAGTGCGGGGATCTCGAGTTGACTCACGTCGTCGGTCGGCAGACCCGCGGTGCTGAGATCATGGCCGGGCCGGGAGACGGCGACGAAATGCGCGAGGTCCCACAGTTCATCATGGTCCCTCCAACTGAGAATTTGCGCTATCGCGTCCGCGCCGGTGATGAAGAACAGCTCAGCTTCCGGTCGCTCCTTCTTGAGCTCGCGCAAGGTGTCGATCGTGTAGGTGGGACCGGCGCGGTCGATGTCCACGCGGCTCACCGTGAAACGCGGATTGGATGCCGTGGCGATCACGGTCATCAGATAGCGGTGCTCGCTCGGGGAGACATCGCTCTTCTGCCATGGCCGGCCGGTCGGCACGAAGACGACTTCGTCGAGGTCGAAAGACTGCGCGACCTCGCTGGCCGCCACCAGGTGACCGTGGTGGATGGGATCGAAAGTCCCACCCATGACCCCGATCCTCGGGGCGCGCGTCACCGACATGCAGTCGGCCTAGTGGCCGTGCCCCGCTTGCTGCACGTCATTCGCGTGCTTGGCCGCGTACGCCTCGGCCTTGTGCGAGTGCCGGTTGGCGACATTGCGATACGAAAGGGTGACGAGGGCGAGGACGCCGAAGACCGCGATGGCGATGATGCCGAACACGACGGTCTCGAGGGCGACGTTGCCGTGCCCGGATTCTTCGGCGGCGAGGGCGACCAGCGAGGCCAGGGTCATTCGTGCTCCGTTCGGGTCCGCGTGCTCGTGCGACGCGCTCTCAGTTTATCGGTCAGGCCCGGACTTGTCCGGAGCCGCGCGCGAGCCACTTGGTGCTCGTCAGTTCGTTCAGACCCATCGGGCCCCGGGCATGCAGCTTCTGGGTCGAGATGCCGACCTCGGCACCGAA
>JASBUD010000098.1 GCA_030148105.1 Microbacterium sp. | reverse complement strand
GATCGTGAGCGGTTCGCGATTCGGGCGGAACCTCGTTCACGGATACCGGCGGCTGCTGGCGGATCCGCAGCTCGGCGGGCGCATCGAGCGCGCCGTCGTGCTCGGGCACCCCACGCTCAGCCGCGAGGTGACCGCGCTCCTCTCCGATCCCGAGATCGAGGTCATCGCGATGCGCGGACCCGGCGAGCCGCTGAACCTCAACGGCTCGACGACGGCACTCGATGCGATCGCGGTGCAGGTGGGGGAGGCGGACCGGGAATGGCTCGGTGCGTGGGTGCAGGCGTCGCGCGCGGCATCCGTCGATCTGAGTCCGGCGGCGCCCGATGCCGACGGCCTGGCCTCCGGCGTCCCGGCCGAACGGCTCGGTGCGATCCAGGCCGAGATGGCGGCGATCCGCGCGCCCTTGGACCGGCAGACCCTCGTGGATGCCGTGTGGCGGGCGACGTGGCCCCACGACCGGCTGTTCTTCGGGTCGTCGCGTCTCGTGCGCGTCGCCGACACCGTGCTCGGCGGCAAGAAGGTTCCGGTGCACAGCAATCGGGGGCTCGCGGGGATCGACGGCACGATCGCGACCGCGACCGGCATCGCGCTGGCGTCCCAGGACGGACCGGGCGTGACGCGCGTGCTGCTCGGAGACCTCGCGCTCCTGCACGACGTCGGCGCGCTGCTGCTGCCGCCGACCGAGACCGAACCGCGGCTCCAGGTGATCGTCGGCAACGACGGCGGCGGCACGATCTTCGACTCGCTCGAGGTGCGCGATGTCGCGTCGGATGAGGCGATGGATCGCGTGCTGTACACGCCGCACACCGCGCGGCTGGAGCAGCTCGCTCTGGCGTACGGATGGGAGTACACCCGCGTGACGACCCGTGCCGCGTTGGATCAGGTGCTGACGGCGCCCGTCGGCGGGCGGCAGATCATCGAGGTTCCCCTGCCGCGCTGAACCTCGCTTTCGGCATGATGGGCTTCATGACCCAGAACAGCGAGAAGAACTGGACCGGCGAGGTCGCCGATCTGCTGCGCGTGCGCGAGGGATTCGTCCTGTCCGGCGTCGACCCCGACTCCACGCCGGGCTACGCAGACGACAAGGATGCCGCGGCGCAGGATCTCGCCGCGGGCGCGGGCGACCTCGACGAACTGCAGGAGCGGCTGTACGCCCAGAGCCGCAGCGAGGCCTCCGACGCCTCGGTGCTGCTCGTGCTGCAGGCGATGGACTCCGCGGGGAAGGGCGGGATCATCCGGCACGTCGTCGGCTCGGTGGACCCGCAGGGTGTGCTGCTGACCGCGTTCAAGAAGCCGACCGCCGAAGAGCTCGCCCACGATTTCCTGTGGCGCATCGAGAAGCGCGTCCCGCAGCCGGGCTTCATCGGCGTCTTCGACCGGTCGCACTACGAGGACGTGCTGATCGGCAAGGTGCGCGCCCTCGCCGCGCCCGAGGAGATCGAGCGGCGCTACGGCGCGATCAACGACTTCGAGAAGCGTCTCGCCGACGGCGGGACCCGGATCATCAAGGTCATGCTGCACATCTCGTACGAGGAGCAGGGCGAGCGGCTCATGGAGCGGCTGGACCGCCCCGACAAGCACTGGAAATACAATCCGGGCGACGTCGACGAGCGCGCACGGTGGCCGCACTACATGGATGCGTATCAGACCGTGTTCGAGCGGACCTCGACCGCGCACGCGCCGTGGTTCGTCGTGCCGGCGAACCGCAAGTGGTACGCGCGTCTCGCGGTGCAGCACCTCCTGCTGGGCGCTCTGCGCGGCATCGACCCGCAGTGGCCCGTCGCGACGTTCGACGTCGCGGCCGAGAAGGCGCGGCTCGCGGCGACCTGAGCGCGCGCGGGTCTGCAGAACTCCACGGATCGGCCACCCCGGAGGCGTCGGGAACCGCGCACACGTCGATTCCTCACGCGATTCCGTGGAGTTCTGCAGTCGTGCCTATGGTGGGTCGGTGAGCCACCGCACCGACGCCGTCCGTGAGATCGCCGACCGCTACGTCGCGGAGCTCGCGACGCACGAACCCGACGCCGCGCAGGCGGCGGGCCTCCCGAATCCGCGGCCCCTCCCCGACATCGGGCCGGACTGGCTGCAGCGAAAGTACGCCCTGCAGGGCGAGGTCCTCGGCGAACTCGCGGCGCTGCCGACCGATGCCGGCGACCAGACTCTGCGCGCGGCGCTCACCGAGCGGCTCGAGCGCGAGCGTCTCCTCTTCGACACCGGATTCACCCCCCGCCTCGTCGCCGGGCTCGCGACCCCCGTGCACCTGATCCGCTACGCCGTCGAGGGGCTGACGGTGACGCCGGATGCCGCCGGCGAGAGCCTCGTGCAGCGTCTGGAGGCCGTGCCGGACGGGGTCGCGCAGTACATCGCGGCGTTGCGCTGGGCGCGCGACCACGCCACCCGCTTCACGGGGACCGGCGTCGCACCGGTGCGGCAGCTCGACACGCTCGCCGAGCAGATCGACCTGTGGATCGAGGCCGACTGGTTCGGCTCGGTCCCGATCGCCGAGGGCGTGGACTCCCACATCCGCGCGCGCGTCCGTGCCTCCGCCGACCGGGCGAACGGCGCGCTCGCCGATCTCGTCGACGTGCTTCGCGGCGAGCTGCGGCCAGCCGCCCCGACGACAGACGGCGTGGGCGCGCAGGTCTACGCCGATCTCGCCGCCGCGATGCTCGGCGCCCGCATCGACGTCGCCGACACGGACGCGTACGGCTGGCGCGAGCTCGAGCGCCTGGTCGCCGAAGCCCGCGCGCTCGCCCGCGACCTGGGCGGCACGGGTGACGACCCGGTGCGCAGCGTCGCCGCACAGCTCGATGAAGATCCCCGGTATCGGTTGGACGGCGTGGCGGCGATCCGGGACTGGCTGGAGCAGCGCGTGACCGAGACGACCGACGCCCTCGCCGGCGCGTTCGACCTGCCGTCCGGCATCCGTCATGTCGAGTGCGTGGTGGCGGAGGCCTCGAGCGGCGTCGTGTACTACACGCCCGCACCGCCCGACGGCTCGGCGCCGAGCCGGATCGTGTGGACGATCCCGAGCGGTGTGCCGGTCGCGGCGACGTGGCAGGAGGTGACGAGCGTCCACCACGAGGGGCTGCCGGGCCATCACCTGCAGTTCGTCGTGACCGCGTCCGATCCGGACCTGCACCCCTGGCAACGACACTTGTGCCACATCCACGGCTATGCGGAGGGGTGGGCGCACTACGCCGAGCAGCTCTCCGACGAGCTCGGGCTCATCCGCGACCCGGCCGAGCGTCTGGGGCTGCTGCTCGGACAGATCTGGCGCTCGGTGCGGATCGTCGCCGACATCGGCCTGCACACCGACGTGCCGGTCCCGCCGAACACGATCGTTCCCGACGCCGCGTGGACGCCCGAGTTGGCACAGCGGATGCTGGTCGATCTCGCCCTTGTGGAGCCCCACCTCGCGGGCTTCGAGGTCGACCGCTATCTCGGCTGGCCCGGCCAGGCGCTCGCATTCAAGGTCGGCGCGCGGCTGTGGAACGAGGCCCGCGCCGCACGCGCGGCGGTGGACGGCGATGCGTTCGACCTGCGCGAGTTCCACCGCGCGGCTCTTGCCCTCGGACCCATGGGCCTCGAGCCGCTGCGGGCGCGACTGCTCGCCTGAGCTCAGTCGCGCAACTGCGGGAGCACCTCGCGGCCGAGCAGCGCGATGCCCTCGGCGGAGTCCGCGCCATGCGGCGTGCCGAACTCGATGCGGTCGACGCCGGCATCGATCAGCAGCCGGCACTGCGCGGCGATGTCGGCCGGAGTGCCCGCGAAGCAGAACAGGTCGAGCACGTCCCGCGGGATCAATCGGCCCGCTCCCGCGTCATCGCCGTCGGCGAGTCGGGCGCGGATCGCCGGCAGCAGATCCTCGGGCAGTTCCACGGTCGGATCGAGCGCGGCGATCACATCCAGGTACATCGCCACTTCGCGCCGGGCGAGCGCTCGCGCGGCATCCCCGTCGCGATCGACGACGGTCACCGCGCCGAGCACGACGCCGACGGCATCCGACCGCCGGCCGGCGCGCGCCAGGCCGCGTGCCAGCCGCGAGCGCACGACCGCGACCATGGCCGGGTTCGCGCTGCCGCCGATCTTGATCTCGTCGGCGACCTCGCCGGCGAGGGACATGCCGAGCGGGCCCCACGATCCGATCAGGATCGGCGCGCGCGACCGCGCCACCGGGTACCGCAGCCGCACACCCTGCTCGACGCGGAACACCTCGCCCTCGTACCCCGCGCCCTCGCCCGAGAGCAGCGCCTGGATCACGCCGACCGCGTCGCGCAGGTGCGCGATCGGCTTCGGATCGTCCAACCCGATCGACGACAGCCACGACCCCCGCGCGAGTCCGAGGTAGGCGCGGCCGGCGGACGCGGCATCCACCGCGGCGAACTGACCCGCGATCTCGTACGGATGCAGTGTGTACGGGTTCCAGCACGCGCACCCCAGCCGCACCCGCGAGGTCGCCCTCGCCATCTCCAGGAGCGCCCCGATCGGCGGCCGGTAGAGCAGGTCGGAGAACACGCTCACGCCGTCGAAGCCGACGTCCTCGGCGAGCCGGGCGAGCTGCGCGTACGAGCCGGGCGCCTTGTCGGTCTGCAGGCCGAGCGAGACCTCGACGCGGCTCACGTGAGGTCGTCCGTGGCGATCGAGCGGATGCCGGTCCGCACGATCCGCATCATCAGACGCTCTTCTGGATCGGGGCAGGCGACCAGGTCGTCGCGCTCGAGCCAGTCGCCGGGGGGCAGCTTCCGCTGCTTCGCGGGAAGCAGGGGGAGGACGGCCTGCAGCGCGTACAGGCAGAAGTGCCCGCCGTCCGGGAGGCACAGGCGGCTGCTCTCGACGAGGTCGATGTGGTCGCCGACCTTCATGCCGCACACCGAACGCCCCTCGATGCGCTCGACGATCACGCTCAGGTCGTACAGCTCGGTCCGGTCGTCGGTCATCTCCGTGCCCCTGTCCGGCCGGCGTCGTCGCGGACGACGACCCCACCCTTCATCACGAGGTCGATCCCGCGCAGCGCCGCGATGTCGGCGGAGGGATCGGCGGGCATCGCGATCAGGTCAGCGAAGCGGCCCGGGGCGAGGACGCCGACCCGGTCGTCCGCGTCGAGCCATCGGGCGGGCGCGGCGGT
>JASBUD010000097.1 GCA_030148105.1 Microbacterium sp. | reverse complement strand
GCCGTCGGCGCGCGCATCCCGAAGGGCGTGTTGCTGTACGGCCCTCCCGGAACCGGAAAGACGCTGCTCGCCCGCGCCGTCGCCGGCGAGGCGGGCGTTCCGTTCTACTCGATCTCCGGCTCGGACTTCGTGGAGATGTTCGTCGGCGTCGGCGCGAGCCGCGTGCGCGACCTCTTCACCCAGGCGAAGGAGAGCTCGCCCGCGATCATCTTCATCGACGAGATCGACGCCGTGGGTCGTCACCGCGGCGCCGGCATGGGCGGCGGTCACGACGAGCGCGAGCAGACCCTCAACCAGATGCTGGTCGAGATGGACGGCTTCGACCCCAAGGTCAACGTCATCGTGATCGCGGCCACGAACCGTCCCGACATCCTCGACCCCGCGCTCCTGCGCCCGGGCCGCTTCGACCGGCAGATCGGCGTGGACGCGCCCGACCTCAAGGGCCGCAAGCGCATCCTCGAGGTGCACGGTCGCGGCAAGCCGCTCGCGGACGGCGTCGACCTCGAGGTCGTCGCCCGCAAGACCCCCGGCTTCACCGGTGCCGACCTCGCGAACGTCCTGAACGAGGCCGCCCTCCTCACCGCGCGCTCGAACGCGCAGCTCATCGACAACCGCGCACTCGACGAGGCGATCGACCGGGTGATCGCGGGTCCGCAGCGACGCACGCGCGTCATGCGCGACAAGGAGAAGCTCATCACGGCGTACCACGAGGGCGGTCACGCACTCGCCGCCGCGGCGATGAACAACACCGACCCCGTCACGAAGGTCACGATCCTCCCGCGCGGCAAGGCGCTCGGATACACGATGGTGCTGCCGATCGACGACAAGTACTCCGTCACCCGCAACGAGCTGCAGGATCAGCTGACCTACGCGATGGGCGGCCGCGTCGCCGAGGAGATCGTCTTCCACGACCCGACGACCGGTGCCTCCAACGACATCGAGAAGGCCACGAACATCGCGCGCAAGATGGTCACCGAGTACGGCATGACCAACGAGGTGGGGCCCGTCAAGCTCGGCTCCGCGAGCGGCGAGGTGTTCATGGGCCGCGACATGGGCCACGGCCGCGAGTTCAGCGAGAAGATCGCCGAGCGCATCGACAACCAGGTGCGCGCCCTCATCGAGCAGGCGCACAACGAGGCGTACCAGGTCATCAACGACAATCGCGATGTCCTGGACCGGCTCGCGCTGGCGCTCCTCGAGAAGGAGACCCTGGATCACCTCGAGCTCGCCGAGATCTTCAAGGACGTCAAGCGCCTCCCGCCGCGTCCGCAGTGGCTCTCCAGCGAGAACCGTCCGGTGTCCTACCAGCCGCCGGTCGAGGTGCCGCGGCGCGTGCACCCCGAGGGTGTGGCGGCGAGTGTCGAGGTCGAACAGGGCGCGCCCGAGAAGGCCGCGAAGCGTCGTCCCACCGGGCAGGCGCGACCCGCGACCGCGTAGGCTCGGCCCGTGGCCGTCGACCGTGAGCGCGTCGCCGCGCTCGTCCGAGAGCTGCTGGCGGCGATCGGAGAAGACCCCGAGCGTCCGGGTCTCCGGCTGACGCCGGGGCGCGTCGCCGACGCGTACGCCGAGTTCTTCTCGGGGGTCGGGCAGGATGCCGCCGCCCCGCTCGCGCACACCATCTCGGTGACCCGGGGGCCGGCTCCCGAGACCCTCCCGTCGGGAGCGGTCATGCTGCGAGACATCGCCTTCCGCTCAATATGCGAGCACCATCTGCTCCCGTTCCGCGGACGCGCGCACATCGCGTATCTGCCCGGCGAGCAGGTCGTCGGGCTCGGCGCCCTGCCGAAGGTCGTCGAGATCCTCGCCTCGCGTCCGCAGGTGCAGGAGCGGCTCGGCGAGCAGATCGCCGACACGATCGCCGCGTCGCTGGACACACGCGGCGTGCTCGTCGTGCTGGATGCCGCGCACGAGTGCGTGACGATGCGCGGCGAGCGTCAGCCCGAGGCGCGGACCCTGACGATCGCCGCGCGGGGCGAGTTGGCCGACCCGGCTGCGCGCGGCGAGCTCATCGCGCTTCTCGGGAGCAGCCGCGCATGACAACCCTCATCATGGGGATCGTCAACGTGACGCCCGATTCGTTCAGCGACGGCGGCCGCTACCTCGACGCGGACGCGGCGATCGCCCACGGACTGTGGCTGCGTGCCGAAGGCGCCGACATCCTGGACGTGGGCGGCGAGTCCACCCGCCCGGGTGCGGAGCGCGTCGCACCGCGCACAGAGCAGGAGCGCGCGCTTCCGGTGATCCAGGCTCTGACGGAGGCCGGCGTCCGCGTGAGCGTCGACACGATGAACGCGTCCACCGCACGCGCGGCGGTGGCCGCCGGGGCCCGTTACGTCAACGACGTCTCGGGGGGTCTCGCGGACCCCGACATGCTCCCCGCGATCGCCGAATCGGGCGCCGAGGCGATCATCGGCCACTGGCGCGGCCCGTCCGCCGATATGTACGCGCGCGCCCAATCCGACGACGTCGTGCGCGACGTGCTGGGCGAACTCACCGAGCGCGTCGCGGCCGCCGCCGAGGCCGGCATCCCGCCCGGGCGACTCATCGTCGATCCGGGCATCGGCTTCGGCAAGAGAAGCGCCCAGAACTGGGACGTGCTGCGGGCGCTGCC
>JASBUD010000089.1 GCA_030148105.1 Microbacterium sp. | reverse complement strand
CGAATCGCAGGTCGCGCTGACGCTCCGGGTCGTGGCGGGGCTGTCGACCGACGAGATCGCGCGCATGATGCTCACGAGCGTCCCGACCGTGCAGGCGCGCATCACCCGGGCGAAGAAGTCGCTCGCGGCGGCGAATGTGCCGTTCGAGACGCCGGATCCGTCGGAGTGGAAGGCGCGGCTGACGGCGGTCCTCGGGGTGATCTACCTCGTCTTCACCGAGGGCTATGCCGCGACCCGGGGCGACCGGTGGGTGCGGCCGGATCTCGCCGATGAGGCGATCCGCCTCGGCCGAACGGTATCCGTGCTGCTGCCGCACGAACCCGAACCGATCGCGCTGGTTGCGCTCATGGAGTTTCAGCGCTCGCGGTTCGCGGCGCGTGAGGAGCGCGACGGGACACCGGTGCTCCTGGCAGACCAGGACCGCCGCCGCTGGGACCACGGCCAGATCGCGCGCGCGAACCTGCTGCTCGCCCGCGCGGACGCCGCCGCGGCTGCGCGTCGCGTCGGTCGCGGCGCCTACGCGCTGCAGGCGGCGATCGCGCAGTGCCACGCGATCGCGCCGAGCGTGGAGGAGACCGACTGGGCGCGGATCGTGCTGCTGTACGACGTCCTCGGCCGCATCGCGCCGAACCCGATCGTGGAGCTCAACCGTGCGGTCGCGGTGTCGATGGCGTCGGGCCCGGCAGAAGCCCTGGCGATCGTCGATGCTCTCGAGCAGTCCGGCGCGCTGCCGGGCTCGCACCTCGTGCCGAGCGTGCGCGGCGAACTGCTCTCGCGACTCGGTCGCGCGGACGAGGCCCGGTCGGAGCTGCTGACGGCTGCGACGCTCACCGCGAACGAGGCCCAGCGGCAGGTGCTCACCGCGAAAGCGGACGCCCTGCGCGGGTGACCTGTCCTCCCTTTCCATTATCCCGCGCGGAGGGGGGCTTGCGGCAAGACCCCCTCCTCGCGCGAGAATCGCAGGTCGCGCGGGTAATCCGTGCGCCAGACAAGGGGGCCGGATGCCGCATTCCACCGAGACCGACGAGATCTTCGCCCTGCCGCCCCGGCTGCATGCCAAGGCGACCGATGCGCTGATCGGAGACGATCGGAGGCACTTCGCCCGCGTCGCAGCCGCTCTTGCCCAGACCCGCGCGGACGCGGAGGTCCGGCTCGCTGCGGCGCGTCGGGCGCCTGCCGGCTCCGGACAGCGGGCACTCGAGCGCGACCTCGACGTGCAGCGACTCAGCGCACGCGCGCGGGTGCTCGGCCGCTTCGGCGTCGACGTGTGCATCGGCAAGATGGTCGATGTCGAGGGCCGCGCCTCGTACATCGGCCGGTTCGGCCTGGCCGATGACGACGAGGACCGGCTGCTGACGGACTGGCGGGCGCCGGCATCCGAGCCGTTCTTCGCGGCGAGCGCGCTGCACCCCATGGGGCTTGCGCTGCGACGGCGCTACCGATGGAGCGGCGGGCGCATCGTCGACTACTGGGACGAGGTGTTCGCAGCGGACGGCGTCGATCACTCGGCGGCGCTGAATGACGAGTCCGCCTTCATCGCGAGCCTCGGAGCGAGTCGGTCGGCGAAGATGCGCGATGTGCTCGCGACGATCCAGACCGATCAGGACGCGATCATCCGGGCGGGCGCCCGCGGTGCGCGCGTCGTCGACGGCGGTCCCGGGACGGGCAAGACCGTCGTGGCCCTGCATCGGGCGGCGTACCTGCTGTACGCGGATCCGACGCTCGCCGGCGCGGACGGTCTGCTGTTCGTCGGGCCGCACCGGCCGTACGTCGACTACGTCGACGACGTGCTGCCGGGCCTCGGGGAGGACGGTGCCCTCGTGTGCGCGATCGGCGATCTCGTGCCGGACGCGGGTCCGGTCGGACGCGAGGAGGATCCGGCCGTACGGAGGGCGAAGGAGAGTGCCGTGCTCGTCGACGGGATCGAGGCGGCGGTGCGGCTGTGGCAGCGGCCGCCCGGTCGTACACTCGCGATCGACACCGCCTGGGGCGATGTCGTCATCGGTCCCGCGGAGTGGGCGGAGATCTTCGAGGCCGATGACGGCGCCGCGCACAACACCGTCCGCGCGCAGGCGTGGGAGCGGCTGATCGACCTGCTCACGGAGCGCGTCGACGACCTCGCAACGCCGGCCGACGACCGGTGGAGCGACGGATGGGGCGACGCGTCGCGGCCTCGGGAGCGCGACTTCGACGCGTACGGACGGGATGCCGGGCAGGAGGAGTCCGTGCGCGAGGCGCTCGAGAGCGACGAGGCGATACGTGCGGCGTTCGACCGGATGTGGCCGCTGCTGGACCCGGACGCGCTGCTGCGGGGACTCCTGTCGTCGGCCGACATGCTGCGACGATGCGCGTCCGGACTCGGGGAGGCCGGCATCCGCGCGCTCGTCGACGCACCGGCGGCGTGGACCGACGTCGACGAGCCGCTGCGGGATGCCGCCCGCTTCGCCGTCGGAGACCCGCGCGCGCACGTGCGGGCGGAGCGGGCGCGGCGCGAGGCGGCTGCGGAGGAGCGCGTGCGGGCGGACGTCATCGGCGATCTGATCGCCGCCGACGACGGCGACCTGAGGATCATGTCGATGCTGCGCGGGCAGGATCTGCGCCGGACGCTCGCCCGTCGTGACGCGGCGCCCGATGACGTGCTCGCCGGGCCGTTCGGGCACATCGTGGTCGATGAGGCGCAGGAGCTCACCGAGGCGCAGTGGCGAATGGTGCTGCGGCGGTGTCCGTCGCGGAGCCTCACGATCGTGGGCGACCGGGCACAGGCCCGCGCGGGATTCGCCGAGTCGTGGACCGAGCGTCTGTCGCGCATCGGCGTCGACCGGGCCACGGTGTCCACGCTCGGGGTGAACTACCGCACCCCCGAAGAGGTGATGGAGGTCGCGGGGCCGGTCATCCGCGCCGCGCTGCCGGACGCGAACGTGCCGGTCTCGATCCGCCGGACGGGGGTGCCGGTGCGGCGCGCTCGCCGCGACGAGCTGGCGGCCATCCTCGACGCGTGGGAGGAGCGGTCGCCGGACGGCACGGCGGTCGTGATCGGAGACGCCGACTCCCCACCGCGCGAACGGGTGCGCGTGCTCATGCCCGAGCTGGTCAAGGGCCTCGAGTTCGACCTCGTGGTGCTGGTGGATCCGCAGTCGTTCGGTTCCGGTCTGACCGGCGCCGTCGACCGGTACGTGTCGATGACGCGCGCGACCCAGCAGCTCGTGCTGCTGTCCTGACCGATCAGGCGAACGCGACGTACGGGCCGGGCTTGTCGGGTTCGATGAACCGGAAGGCCGGCGTCAGGCCCGCCCGCCCGAGGAGTCCGACCTGGTGGGTGAAGAGCTCGTTGGTCACGAACACCGTCCGCGCCGCCTTCCACTCGTCGCGGAACCACGGCCGCAGTGCCGCGAGCAGCCGTGCGTCCATCCCGGTCGCGGCGCGACTCGCCCGGACCCAGAAGTACACGACGGCATCCTGCTCGAGCCACACCTCGCCGGCGAGCGGCGTGACTGCCGCCTGCGCGAGGAAAGACGCCGTCGGGGCGAAGACGTCGACGCATCCCAGGCACTCGGAGTCCGACGGATCGACGACCGTGAACGTGAAGGCGCGGCCCTCGGCATGCCGGCGCTCGAGGTCGACGACGTCCTCGCGGTTCGCCTCGACGGTGAAGTCGTCCGCCGGCCAGGTCGACTGCTCCCACACGCGCAGATCGGCGCGCGTCTCCATCACCGCCGCGTGGTCGCGCGCGGCGTCCGCGGCGGTGATCGGGCGCAGGACGAACTCTTCGGTCGCCAAGGATCTCGGGACGATCGGGAACGGCATCCGACCACCCTCGCACGTTCGGCACTCAGGCCGTTCTCAGGAAGGGACCCATTCTGGCGAATAGAATCGACGCACCAAGGGGAGTACTCCGAAACGGCCGGCTCGTCACTACGGATGCGATCGCATCCCGGGCCCCCGGTCCTCGATCTCGAGGATGGAGAAGACCTTGGCGCTGAATCGTCAACGCCAAGGATGGGAACCCCTGCTGTGAACGTCACTCCGCTCGTCTGGATCATCACGATCGCGGTCACGATCGCCTTCTTCGTCTACGAGTTCTACGCGCATGTCCGCAAGCCCCACGAGCCGTCCATCGGCGAATCGGCGCGCTGGTCGGCCTTCTACATCGGCCTCGCGCTGCT
>JASBUD010000088.1 GCA_030148105.1 Microbacterium sp. | reverse complement strand
CCACGACCGCGCCGCGCACCGCAAGCTTCACCGGATCGAGCCAGTTCGTCACCCACGTCGTCGAGACCCATGTCCACCACAGCGCGCACACCATGATCACGCCCTCGAGGGCGCCGAGCAGGGTCTGGTTCTCATAGAGGTAGGCGGAGAGCTGCGTCAGCGCGAAGACGAAGACGAGGTCGAAGAACAGCTCGACGTACGTCACGCGGTCGGCCCGCGACGAGTCGGCCGGCCGCAGCACATCGCGCCGCATCCCGAAGGTCATGCCTCATCCTGGCACCGTCCGGGGCCGTGGACGCGGATGCCGCCGCCGGTCGTTGCGGCACCGGTCTAGGCTGACCGCATGCCCGAGTTCGTGGTGCCGACCCCCCGGCGTCGCGGTCGCCCGAAGGGCGGCGAGTCGGACGCACCGGACCGCATCGTCTCAGCCGCGGTCGATGAGTTCGGAGAGCTGGGCTACGACGGTGCGACCATGCGCGGCATCGCGGCGCGAGCCGGCGTGGACGCCGCGCTCGTCCATCATTACTTCGGCACGAAGGCGGATCTCTTCACGCAGGTGGTCGGTGCGCCGATGCGTCCCGACCTGGACATCCCGCAGCTTCTGGAGGGACCCGACGACGAACTCGGCGAGCGGATCGTCCGCTACGTCCTCGAGGCGTGGGAGCACCCCGATGTGCGCACGCGCGGCATCACGCTGCTGCGCGCCGGGATCGGCAACCGCCTCACGACCCCGTTGCTGGCCGGGTTTCTGCGACGCGAACTGATCGGGCGCATCGCAGGCCGGCTCCAGGTCCCCGATGCCGCCCTCCGCGCCTCCCTCGTGGCCAGTCAGATCGCCGGGCTGCTCATCGCCCGTCACGTGCTGCAGCTGCCGGCCCTCGCCTCGGCCGACGTCGACGAGATCGTCCGGCGTGTCGGCCCCGCAGTCCAGGCTTATCTCACCAGCTGACGCCCCTCACGGCGTGACGCGCAACCGAACGGAGGAAGTATGTCCTTTCAGGCATACCTCGACAACATCGAAGGCAAGACCGGGCTCACGCCGCGGGAGTTCGTCGCCCTCGCGGACGCCCGAGGCTTCGGACCCGGAACGAAGGCCGGCGAGATCATCGCGTGGCTCGCGGAGGACTACGGTCTTGGTCGCGGCCATGCCATGGCACTCGTGCACGTGATCACCAAGGGCGATCGGATCGACGCGAAGCACGTGGGCTCCGGCGGCACGCACAGCGACGCGACGGACACGCTCTGGCTCGACGGCAAGGCGACCAACCCCGCCGGCTGACGCGCGCGGGTCTTGACGCGCCGCGCACGCGGCGCGATATTCATCGCATGATGAATATCGAGGATGCCGCGCTGTCGGCGTCGGCTGATGTGGCGGTGAGCGTGCGCGGGCTGCGCGTGACGCGGGGCCGTACGGTCGTGTTCGACGGCCTCGATCTCGCGATTCCCCGAGGCCGCATCACCGGCATCCTCGGTCCGTCGGGATGCGGCAAGACCACACTGATCCGATCGATCGTCGGGGTGCAGAGAATCGCCGGGGGAGACGTCGAGGTTCTCGCAGAGCCGGCCGGCTCCGCGCTGCAGCGGCACCGTGTGGCTTACGACACCCAGGCGGCGTCGGTGTACGACGACCTCACGGTCCGTCAGAACCTGACATATTTCGCCCGTCTCATCGGAGCGCCCCGCAGCGACATCGCGCGCGTCATCACCGAGGTGGGCCTCGCGGATCAGGCGGATCAGACGGTCACCTCCCTCAGCGGTGGGCAGAAGAGCCGGGTGTCCCTCGCGGTGGCGATGCTCGGCTCGCCCGCGCTGATCGTGCTCGATGAGCCGACGGTGGGGCTGGATCCGGTCCTGCGCGCCGAGCTGTGGGCGATCTTCCGCTCGCTCGCCGACCGTGGCGCGACGCTCATCGTGAGCAGTCACGTCATGGACGAAGCCGTCCGCTGCGATCGCCTGATCCTGTTGCGGGCCGGTCGCGTCATCGCCGACACCACGCCGGAGTCCCTGCTGGCCGACACGGGCACCTCCGACCCGGACGCGGCCTTCCTCGCGCTCATCGCCCGCGCGGACGACGGCGATCGGCATCCACCCAGCCGGCGTTCGCGCCGGAGCGGAGGGCGGTTGTGAACGCCGCACGCACGCTCTCCACGGCGGGCCGCGTGCTCCGTCAGCTCAGCCACGACCCGCGGTCGATCGCGCTCATGCTCGTGGCGCCGAGCTTGCTGGTGGGACTCTTCGCGTGGCTCTTCAGCGAGCAGGCCGGAGTGTTCGATCAGTTCGGCGGGGCGATCCTCGCGCTCTTCCCCTTCATCGTGATGTTCCTCATCACCTCGATCACGACCCTGCGCGAGCGCCGGTCGGGAACGCTCGAGCGGCTCATGACGACACCGCTCGGAAAGGCCGACTTCATCGTCGGGTATGCGCTGGCGTTCGGTCTGGCAGCGACCGTCCAGGCGGTGATCACCGTCGCCTTCGCCGTCCTCGCGTGCGGTTTGGACGTGCAAGGGCCGGTCTGGCAGCTCGGACTGGTCGCGGTCGTCGACGCGGTGCTCGGGTCCGCCCTCGGCCTTCTCGCGAGCGCTTTCGCGCACACGGAGTTCCAGGCCGTGCAGTTCATGCCTCTGCTCGTGTTCCCGCAGATCCTGCTCGGCGGGCTGTTCATGCCGCGGGACGAGATGCCCGCCGCGCTGTATGCGATCTCGGACTGGCTGCCGCTGAGCTACGCCATCGACGCGGTCAATGCCGTCACAGCGGGCGACGAAGGTGCGGATCTGGTCCGGCCCATCCTGATCGTGGCGGCGTTCGCGGTCGGGTCGCTCGTCGTGGCGGCGCTCACTCCGAGGCGGCGAACCGACTGACCTCAGCAGCCCGCGGGTCGGGACCGCAGCTTCGCGGTGAGATCGCGCAGCTGCGCGAGCTCTTCGTCGCTCAGCAGCGACATCCGGTCGGCGATCGAGCGACCGTGCGCGGAGGCGACACGGCGGAAGGCGCCTGCGCCTTCCGCGGTGGCGCGGACGAGTGCGCCGCGGCCGTCCTCCGGGTCCGCGCACTTCGTCACGAGTCCGCGCGCGGCCATCCGGTCCACGAGGCGGGAGACGCTCGGCTGGCTGATCAGCATGTTGGCCGTCACGTCGCGCAGGCGCGCGGTCATCCCGTCGCCGCGCGTCACGGTGAGCAGCACGTCGTACTCGGCCTGCGACAGACCCGTGTCGTCGAAGTCGCACGCGATCTCGGTGAACACCTCGTGCTGCGCGCGGAACAGGCTCTCCCAGGCATCGATCGCCAGTCGCCGGTCGCTCATGGCACCACTGTAAGACAAGCGGCCCGTTCTAGGCTGGCCCTCATGGGGCAGAAGATGTGGCGCGCACTGGTCGCGCTGGTCGCGCTGGCGGTCCTGCCGATCGCGGTGCTCACCGCCTGCTCGGTCGATTTCGGCGACGACGGGAGCACCGCGGTCTCGACGAACGTGAACGACTTCTCGTTCGACAGCCTGGACGTGCAGTACACGCTCGGTCGGGCCGACGACGGCACGAGCACCCTGCTCGTCGAGGAGACCTTCGTGGCCCGCTTCCCGGACTACGACCAGAACAGGGGCATGCGGCGCAGCATCCTTGATTCGTATCTCGATGCTCCGCTGAACCCGCGCCTCATCTCGATCACCGACGGGGAGGGCAACCTGCGCGAGTCCGAGACCGCGTCCGAGGACGGCGTCTTCTCCATGACATCCCGGGCCGACGACTACGTCCGCGGCGTGCAGACGTACGTCTTCACCTACGAGCTCGAGAACGTCGCGCGGTACTTCTCCGACACCGGTGTGGACGAGATCTACTGGGACGTCAACGGCACCGAGTGGCAGCAGGACTTCGGGCGGGTGACGGTGCGGCTGATCGTCCCGCCGGATCTGGCGGACTCCCTCGCAGGAGGGCAGGCCTGCTACCTCGGCTTCCAGGGGTCGGGGGACACGTGCGGGCTGTCCTCGGATGCCGCCCCCGACGGCGCGGTGACGTTCGAGGCGACCGCCGCGCCGGTGCCGGCGTATCAGACCATGACGATCTCCGTCGCTTTCGCGCAGGGCACGTTCGCGCCGTTCGACGACTCCTACCTCGCCTCGCCGTGGGGCTGGGTGAACGGCTTCGCGGCGCTCGCGGCGCTCGCCGCGCTCGTCTTCGCGATCGTGACGCGCGTCCGACGCCTGAGCGACGAGCCCGGACGGCCGACGATCATCGCGGAGTACACGCCGCCTCCCGGCATGGACGCGCTGGAGAGCGCGGTGCTGCTCGGCAAGACGTCGAAGGCGATCCCGGCCGAGGTCCTCGAGCAGGCGGTGGTGGGCAGCATCCGGATCGTCGAGGGGGAGCGGAAGCTGTTCGGCGGCGTCAAGCTCAAGGCGCAGCTCGTCGACCCGTCGCGTGCGGACGGCGACGGCCGGGCGCTGCTGGCGGGGCTCTTCCCCTTCATGGAGCCCGGCGCCGAATACGAGTTCGGCAGCACCGACACGCGGCTGTCGGCGGCGGCGCAGCGGATCCTGAAGGCAGCGACCGGCGAGCTCACCCGCCGAGGCCTGCGCAAGAAGATCCCCGGTGGTGTGCGGGCGTGGCCCGTCCTCGCGATGGTCGCGACGGGTGCGGCGGTCGTGTTCAGCGCGTTCCTCGCCCTCGACGCCTCGGTGTTCCCGCTCATCCCGATCCTGACCATGATCGGCGCTTTCCTCGCGTTCTTCGTCGTGATCGTCCTTGTCTCCCGCAATCCCCTCTCCGCGAAGGGGGCGGAGGTGCGCGATCACCTGCGCGGGCTTGAGGAGTTCATCGAATGGGCGGAGGCGGATCGCATCCGCATGCTGCAATCGCCTCAGGGTGCCGAGCGCGTGCGCATCGATCCGTCGGATCCGGCTGAGATGCTGAAGCTGTACGAGGCCCTGTTGCCGTACGCCGTCGTGTTCGGGCAGGAGAAACAGTGGGCCGAGCGCCTCGCGGTGCTCTACGGGCCGGAGAGCTCGCCGACCTGGTATGCCGGGAGCCACGGCTTCAGCGCCGCGTCCTTCTCGTCGGGAATCGGCTCGCTCTCGGCCAGTTCGGCCTCGTCGTCGTCCACGTCGGGCGGTTCGAGCGGGGGCGGCTCGGCCGGCGGCGGCGGGGGCGGCGGGGGCGGCGGCGGCGTCTGAGCGCGCACACCGGGCAAGAGTAAGGGCCGGTCGGAGAGGCTCCCGACCGGCCCTTGTCCCTTGCACCAAGAGTGTCCTGCAATCACATGCGGTCGTTGCCACAGCAAACAACTTCCGTGCTTGCACTCTATAACGGCGAGGTAACGAAAGGGAAGAGTCCGCCCGTTATCTTTTCGTGATGTTTCTGCTGAGTGGCGTCCCTCCGGGTGGTTCCGCTGACACGGTGAAGGGCCGGTCGGAGAACCCGACCGGCCCTTGTCCCTTGCACCAAGAGTGTCCTGCAATCACATGCGGTCGTTGCCACAGCAAACAACTTCCGTGACCTCACTCTATAACGGCGAGGTAACGAAGGGAAGAGCTGTCGTTATCTTTCTGTGATTCGCACCCGAAGGCTCACGCCGTCCAGGACGAGCGCCCGAACCGCTCCCACCGCTCCACCACGCGGGGCGTGGGGTCGGCGGCATCCGTCGGCTCCACGACGGGCCTGCCGCCGATGAAGACCTGCTCGACGGAGGATTCGAGCGCGAGCGGGTCGCCCGACCAGATCACGACGTCGCCGTCGCGGCCGACCTCGAGCGCGCCGACCCGATCGGCCAGGCGGAGGATCGACGCCGGATTGACGGTCAGCGCCTCGAGTGCGGTCCGGGCCGGAAGTCCCTCCCGGACGGCCAGGATCGCCTGCAGGCGCAGCTGATCGATCGGCACCACCGGATGGTCTGTCGTGATCGCGACCTTCACCCCCGCCGCGGCGATCAGGGCGAGATTGCCGATCGCGCGGTCGCGCAGCTCGACTTTGGAGCGCGAGGTGAGCAGCGGCCCGAAGATCACCGGGATGCCCTTCTCGGCGAGGACATCTGCGATCTTGTGCCCCTCGGTGCCGTGGTTCACCACGAGCGTGTAGCCGAACTCCTCCGCGAGCCGGATCGCGGTCGCGATGTCGTCGTGCCGATGGCAGTGCTGGTCCCACACGAGCTCGCCGTCCAGGACGGCGGCGAGCGTCTCATCCGTCAGGTTCCGCGCGAACGGCTCGCCCTTCGTGCCTGCCGCGGCGCGTTTCTCGGCGTAGTTCCGGGCGCTCACGAACGCATCGCGCAGGACCGAAGCGACGCCGAGGCGCGTCGACGGGGTCTGCGTCCGATCGCCGTAGACGCGCTTGGGGTTCTCACCGAGCGCGGACTTCACCGACACGTCCAGCGCGACGACCTGTTCGTCGACCGTGCGGCCACCCCACGTCTTGATCGCCACGGTGCGGCCGCCGATCGGGTTGCCCGAGCCCGGCTTGATCACCGCCGTCGTCACGCCGCCGCGGAGGGCGTCGCGGAATCCGACCTCTTCGATGTCGATGCCGTCCAGTGCGCGGAAGCGTGCACCGTTCGGGTCGGTCATCTCGTTCGTGTCGTTGCCCGACCACCCCTCGCCGTCCTCGTGGACACCCAGGTGCCCGTGTGCCTCGACGAAACCGGGCACCACCCAGCGCCCCGCTGCGTCGACGACGCGCGCTCCGTCCGGAACGGGGACGCCGGCCGCTCCCACTGCGCTGATCACGCCGTCGCTGATCACGACGGTGCCGTTCTGGATCGGGTCGCCGCTCACGGGGACGACGTAGCCGCCGATGATCGCCAGGTTCTCAGTCATCCGTCCACCCTAGGTCGGACGGCGGACGGGCTCAGGCTGCGGCGGACGTGCTCTCGATCTCGGCGGCCGGCGCCGCGTCCTGCCGGGCGTCGGGCAGGACGATCCACACCGTCGCGCCGCCCAGCGGCGAGTCCTCGATGCCGATGAGCCCGCCGTGCGCTTCGACGATCCGCCGGCAGGTCGACAGCCCGATCCCCCAGCCCGGTACATCGTCGGCCTCGCCGCGCTCGAGCAGATCGAACACGCTCTCCCGGTTATCCGGCTCGATCCCAGGACCGTTGTCCTCCACGGTGATGCGCCATCCGGAGGAGATCGGAGATGCCGTCACCTCGACGTACGGCGCGACGCCGGATGCCGCGCTGAACTTGACCGCGTTCGCGATGACGTTCTGCAGGAGGACGCCCAGCAGGGTCGGGTCGCCGAGGACCGTCACCGGGGCGTCGATCGCCACGCGCGCGCCGGAGAGTCGCAGCGCGGCATCCAGATCCTCCATCACCACGCGCAGCACACCGTCGAGGGCGACCGGCTCGCGCCGGGGCGTGCCTCCACCGCTGCGCGCGTATTCGAGGAGGTCCGCGATCATGCGCTCCATGCGCGTCGCGGCGGACTCGGCGCGCGCGAGTGCCCGCGCGGCGCGGGGGGCGTCGGCGAGTTCGGGGCTGTCCGCCGCCAGCTCGATGAAGCCCGTGACGGCGGCGAGGGGGTTGCGCAGGTCGTGGCTGACCTGCGCGGCGAACGTCTCGAGCTGGTCGTTCGAGGCCTGCAGTGCGCGCGTCATCCTGCGCAGCTCGAGCACGTCCACGACCTGATGGGCGAGGATCGCGAGGGCGGCGCTGTCGGCGGGGGAGAGATCGCCCGTCTCCTCGTCGAAGACGCACAGGGTGCCGATCGGGATGCCGGCAGGGGTGATGAGCGGACTCGACGCGTAGAAGCGGATGTTGGCGATGGCGCCGGTCACGAACGGGTTGTCGGCGAAGCGATCGTCCGCGCGCGCATCGGGGACGACGACGTGCCCTGGCTTCTGGAACACGACCGCGCACATCGAGTCCTCGCGGCTGCACATGGAGGGCGTGAAGCCGACCGCCGCGATCTGGTGCTGCAGCCGGTCGTCGATGATGTTGATCACCGCCGTCGACACGCCGCACACGGTCGCCGCCAAGCGGACCAGGCCCTCGAGATCGGGCTCGGGAGGCTCGCCCACCACCCGGTACTCGGCGATCGCGAGTCGCCTGGTCACGTCCTGCGCAGTGGTCACGCGCGTCCCCTCGTGAATGACCCGTCCGCCTCAGGATAGCGCCGAGGGGCCGGTGCTCTGCACGGCGAGGTTTGCCGGTGCCCACCACGGTGGGCTCGCACTCAGGAAGGCGAGGAGAGGCGCGGGATCAGCACCGGTGTGCGCTTCTTGTACGCCTCGTAGGCGTCCTGCCCGCCCCACGTGCGATCCGCCTTCGCCTCCAGCAACGGGATGCCGCTCACCCGTGTCAGCAACAGGACGACGACGAGCGGGGAGAGGATGCCGACCCACTGCCAGCCGCTGAGGACCGGCGCGGCGACGAGGAAGACACCGATCCACAGGACGATCTCGCCGAAGTAGTTGGGGTGGCGCGAGCGCGACCACAGTCCCGAGGAGATGAACAGGCCGCGGTGTGCGGGATTCGCCTTGAACGCCGTCTTCTGCACGTCGGCCACGACCTCGATGACCAGACCGATCACCCACACTGCGATCCCCGCGAACGCGAGCGCGTCGAGGTCGCGGCGCGGCAGGCTGCTCATCGCGATCCACGCGGCCGATGCGGTCAGACTCACCCACGCACCCTGCACGATCCACACGCGCAGGAAGCGCAGCGGCTCGCCCTTGATGTCGTCGAACCTGTCGTCGGTACCTGCGCGATGGATCCGTGCGAACAGGAAGCCCGACAGTCGCACCGCCCACACCGCCACCATGACGGCCAGCACCACGCTGCGCGCATCCGGCGCGGGCGAGAGAGCGAGGATCCCGAGGGTCACGAGGAGG
>JASBUD010000083.1 GCA_030148105.1 Microbacterium sp. | reverse complement strand
CTCGGTTATCCACAGCGGGTGTGGCGCCGGAGCCGCCGCAGGACGGAGCCTCCATAATGGGCTCATGCCCGAGATTCCGACCTCCGACGTGCGCCTGCTGGCGCCCGCGCAGGTGGCCGAAGTGCTGGGCGTCTCGGTGGAAGAGGTCATGGAGCTCGTCGAGAAGGCGCGCTTGCGCGGAATGCGCGTGGGCTCCCCCGCCCGCTGGCGGATCGATGAGGCGAGCGTCGCGGCGTACCTCGACGAGCAGGCCGAGGAGGCCCGCCGGATGGCGCTCTGGCGTCAGTCGAACGAGGCGAGCTTCCCCGAGTTGTGGGGAACCGGGATCGTCCGCAACGCCGACTGACCGGCATCCCCACGCACGACGTCAGCGCAGCGCCGCCGCGCCGTCCAGGCGCACCCATCCGATCGACGAGAACGGCACGAGCCGGTGGCCGGTCACCTCGGCCGCCCTGCGCACGGAGCCCGGCTCGTGCAGGGCGATGTCGAGATGTTCGGCTCCGGCCCGGTCGACCGTCCCCGACAGCACGCGACCGTGGGTGAGATGAACGGTGACGGTGATGCGCCGGCGGACGATGTCGCGCATGACGAAGCCGAAACCCATGCGCTCCGACAGCCCGGTCCGGCCGGCGGCGGGGCGGGCGCTGCGCAGCACGTCCTCGTGCGGAAGAGCGATCGAGGCGATCGCCGTGACGGGCACGACAACGGCTCCCGCGGTCCCGCCGTCCAGTGCGACCCAGTCCGATCCGACACCGGTGACCTCCGCCGACAGCACGGTGCCGTCGACGATCTCGAACGCGGGGACACCGCCGGTTCGCTCCCGATCGATCAGCACCGACAGCCGCTCCCGGAGCGCGACGCGTGACAGCCGCAGACGCTCCGCCTCGGTGTCGAGCGCCGCACGCTCGGCCTCCCACTCCGCGGCGAGCTGACCCTCCAGGTCGTCGAAGAAGTTCTCCCAGCGCACCCCGAGAGCGTAGGGCAGTTGGTCACGACCGGATGAGAAGTTGTCCACAGGCTCGCTCCGAGTCTGTTCCTGTGAAGGTGCCGTATGTTCTAATTCCCCTCAAGACATCCCCCGGTCAGATTGGCTCCCATGGCAGCGTCGCCGTCGCGCATCCCCCGCGCACAAGCCGTGCCCCCCGGCGCTTACGAACTCTCCGAGTTCTTCGCGCCCCAGCGCACCTCCTCCGTCCAGCTTCCCGATCCGGAGCCGTTCCTGCGGAACATCACGATCGGCGTCCTCGAGGTCTTCGCCGGCGTGCGCGAAGTCGACCAGCTCGTGCGATGGCTCACCGAAGATGCTTACCGAGCGCTCGTGACCCGGGCGAACCTCGCCGCGCGGGCCCGGAGCGCACGCGGCGTCGCGGCGATCCGGCCGGTGTACTCCCTGCTGTCGGTGCACCGGTCCTCCCCCGCCGACGGGGTGATCGAGGCGGTCGTCGTGGTGCAGGGCGCAGCGCGCGCCCGCAGCGTCGCGGTCCGGCTGGAGGGCCTGGACGGTCGCTGGCGCGCGACGTCCCTCGCGATCCTCTGACCTCGCCGGCCGGCGCCCTCGGGGCTACGGCCGATATGACGACAGGAAGTTGCCGAGCCTCTCGACCGCCTCGGTCAGCACGCGGGCCTCGGGCAGCGTCACGATGCGGACGTGATCCGGCGTCGGCCAGTTGAAACCGGTTCCCTGGACGAGCAGCACGTGCTCGGCGACCAGGAAGTCGTACACGAATTTCGCATCGTCACGGATCTCGTACATGTCGGGGTCGAACCGGGGGAAGGCGTACAGCGCTCCCTGCGGCTTGACGCAGGTCACACCCGGGATCGCCTCGAGACTCTGCCAGGCGGCATCCCGCTGCTCGTGGAGTCGGCCGGAGGGCCCGATGAGCGCATCGATCGACTGCACCCCCGACAGCGCCGCCTGCACGGCATGCTGAGCCGGGACGTTGGGGCACAGCCGGGTCGAGGCGAGGAGGGTGATGCCTTCGATGAATCCTCGCGCGTGGTCCTTCGGGCCGGTGATGACGAGCCAGCCCGAGCGATAGCCCGCCACGCGGTAGGTCTTGGAGAGCCCGTTGAAGGTGAGGACGAGCAGATCGGGGGCGACCGAGGCCATCGGGATGTGCACGGCGTCGTCGAACAGGATGCGGTCGTAGATCTCGTCCGCGAGGACGAGCAGGGAGTTCTCCCGCGCGATCTCGGCGATGCCTTCGAGCACCTCGCGCGAGTAGACCGCACCGGTGGGGTTGTTCGGATTGATGACGACGATCGCCTTCGTCCGCGGCGTCACCTTCGCGCGGATGTCCTCGAGGTCGGGCTGCCACCCGTTCTGCTCGTCGGCCAGATAGTGCACCGGCGTCCCGCCGCCGAGGCTGGTCATGGCGGTCCACAGGGGATAGTCCGGCGCGGGGATCAGCACTTCGTCGCCCTCGTCCAGGAGCGCCTGCATGACCATCGTGATCAGCTCGGACACGCCGTTTCCGAGGTAGACGTCGTCGGGACCGAAGGAAGGGAAGGTCGGGTCCTGCTCGTAGCGGTACACCACGGCGCGCCGCGCGGACATGATGCCGCGGCTGTCGCTGTACCCGTGCGCGTGGGGGACGGCCTCGATCATGTCCCGCACGATCTGGAACGGCGCCTCGAACCCGAAGACGGCAGGATTCCCGGTGTTGAGCTTGAGGATCGTGTGACCCTCGTTCTCCAGGCGATCGGCCTCGACGAGGGCCTGTCCGCGGATCTCGTAGAGGACGTCCTTGAGCTTGCTCGACTGGTCGAGAGGGCGGAGAGGGCTCATCGGTTCAGGATAATGCGAACCGGGTGCGGCCAATCGCCGGGTCGTGGCCTGGCCGCACCCCGGTCCGCGCTCACCGGCGCAGGCGGCTCGCTCTGCGCGCGGAGACGATCTGGAAGACGAGCGTCGCCGCGATCGCGATCAGGAAGACCGCCGAGGCGATCACGTTGGCCTGCGGAGGGATGCCGCGCTGGGCGGCGACGTAGATGTACACGGGGAAGGTCTGGACCGTGCCCGAGGTGAAGTACGTGATGATGAAGTCGTCGAAGCTCAAGCTGAACGACAGCAGCGCGGCCGCGACGATGCCCGGGAGCAGCAGCGGGAATGTGATCCGCCAGAAGACCTCTCGCGGTGAGCCGTACAGATCGCGCCCCGCCTCCTCCAGAGCCGGATCGAGCGAGAGGACGCGCGCGCGCACCGTCACCACGACGAAGCTCAGACAGAACATCGTGTGGGCGATGATGATCGTGACGAGGCCTTTCGCGACGCCGATCGTGAGGAACTGCGCGGCGAGCCCCGCACCGATCACGACTTCCGGCGTGGCCATCGGCAGGAACAGAAGGAGGCTGATCGAGCTGCGGGCGCGGAATCGATAGCGCACGAGCGCGAGGGCGATCATCGTGCCGAGCGTCGTGGCGATCACGGTCGCGACGAGGCCGACCAGGATGCTGTTGCCGAACGCGACGCACACTTCGGGCTGCGCGCACACAGTCATCCAGTTCTGCAGGGTGAATCCGTTCCACGAGATGTTCGAACGGTTCGCGTCGTTGAACGAGAAGACGAACGTGTACACGATCGGGATCAGGAGGATCACGAAGGCGACGGTCACGTAGAGCGGCAGCAGCCACGAGCCGATCGGCCGTCGGCGGCGCGCCTCGGCTCGGCGCATCTGGACAGTGCTGGTCTGCGTGGCGCTCACAGCAGATCGTCCGTTCCGGCGCGGCGCACGTAGAGCCCGACGATCACCACGATGACGGCCATCAGCAGGATCGACAGCGCGGCCGCCTGCGGGTAATTCACCGTGATCAGGAACTTCGACTGGATGACGTTGCCGATCATGGCCGTTCCCGGACCTCCGAGGAAGGACTGACTCGCGTTGACGTAGTCGCCCGCCGCGGGGATGAAGGTCAGGAGCGTTCCGGAGATGACGCCCGGCAGCGAAAGGGGGAACGTCACCTTCCAGAACGTGCTGGCGTTGCCGGAGTACAGATCGCTCCCCGCTTCGATCAATCTCTTGTCGAGCCGATCCAGCGATGCGAACAGAGGCAGCGTCATGAACGGGATGAAGTTGTAGGTGAGGCCGAAGACGACGGCGAACGGCGTCCCCGTGATGTGATCCTGCGGGCCCATAAGACCGACGACCTGCAGCACTCCGACGACGGGTCCCTCGTCGGACAGGATCTGCTTCCACGCGAGGGTGCGCAGGAGGAACGAGATGAAGAACGGCGCGATCACGAGGACCAGCAGCAGGTTGCGCAGCAGCTTGCGTTCGCGGATCGTCACACCGATGAAGTACGCGATCGGGTAGCTGATCAGCAGCGCGAAGACGGTCGCCAGCAGCGCGTACCAGAACGAGCGCAGGAACTGCGGCCAGTACTGCGCGATGACGTCGACGTAGTTCTGCCAGTAGAAGGCGTAGTAGTAGCCGCCGTACGTCGCGGTGTCGTTGATGCCGAACGACGTGATCAGCAGCGAGACGAACGGGACGAGGAAGAACAGCGCGAGGTAAGCAAGCCCCGGAACGAGAAGTGCGAGGGCGACCAGTCCGCCGCGTCGCCGTTCGGGTTCGCGCGCCGCCTGCGCTCCGGCGGGGACGAGCGCCGAGATCGCCATGTCAGCCGGCCTCGGCTGCGAGATCCGCTTCCGCGGCCTCGTCGCGGGCGGCGGCATCCAAACCGAACGTGTGCTCGCGTCGCCATGCGACCCAGACCTCCGAGCCCGGGGAGAAGACCGAGCCGAAGACCAGGTTCTGCTCGAACACCGTCACTTCGCCGAGGCCCGAGATCTCCAGGATGTACTGCGTACTGGCCCCCGCGAAGGACACGTCGACGATGCGCCCGGGACCGAGGACGTTCTCGAGCCCGTCGCGAGGCGGCTCCGTGCCGAGGAGCCGCAGCTTCTCCGGCCGGATGCCGACGGTGATGCGGCCGGTGCGGGCGACGGCCCGCTCCTCCGGGAGGGCGACGACACCCCCTGCAGTGCGTGCCGTGAGCAGGCCGCCGGCGGTGGACTCCACCTCGGCGGGGAACAGGTTCGACTGACCGAGGAAGTTCGCCACGAAGCCGGTGCGCGGCAGTTCGTACAGCTCCTGCGGCGATCCGAGTTGCTCGATGCGCCCGTGGTTCATCACGGCGACGGTGTCGGCCATCGTCATGGCCTCCTCCTGGTCGTGCGTGACGTGCAGGAACGTGAGACCGACCTCGGCCTGGATCGACTTGAGCTCCAGCTGCATCTGCCGGCGGAGCTTCAGGTCCAAGGCGCCGAGCGGCTCGTCCAGCAGCAGCAGGGCCGGACGGTTCACGATCGCGCGCGCGAGGGCGACGCGCTGCTGCTGTCCGCCGGAGAGCTGGCTCGGACGGCGCTCCGCGACATGATCGAGCTCGACGAGCCGCAGGGCCTCGTGCGCCTTGGGCACGGCATCCGAGACCTTCCGCCGGCGCAGCCCGAACGCGACGTTCTCCAGGACGGTCATGTGCGGGAAGAGCGCGTAGCTCTGGAACACGGTGTTGACGGGGCGCTTGTGGGGCTTGACGGCGGTCACGTCCTGCCCGCCGATCAGGATGCGCCCCTCGGACGGATCCTCGAGTCCCGCGACGAGGCGGAGCGTGGTGGTCTTGCCGCAGCCGGAGGGACCGAGCAGGGCGAAGAAGGACCCGGCGGGGATGAGGAGGTCGAGCTCCTCGATGGCCGTGAAGCCCGGGAAGACCTTGCGGATCCCCTGCAGCTGCAGATCGGCGCCGGCTTCGGCGAATGCTCCCTGTGCCATCTCAGGCGCCGAGACCCACGGCCTCGAACTCGGAGTTGTACTTCTGCTGCTCCTCGTTCGTGAGCGTGCGGAAGATGTGCGCCTGGGCGAGCGTCTCCTCGTTCGGGAAGATGAGCTGGTTCTCCACGAGCTCCGGATCGATCTCGGCCATCGCCTCCTGCGCACCGGCGACCGGGGTGATGTAGTTCACCCACGCGGCGACCTCGGCCGCCACCGCCGGGTCGTAGTAGTAGTCGATGAGCTTCTCGACGTTGGTCTTCTGCTGAGAGCCGATCGGGATCATGAAGTTGTCGCTCCAGAGCGTGCCGCCCGAGTCGGGCAGCGCGAAGGCGAACTTGTCGCCGACCTCGTAGTTGATCGCGGTGATGTCCCCCGACCACACGATCGCCGCGAGGGTGTCCTCGTTCTTGAGGTCGTCCGCGTAGGAGTTGCCCTTGATGTTGCGGATCTGCCCGTTCGAGACCTGCTCGGCGAAGACGTCGAGCGCGTTCTGGAATTCGGTGTCGCCCCAGCCGGAGGCCGAGATGTCGACGCCCTGGCTCAGCATGATGAGCCCGATCGTGTCGCGCATCTCGCTGAGCACGCCGACTCGACCCTGCAGCTCCGGCGCCCACAGGTCGTCGATGCTCTGCAGGCCCTGCGGAAGCTTGTCCTTGTTCCAGGCGATCCCGGCGAAGCCCGACTGCCACGGAAGCGAGTTCGCCCGGCCCGGGTCGAAGTCGGGGTTCTGCAGGCTCGGGTTGAGGTTGGCCGCGTTCGGCATGTTCGCCTTGTCGAAGGCCTGCGTGTAGCCGGAGGCGATCCAGATCGACGCCATCCAGTCGGTGAGGCAGACGGCATCCGCGCCGATGTCCTGCCCGAGGGCGAGCTGGTCGCGCACCTTGGCGAAGTACGTGTTGTTGTCGTCGATCGCGACGTCGTAGTTGACGGTGAGGCCGGTCTGCTCCATGAACGCATCGAGCGTCGGGTGGTTGCCGTCGTCGTCCTCGTCCAGGTAGAACGACCAGTTGGCCCAGGTCAGGGTCTTCTGCGACGCCGAGAGGTCCTCGCCGGCGCTCGCCGACGCGGCGGGCGCGGACCCGCCGACGCGTCCGGAGCATGCGGCGAGGAAAGCGGCGAGCGACAGCGCGCCGGCTCCGCCGATCAGCCCACGACGACTGATCTGTGCCTGTCGCGCGTGCGCGATGAGCGCGCGGACGGCGGGGTCTTCGGGCAGGGGTCCACGGGGCATGGAGCACTCCTCAGGGGATGCGGGTACGTCGCTCACACGACGGCGGGTGAACCGATACTGCCACTTCACCCCCGGATTCCGGAACGGAATCCGCACATCGAAACATAACTTTCACATGAATCAGTGGCCCGAATGACACCATGCGACGGTTTCCGTCGCGGAGCGTTGCCCATAGGCGCCCGCGGTGTCAGGATCGCTGCATGTCACACGCCGGCGGGATCGACGCGCTGTCGAAGCTGATCATCGAGCAGCTTCAGGAGGACGGGCGGCGCTCGTACGCGGAGATCGGTCGAGCCGTGGGCCTGAGCGAGGCCGCCGTGCGCCAGCGGGTGCAACGGCTCACCGACAGCGGCGCGATGCAGGTCGTCGCGGTCACGGACCCCATGCAGCTCGGCTTCCACCGCCAGGCGATGATCGGTCTGCGCGTGAGCGGGGATACGCGCGAGGTCGCGGCGGCGCTGGAGAAGATCTCCGCGGTCGATTACCTCGTGCTGACCGCCGGCAGCTTCGACATCCTCGCCGAGGTCGTCTGCGAGTCCGACGACGACCTCGTGGAGCTTCTGAACAGCCGGATCCGCTCCCTGCCGGGAGTGATCTCCTCCGAGACCTTCGTCTACCTCGGGTTGCGCAAGCAGTCGTACGACTGGGGAACGCGCTGACGAAAGCGCGTCCCCTCGTCGATCACTTCTTCTTGTCGGCGGCCCGGCGCTGCGCGCGGTTCTGCGGCGCGGCGGCGGGGGCTCCCTCCGTGCGCTGACCGAACGCGCCGCGCGGCGCCTCAGCGACGGGTGCCGACGCGGTGGGGGCGGATGCCGTCGCCTGACGGAGCCTGTTCGTCGCCGCCTGCTGCACCTGGCCCCGGTCGTTGCGCACCTCGACCTCGCCGGCGTCGTTCGCGGCGGAATACTGCAGGCGCTGCCCCTCGACGGGAGTGACCGCGAGGCCCTTCGCCTCGACTTCGGCGGCCTCCGTCTGCCCTTCCGCGCGGCGCACCTCGACCTCGAGGTTGTAGAGGTAGCCGACCGACTCCTCCTTGATCTGCCCCATCATCGCCTGGAACATCTGGTATCCCTCGCGCTGGTACTCGATGAGAGGGTCGCGCTGGGCCATCGCCCGCAGGCCGATGCCGTCCTTCAGGTAGTCCATCTCGTAGAGGTGGTCGCGCCACCGGCGGTCGAGCACCTGCAGCACCACGCGACGTTCCAGTTCGCGCGTCGCCGCCTCGCCGAGGCTCTCCTCGCGCTTGCGGTACGCGATGAGCGCATCGGAGAGGATCTCGCGCTTGAGGCCTTCCGGCGTGATCCGCCCCTTCGTCCCGGCCTCCGAGACGACCTCGTCGATCGTGACGCCGACCGGGTAGAGGGTCTTCAGCTCGGTCCAGAGGGCGTCGAAGTCCCAGCTCTCGGTGTGCCCCGAGCCGGTGTGGTCGTCGATCACGGCGTTGATCGCGTCTTCGATGAAGTGCTGCACGCGGTCGGCGATGTCATCGCCCTGGAGCATGTGGCGGCGGTCCGAGTAGATCGCCTCACGCTGGCGGTTCAGGACGTCGTCGTACTTCAGGACGTTCTTGCGGATCTCGGCGTTGCGCCCCTCCACCTGGGACTGCGCGCTCTTGATCGCACGGCTCACCATGCCGGATTCGATCGCGACGTCGTCGGGGAAGTTCGTGCGGGCGAGGATCGCCTCTGCGGCGCCGGACTGGAACAGCCGCATGAGGTCGTCCGTGAGCGAGAGGTAGAAGCGGCTCTCCCCGGGGTCACCCTGACGGCCCGAGCGTCCGCGGAGCTGGTTGTCGATGCGCCGCGACTCGTGCCGCTCGGTTCCGAGCACGTAGAGCCCGCCGGCTTCGACGACCTTCGTCGCTTCGACGGCGACCGTGTCGCGGGTGCCCTGGTAGACGGCATCCCATTCGGCTTCGTACTCGTCGGGGGTCTCGACCGGGTCGAGGCCCTTGGCCTTCATCTCCTGCACCGCGAGGAACTCGGCGTTGCCGCCGAGCATGATGTCGGTGCCTCGACCGGCCATGTTCGTGGCGACCGTCACGGCGCCCAGGCGCCCCGCGCGGGCGACGATCTCGGCTTCGCGCGCGTGGTTCTTCGCGTTGAGGACCTCGTGCTTGATGCCCTTCTTCGCCAGGAGCCGCGAGAGGTACTCGCTCTTCTCCACGCTCACGGTGCCCACCAGCACGGGCTGACCCTTCGCGTGGCGCTGGACGATGTCCTCGACGACCTGATCGAACTTGGCCTGCTCGTTCTTGTAGACCAGGTCGGACTGGTCCTTGCGGATCATCGGCTTGTTCGTCGGGATCGGGACCACGCCGAGCTGATACGTCGACATGAACTCCGCCGCCTCGGTCTCGGCGGTACCGGTCATTCCGGAGAGCTTGTCGTACAGGCGGAAGTAGTTCTGCAGCGTCACGGTGGCGAGGGTCTGGTTCTCGGCCTTGACCGGCACCGCTTCCTTCGCCTCGATCGCCTGGTGGATGCCCTCGTTGTAACGGCGGCCGACCAGGATGCGGCCGGTGTGCTCATCGACGATCATGACCTCGTCGTTCATGACGACGTAGTCCGAGTCCCGCTTGAACAGCGCGAGCGCCTTGATCGAGTTGTTCAGGAACGAGATGAGCGGCGTGTTGACCGATTCGTAGAGGTTGTCGATGCCGAGGTAGTCCTCGACCTTCTCGATGCCGGGCTCGAGCACACCGATCGTGCGCTTCTTCTCGTCGACCTCGTAGTCCACGCCCGCCTCGAGGGTCTTGGCGATCTTCGCGAACTCGACGAAC
>JASBUD010000080.1 GCA_030148105.1 Microbacterium sp. | reverse complement strand
TTCGACCCCCACGTACGGAGCGCCTTCAGGTCGTCCAGCTCGAGTCCGAAGCCGCCGAGGTACAACTGCACGTACTCTGTGAGCGACGAGTGGCCGGCGGAGAGGATGAACCGGTCGCGCCCGGGCCAATGCACGTCGTTCGGGTCGTGGCGCAGCACGCGCTGGTAGAGCAGGTAGGCGGCCGGGGCGAGGCTCATCGCCGTACCCGGGTGACCGTTGCCGACCTTCTCGACCGCGTCCGCCGCCAGCACGCGAGCGGTGTCCACCGCGCGCCGATCGATTTCATCCCAACGCAGTTCCGACACCGGGCCGCCTTTCTCAGAGGGAGTGCACCCTGGGGTGTGCCGACCTCGTCGCAGAAGGCGGAGGAGTCGCCGGCGCTGGGCGCGCGTGTGGTCTCAGCATAGCGAGTGGTGCCGATCGTCCGAGGACGGTTGACACCGTATGACGATGGTGCGCGGGGCCCTGGCGCGGGCGGGAGTGGGTGCCGGATGACGTAGACTCGAAAGGCTGTTCCAGGCGGTCGAGCGGGGAGTGATGGACACCACGATGACTGCGGGCACGTCTGCCCGCGCCGTACGTCCGTCCTCCCTCGGCCGAACGATCAGGGCGTACATCGCCCTGACGAAGCCCCGGGTCCTCGAGCTTCTGCTCGTGACGACGGTCCCGGTCATGATCCTCGCTGAGGGCGGCTTCCCGAACGTGTGGCTCGTGCTCGCGACGGTCCTCGGGGGATCCCTGAGCGCGGGATCCGCCGCCGCGTTCAACATGTACCTCGATCGGGACATCGACGCCCACATGCAGCGCACCGCCGGGCGTCCGCTCGTCACGGGCGAGGTCTCGCCGCGCGGCGCGCTCGTCTTCGCGTGGACGCTGGCGGCGGCATCCACGATCTGGCTCGCCCTCACGACGAATCTCCTCGCGGCGGGCCTGTCGGCGGCGGCCATCTTCTTCTACGTCGTGATCTACACGATGATCCTCAAGCGACGTACCGAGCAGAACATCGTCTGGGGCGGCATCGCGGGGTGCTTCCCGGTGCTGATCGGCTGGACCGCGGTGACCGGGTCGCTCGCGTGGCCGCCGGTCATCCTGTTCGTGCTGGTGTTCCTGTGGACGCCGCCGCACTATTGGCCCCTCTCGATGAAGTACAAGGATCAGTACGACGAGGTGGACGTGCCGATGCTGGGCGCCACGCGCAACGGTTCGCAGGTGGGTCTGCAGGTCATCCTGTACGCGTGGGCCACGGTCGCCTGCTCGCTGCTGCTGGTCCCGGTGGCCGGGATGGGGCTCGTCTACACCGTGTCGGCGGTCGTGTTCGGCGGGTGGTTCATCTACGAATCGCACCGCCTCTACACGCGCGCGGTGCGCGGCACGGAGCCGCGCCCGATGCGGGTCTTCCACGCGTCGATCACGTACCTCACGCTGCTGTTCGTCGCGATCGCCGTCGATCCGCTGCTGCCGTTCTGAGCCGCGGTCAGTTCTCGCGCGGGAACTGGGCGCGCAGCGCGGTCTCCTCGGCGTCGATGGCCTGCAGAGCCGCGATGATCGCCGGTTCCTGATACCTGCCCTCCTTGCGCGCGGCGAGCACGGCGGCGCGCTCGGCTTCGAGCATGGCGCTGCGCAGGCGGAATTTCGCCTCCAGGTGCGCCACGGACTCGTCCAGCCCGTATGCGTCGAGCGTCTCCCCGAGGAACCCGGCGTCGGCGCGCAGCAGATGCACGACCCGTTCCTCGTCGGGGGTGACCGGCGCCCGCTCGAGGACGTCGATGCCGGCCTGCCGTGCCTCCACCATCAGCAAGCGGCGCTCGTTGAGCTCCTGGGCGAAGCTGGGCTTGGGCAGGTGGAGGGCGCGGATGATCGACGGGAGCAGGAGACCGCCGAGGAGGCTCGCGACGACCACGACGAATGCGAGGAACTGCAGATACTCCCGCAGCGGGGTCTCGGGCGGCAGCAGGAACACGGCGGCCAGCGTCACGACACCGCGCACGCCGGCGGAGGCGACCGCCACCCCGTTGCCCCATGCCCACGCGCGCTCGCGCAGACGCCGCGGCCCCTTGCGGTAGAGCAGAGTCGTGCCCATCACCCACGCGAAGCGCGACGCGACGAGCGCGAGCAGGATGCCGAGGCAGATGAGGACCGTGTGCCAGAAGCCGGGTCCGGCACTCACCGCCCCCTCGAGGATCGATCGGAGATTCAGCCCGATGAACAGGAACACCGCGTTCTCGAGCAGGAACTGGATCGTCCGCCAGTTCAGCCGCTCCGCCACACGCGCTTCGGCTGAGGAGACGGCGGGAGCGCGATAGCCGAGGTACAGCCCCGCGATCACGACGGCGAGCACTCCCGACCCGTGCAGCACGTCGCCGAGCAGGAACGCCGCGAACGGCGTGACCAGCGTCAGGCTCGTATCCAGCACGGGCGAATGCAACCGCGCACGCACCCACGACACGGTGAACCCCGCCAGGAGACCCACGCCGCCGCCGACGAGCACCGCGATCGCGAAGTCGAGGCCGACCTGGACGGGCGAGACGACGCTGACGATCGCGGCGATCGCCGCATTCAGGGCGACGAGCGCGGTCGCATCGTTCAGCAGGCTCTCACCCTCGAGGATCGTCACCACGCGGCGCGGCAGGCCGAGCTTCCCGGCGATCGCGGTGACGGCGATCGCGTCGGTGGGGGCGATCACGGCTGCGAGCGCGAACGCCGCCGCGAGCGTGATCGAGGGGATGAGGGCGAAGGCCGCGAAGCCGACCGCGACGACCGTGAACGCCACGAGCCCGACCGAGAGCAGCAGGATGCTGTCCCGACGGGCTCGGACGTCGATGACGGACGTGCGGATCGCCGCCGCGAACAGCAGCGGCGGGAGTATGCCGTACAGGATGAGCTCGGGCTGCACCTGCACGGGCGGGACGGCGGGGATGAACGAGACCGCCCCGCCGACGATCACCAGGGCGACCGGCGCGGACCACCCGAGTCGGCCGACGACCCCGGTGACCGCGACGGTGGCGATGACGAAGAGGACGATCCAGCTGATCGTCGCGACCGGGTCCATTCAGCCAGTATCGGGCCCGGCGCGCCGAGATCAGTTCTTGGGCTCTGCGGTGACGGGCTCGCCGACGACCGGCTCGTCCGCGATCGTGGGCTGCGCGACCGTCGTCGGCTGCTCGGCGGGCGTGACGTCGGCGACGGGCTCGTCATCGGCGGACCAGTCCATGGCCTCGATGATCTCGACGTCGGTCACGGGCACGAAGGAGCGGACGACCGCGACGACGAGGGTGAGCGCGAGACCCACGATGCCGGTGGCGATCAGGATGCCGCCCACGATCGCCCAGACCTGGCCGACGTACACGTCGACCGGAGTGGCGGTGCCGGCGGTCAGGGCCGTCGACATCGTGCCGAGCGTGCTGACGGTCAGCCACGCGCCGAACGCGACGACGGCGACGGATCCGACGAGGAGCAGCCAGAACGGGATGCTGCGGATGAGGCTGGGACGAACGGACATGGAGATCTCCTGATCTGACGTGGATGATGTGCGGACCCGGGACAGCCTGGCCCCTGGGCCGGAGTCGAACGTATGCGGAACCGATGAACCCGCTATGAATGCGACGCCTCGGCGAGAGCCGTCAGCGGCCGGCGGACGCGATGGATCCAGCGTACGCCCGGTCCTCCTGGACGAACCCTGCGGGGCGGTTCATGTGCATCAGGACGGCGGTCATGGCGGCGACGAGGAGGACGGCGAGGACCATGTGGATGTTCACCAGGACGATGGGCAGGCCCGTGCGCGCCTGCCACAGCCCCACGACGATCTGGGCGATCTCGACTCCGAGCAGGAGTCCGACCCACAGTCGAAGCCTGAGATCGGGGTCGGTACGCCACGCTCCCGCCAGCAGAAGGACCGTCGCGGCCAGGAGGGCATACGCGGGCCAGGAATGCACGTGCTGCATGAACTCGGGGTCCAGCCCGTTGCGCGCCGCTCCGCCGTCACCGGCGTGCGGTCCCGATCCGGTCACGAGGATGCCCACGACGACGGTGACGGCGACCAGGATGCTCGTGAACCAGCTCAGACGCGCGAACCACGTCGGCACTGCGCGTACACGAGGACCGGGCTGCGCGTAGACCCGGGCGACGAACACCGCGGCGAGGGCGACGAGCACGACGGAGGCGAAGTAGTGCAGGCCGACGACATAGGGGTTGAGGTTCGTGAGCACCGTGATGCCGCCGATGATCGCCTGCACGGGGACGTACAGACCGATCACCAGGGCGAGCCAGAACAGATCGCGACGCTCGCGGCGCATGCGCACCACGAACAGGAACGTCACGATCGCGACCGCGACCAGCACGAACGTCAAGACGCGGTTGCCGAACTCGATCACGCCGTGAATGCCCATCTCGGGCGTGTTCACGAAGGATTCCGGGGTGCAGCGCGGCCACGTGGGGCAGCCGAGACCCGAGCCGGTGAGTCGCACCAGGCCACCCGTGCCCACGATCCCGATCTGCACGACCAGCGTCGCCCACGCCGCGATCTTCACGCGCCGATCGACGCGGCCCGGAAGCCGATCGCGCACGCGCGCCAGCGGACCGCGACGGGCGGGGGGGATCGGGTCGTGGGCCACGGGGCCTCGCCTCCTGGGAATGCGCTCCGGGGGGTGCCGGGGAAGGGACCTGCCATCCGGAGGGAGGCGGGAACCCTGTAGAATCAACGGGTCGGATGCCGCGCGTCGCGCATCGCATCACCGACAAGTGTAGGCGCGCAGGACGGCGCCAGTGATTGGGCCCACCAAGCGGCATCCTCTCCGGGAACTCCCTCGGAGGACAAGGAATGCCGGGGCGGATGACACCGTTGTGGCCCGGAGGAGAGTGTGACGATGTCGGATGTCCTGATCGACCGCCCGGAGCTTGCGAGCCTGGGCCAGTACGAGTTCGGCTGGCACGACGAGGACGCCGCAGGCGCCGTCGCCCAGCGCGGAATCAACGAATCCGTGGTGCGCGGTATCTCCGCGCTCAAGAGCGAGCCCGAGTGGATGCTCAACACGCGCCTGAAGGGCTACCAGCTGTTCGGACGCAAGCCGATGCCGACGTGGGGTGCCGACCTCAGCGAGATCGACTTCGACAACATCAAGTACTTCGTGCGCTCGACCGAGAAGCAGGCGGGCTCCTGGGAGGAGCTTCCCGAGGAGATCCGCAACACGTACGAGCGGCTCGGCATCCCGGAGGCGGA
>JASBUD010000070.1 GCA_030148105.1 Microbacterium sp. | reverse complement strand
GCTGCGTCGAGCGTCGCGGTGGCGTCCGAAAGCGCAGCGCGCAGTGAATCGGCCACCACAACGATCTCGTCGCGCCGCTCGGCGGCCGCGTCGCGCTCGGCGGCGAGCTCCAGTCGCGATCTGCCCTGACCCGACCCTGAGCGGATCGTGTGCCGGGTGACCACTTCGCCCGAGCGCGTGACGATCGTGAGATCGCCGGCCTGCCCCGCGGCGGCGTGCGCGGCTTCGAGGTCGTCGGCGACGACCACCCGTGCGAGGATGCCGAGCACACCCGCTGGGCCGGTCACGACATCGCCCGCGGGTGTCACGCCCGGCACGGACGTGACCGCGTCGAGGGGGTGCACACCGGAGACCGGCTCCGCGATGACGATGTCCACCACGCCGAGGTCGCCATCCTGAACGGTCCGGGCGATGACGAATGCGTCGTCGCGTCCCTGAACCAGGACACCCTCGGCGAGCGGTCCGAGGGCGGCGGCGATCGCCGCCTCGTAGCCCGCGGTGACCTTGATCGCGTCGCCCACGAGCCCTTCGACGCCGGATCCCCCCGCCTCGATCAGCTCCGCCGCCGCGTTGCGCACATCCAGCGCCCGTCCGAGGGCGGCCGTCTGCGCGGTGAGCGACTCGCGTTCGCGCTCCGCGGCGTGCAGACGCTCGCGGAGCGACGTCGCCGCGGTCTCCGCGTCGGCCGCGTCGCGCTGCGCACGCTCGTAGGCCGCGGCGTATTCGGCCGCCGAGCCCTCGGGAACCAGCCCGGGCTGCACGCCATCGAGTTCGAGCTCCGCCTCGGCACGCCGTGCGAGCGCGGCCTCCAGCGCAGCACGCTGCCGTTCGACTCCCGCCCGGACGGCGGTGAGCGCGGAGGACGCAGCCTCGAAGGAACCGCGCAGCGCCGTGAGGCGCATGTCGTGCTCGGAGACCAGCGCGCTCTGGGCCGCGATGTCGACGTCGAGCGCGTCGAGCTCCGCGCGGGCCCGGATCACCTCGCGGGAAGCCTCGGCGGCGGCATCCTGAGCGTCGCCGAGTCCGGCCGCGATGTCGTCGATCTCGGCGCGGGCGTCATCGATCATCGCCTGCGACACGGTCGTGAGCTCGATCCCGTCCTCGTCCGGGCCGTCCCCCAGCAACGCGAGACGCTGGCCGGCGAGGGTGAACAGGCTCCGCAGTCGCTCTTGCACCCTCTCCAGGCCGTGCGCCACCGTCCGGGCCTGATCGACCTGCTCGGATCGCTGCTGCTGCTCCAGGGTGGCGATCCGCGCGCGGAGGTTCTCGCTCTGATCCTGGACGGCAAGCCGTTCGGTGTGCCGCTCCTGCTCGCTGCGCGCGTGGGCGGCGAGCTCCGCACGGAGCGTCGCGAGTTCGTCGGCGAGCAGTCTGGCGCGGGCATCGCGCACGACCGCTGCGATCGTCGCGGCCTCGCGCGCGATCTCGGCCTGGCGCCCCAGCGGCTTGAGCTGGCGTCGCAGCTCTCCGGCCAGGTCGCTCAGCCGCGTCAGGTTAGCCTCCATCGCGTCGAGCTTGCGAAGGGTCTTCTCCTTGCGGCGTCGGTGCTTCAGGATGCCGGCCGCCTCCTCGATGAAGCCGCGCCGCTCCTCCGGGGTCGCCTGCAGGACACTGTCCAGTCGACCCTGCCCGACGATCACATGCATCTCGCGGCCGAGGCCGGAATCACTGAGGAGCTCCTGGACGTCCAGCAATCGGCACACCGCACCGTTGATCGCGTACTCGCTGGAACCGTTGCGGAACAGCGTCCGGCTGATCGTCACTTCGGAGTACTCGATGGGCAGCGCGCCATCCGCGTTGTCGATCGTGAGCTGTACTTCGGCACGACCGAGCGGTCCTCGCGTCGCGGTACCGGCGAAGATGACGTCTTCCATCTTGCCGCCGCGCAACGTCTTGGCGCCCTGCTCACCCATGACCCACGCGAGGGCGTCGACCACGTTCGATTTGCCCGAGCCGTTGGGTCCGACGATGCAGGTCACACCGGTCTCGAACGCGAACGTCGTCGGCTGGGCGAACGACTTGAACCCTTTGAGCGTCACGCTCTTCAGGTGCATACGGACGCCTTCCATCCCGCTCGGTTCACCGCATCACGCTACCGGAGGAGTCGGCTTCGTCAGAGGAGGCGGGGCCGCACACGGCGCAAGGAGCACGCACGCGGGGCGGCGATGCCCGACACGCCCGTCATCCCTCGAAACTGAAAATTCGCTTGACGAGCGTATCGGACACGCGCTAGCGTCTCTCTTCGCGTCCACACCCACGAAAGGAGGTCACCGATGATGCACATGATCACACCCGGCTTCGCGCCCGTCTGCCGTACGCCGTTCCGCGGATCCGCTCCGGTGACCTCGTCGTTCGGCGCGACCGCTCTCACGGCCGTCTGACCCGCCGCTCAGGAGGACTCCGCCCTGCAGGCGGTCCCTGCGCCTCCGCGGAGCGTGCCACGGGCCTTGTCGCGGCTATCCGCGCAGACGCCCCCCGCGGGTCCGCGTCCGTCGCGTCTCCGCGATCCCACGCCCTCTCGAGCGCCTCCCTCCCCCACCACCCTTCACTCGGAAGAGACCATCATGAACGACACCCTGACGCCCGTCCGGTCTCCCGGCACGGAGCGACGATTCGACTTCGCCACGACGGCGGACGGCGTGCACCTGACGCCCGTCGACCGCTTCGAACTGCGGATCGGACTCTGGTTGCTGCTGCGCAGCGCCCGCCGCCAGGAGGGCGCGCGCGATCGCGACGCGCACGCACGCCGTATCCGCAATGATCGGGCTCGCTCCGATCTCCACCATGCTGCCCTTCGCGTCCACGCACTCGACAGCATCCGCGCCTGACCCGCGCGGGGCCCTCCGGAGGCCCCGCGCGCCCTCACTTCACACAGAACGGAGATCGTCATGATCACCGCCCCCGCCCCCACGGGCATCGAACTTCGGCCGCTCACGATCCCGGCGTCGCTCGATGCGCCCGACGCCGCCGACTTCCTTGCGATGGTCGACGTGCGCAACCGCATCTATCGCGAGATCTCCGGTCACGGCGACGAGGCGATCACCGCGGCCGAGCTTCTCCCGCACTACCTGCCCGACGAGTACGAGCTGCGCTTCAGCTGGCTCGTGCTCCACGACGGGATCCTGGTCGGCAGGGTCGGCGTGGACGTCCCGCTGCACCCTGGGTCTCGCGTGGCCTTCTGGCTCGTCGAGCAGACCGCGCGCGAGCACGGCCGCACCATCCTGCAATCCTGGGCCGAGCACCGCGCCACCGACGGTCCAGAGCTGGCCGCGCCGACGGGCTTCGGGTCGATCCCGCACGACCGGGCGGCGCGCTTCTACCTGCGGCACGGTCACACGCTCGAGCAGATCGAGCGCAACAGCGCCTTCGAGCTGCAGGGCTCGTTCGACGAGGTCGATCGGCTCCTCGCGACGGCGGAAGAAGCCTCGAGCGACTATCGCATCGTGCAATGGTCTCCTCCGACGCCCGCGGAGTACATCGACGGCTACGCCTGGATGAAGTCACGGATGAACACGGATGCACCCGCAGCCGCCATGGAATTCGACGAGGAACTGTGGGACGCGGCGCGCGTCTCACGGCACGACGCCCTCTACACCGACGGTGGCCGGCTCCTTCTGGTGACGGCGGCCCAGCACATCGAGAGCGGCGAGCTGTGCGCCTTCAACGAACTCGTCGTCGGCCGAGACCGAACGGAGGCATCGCACCAGGAGGACACGCTCGTCCTGAAAGAGCACCGGGGCCACAGGCTCGGCACCCTCGTCAAGTGCGCCGGACTGCTGACGTGGCGAGCACTCGTCCCGCAGTCGCCGCGCGTGCTGACCTACAACGCGGAGGAGAACCGCCCCATGCTCGACATCAACGAGGCGATCGGCTACGTCCCGATCGCCTACAACGGCGCATGGAAGAAGGTGCTCGATGCCTGACATCTCGACGGAGCAGGTGGCGGTCGCACGGATCGCTCCGCCCGCGCGTCTCGATGGTCCCGAAGCGGCGCCCTTCCTCGAAATGGTCCGCATCGGCAACGCCGTCTGCCGGCACGACACGGGACACGACGACCTGGCCCAGGAACCGGCCGAGATGCTCGGCTTCTGGCAGGACCAGACCTACTGGGGTCAGGACGGGTTCGTTGCCGAGCGGAACGGGGGCATCATCGGTGCCCTGAAGCTGTCCTATTCGAAGGAGGACGGGGCGACCGCCCTCGAGTTCGACCTCATGGTCGACCCCGAGCACTGGGGCGAGGGCGCCGAGCAGGCGCTGCTCGGCGTCGTCGAGGAGGAAGCGCGATCGCTCGGTCGTACGGTCGTGCAGACCTGGACGCTGCACCGACCGGACGCGGGCGGGCGTCGGCTCGAACCCGCCACCGCGTGGGGTTCGATCCCCGCGGAGGATCGCCAGACCGTCCTCCACCTGACGCACGGCTTCACGTTGGAGCAGGTCGAGCGCAACAGCGCGTTCGACCTCCGCGGATCGTTCGAACTCGTCGAGCGCATGCTCCACGACTCGCTGCGCGCCGCCGGCGACGACTACCGCGTCGTCGAGTGGACCTCGCCCACCCCTCACGAGCATCTCGACAGCTTCGCCTACGCCATCTCCCGGATGTCGACGGATGCGCCGCAGGGTGGACTCGTCATCGAGGAGGAGAAGTGGGATGCCGAGCGCGTCCGTACGCGCGACGAGCGACTGAGAAGCCAGGGTCTGCTGGCCTCGCTCGCGTGCGTCGTCCATGTGCCCACCGGCGCGATCGTCGCGTTCAACGAGCTCGTGATCGGCGAGGACCGCAGCGCGGCCACCCAGCATTACGGCACGCTGGTCGTGCGAGAACACCGGGGACGACGGCTCGGCACCGTCGTCAAATGCGCGAATCTCATCCGCTGGCGCGATCTCGTGCCCGAGTCGCCTCGCGTGACCACGTTCAACGCCGAAGAGAACCGCCACATGCTCGCCATCAACGAGGCGATCGGATTCGAGGCGATGTCCTACGCAGGGGCGTGGAAGAAGATGCTCACCTAGGCGCTCAGCCCGCCGAGCTCTGAGTGTCGTTCCGGCTGTTGCCGTCTCGGCGCTTCTCCGCGAATCCGGTGACCGTGCCGGCGACGGAAGTCGAACGGAAGCGCTGACAGTGCGGGCAGTAGTGGCTGGAGCGGTTCATGAAGGAGACGCGTACGATCGCGCGCCCGCAGCGCGGGCAGGGAAGTCCGGTGCGGCCGTAGGCATTCAGGGAGTGCGCGAAGTAGCCGGCCTGCCCGTTGACGTTGACGTACTGGGCGTCGAAACTCGTGCCCCCCTCCGCGAGCGCCTGGTGCAGCACCGCGCGGATCTCGCTCAGCAGACGGTTGACGGTACGAGTCGAGAGCACTCGCGACTCAGTCTCAGGGTGCAGCCGGGTGCGCCAGAGTGCTTCGTCGGCGTAGATGTTGCCGATGCCGCTGATGACCGTCTGATCGAGCAGGACCCGCTTGATCGCGGACTCCTTCCGCCGCAGCGCCTCGCGGAACCGGTCGTCACGGAAAGCGGGATCGAGCGGATCGCGAGCGATGTGGGCGACTTGTTCCGGGACGAGCGGCTGATCCGTGCCGAGCCCACCGGGCGCGGCATCCGGCGTCGACGTGAGGGGGTCCACCGTGAGTGAGCCGAAGGTGCGCTGGTCGGCGAAGACGACGGCCAGCTCACCGTGCTGCGGATGCTGGATCTCCAGGCGGATGCGCTCATGCCTCTCGGCAGGCGCACCGGGCGTCCGCAGGAGCAGCTGTCCGCTCATGCCCAGGTGAGCGAGGAGGGCGTGGGCGGGCTGTGACTCGCCTGCCGCCGGCGCGAGCGGGATCCAGAGGAACTTGCCGCGTCGCGCCGCTCCGTGCAGCACCCGCCCGGTCAGGACGCGTTCGAAGTCCGCGGCCGTGCCGTCGTATCTCGTCAGTGCGCGCTCATCCCACGCGCTGACGCCGACGACGGTGGCGCCGGACACCGCGGGGTCGAGGCCCGCTCGGACGACCTCGACCTCGGGAAGCTCCGGCACGGCGCGCTCAGCCTCGTGCGCTGAGCTCGCGCCAGGCGTGCAGCGCAGCAGCCATCTCGGCCTGCTTCTTGCTCGAACCCGTTCCGTGGGCGGAGTAATCTCCGACGGTGACGGTGGCGGAGAAGAGCCGGTTGTGGTCAGGACCGGTCGAGGTCACCTCGTACACCGGAGGCGTCGATCCGGTGCGGGACGCGAGTTCTTGAAGCGTCGTCTTGGGATCCACGGCGGCGCCGTAGCGGTCGGGATCCGCCAGGAGAGGGTCGATCAACCGCAGCACGAGACCGGTCGCGGCCTCCGGGCCCACCGACAGATAGGTCGCGCCGATCACCGCTTCCATCGTGTCGGCGAGGATGGAGTCCTTGTCGCGGCCGCCCGTCTGCTCTTCGCCCCGGCCGAGCTTCACGTGCGCGCCGAGGCCGATGCCGCGGGCGACCTGGGCCAACGCGACAGTCGACACCACGCTCGCACGGCGTTTGGCGAGCGCACCCTCGTCGAGCGAAGGGTTGGCCGTGAAAAGCCGCACGGTCACGGCTTGCCCGAGCACGGAGTCGCCGAGGAATTCGAGGCGCTCGTTGTGCGGCCCCTGGCCGTGTTCGTACGCCCAGGAACGATGCGTGAGCGCCAGCGACAAAAGCTCGGGGTCGATATCGACTCCGAGCTTGTCGGTGAGCGCACTGCGCTCAGGTGCGACCTGTGTCACGATCCGCCGGTGCGGGATCAGACGTCGGCGACCTTGCGGCCCTTGTACTCCAGGAACAGCTCCGTGCCCTGCGAGTCGGTGACGACCTTCGCCTGGTGGGGACGCCCGTAGACGACCTTGCCGTTCTCGATGGTCTTGGTCAGCGCGATGGGCGCCGCCTTCCACTGCGCGCGGCGCGAACGGGTGTTGGAGCGGGAGACCTTCCGCTTCGGGGGGTTACCAGCCATGGCTTGCTCTCTTCTGTGTTCGCGACGATGATCCCGGCGCTACGCGCGCGGCTCTTCGTCGTCGTGGTCTGGGGTGAACTGCTCGAGCGCGGCCCAGCGGATGTCGCGGGGATCGCCCTGCTCTGTCCCGGTGCTTCCGGCCAGCCGCTCGCCCGTGACCGGATCGAGGCCGGGGCAATCCGGCTGACACACCGGCTGAAACGGAAGCGACAACACGGCCGCGTCCCTGACCAGAGTTTCAAGATCCACGTGGTCGTCTTGAACCTCGAAGTCAGATGCTTCCTCCCCAGGATACGCGAAAAGCTCCTGAAACTCGACTTCGACGGGTGCGGCGATGTCGATCAGACAGCGACCGCACACTCCGTCGTACTCGGTCTCGAGGCTCCCGCTGGCCAGGATCCCCTCGTGGACGGATTCGAGCCGGACCTCGACCCGCACGTCGCGGCCCGCCGCGACGCTCACCAGTCCCTCGCCCCATTTCTCCGGCGCCGGCGCGTCGATCGTGAACTCGCGCATCTCCCCGGGGTGGTGGACGATGTCGCGCACGGGCAGCGCGAAGGGCCCTGGACGATGATTTCTCACGATCCTCAAGCCTACCGGGTCAGGTGCGCGAAGCTCCCGGGTCGAGGAACCGGGCGACCGCAGGGGGCACGAACGGCGACACGTCGCCACCGAGGGACGAGACCTGCCGGACGAGCGAGCTGGAGACCAGCGCGTGGGCCGGGTCGGGCAGCAGGAAGACGGTCTCGACGTGCGCGAGGTGCCGGTTCACGATCGCCATCGGGGTCTCGTACGCGACGTCGATCTGCGACCTGATGCCCTTCACCAGGACTCCCGCCCCGACGTCGGTGGCGTAGTCCACGAGCAGGCCGACGCTCCAGGAGGCCACGATGACCTGGCCTGTGATGTCGCTCTCCTCGATCGACTGCTCGAGCAGCGCGAGCCGCTGCGCGATCGGCAGCAACGCTTCCTTGCCCGGGTTGTGGACGACCAGCACGTGCAGCTCGTCGTACAGCGCCGCCGCCCGCCGGATGACATCGAGATGCCCGAGGGTCGGCGGGTCGAAAGATCCTGGAACGACGGCGATCCGGCTGCTCATGAGGCGAGCCTATCGGCGGCGGCGATACCTAGTTCTTCGCGAGTGCCGCCCGCTCGTGCTGCCCGAGCCTCCGCTCCAGGGCGCTCGCGAGTCCTGGGTGCGCACGCAGCGCCGGATCCTCCTCCAGTACCTGCTCCGCGACGTTGCGCGCGTGGGCGATCAGATCGGCATCCGTCACGACCCGCAGGAGCCGCAGCGACGATCGTGCGCCGGACTGCGCGTCGCCGAGCACATCGCCCTCGCCGCGGAGATCGAGGTCGATCTCGGCGAGAAGGAAGCCGTCGAGCGTGCCGGCGACCGCTTCGACACGGTCACGGGCGGGCGTTCCGAGTGCCGCCTCCGTCACGAGCAGGCAGAGTCCCGGCACTCCGCCGCGTCCCACGCGTCCGCGCAGCTGGTGAAGTTGCGAAACCCCGAACCGATCGGCTTCGAGGATCGCCATGGTCGAGGCATTCGCGACGTCGACCCCGACCTCGACGACGGTCGTCGCGACCAGCACGTCGATCTCGCCCCGCGCGAAGGACTGCATGATGGCGTCCTTCTCGTCCGCGGGCATCTTGCCGTGGAGCCCGGCGACGCGAAGCCGCGCGTACGACGGATGGCGCGAGAGCAGGTCCAGCACCTGCGCGACCCCCCACCGCGTGCGTACCGTTTCGCCGTCCGAGGGCCCCGCCGGCTCGTCGGCGGTGTCATCTTTCGTCTGCGACTCCGCGTCGATCGCCGGACACACGACGAACGACTGGTGACCTGCGGCCGCCTCTTCGGCGATCCGGTCCCACACGCGGGAGAACCATCCCGGTTTCTCGGCCAGGGGCGCGACGAACGTCTGTATTCCGGCCCGTCCCTGCGGCATCGTGCGGATCGTGGAGACGTCGAGGTCGCCGAAGACCGTCATCGCCACGGTGCGTGGAATGGGGGTCGCGGTGAG
>JASBUD010000061.1 GCA_030148105.1 Microbacterium sp. | reverse complement strand
CTCATCGATCTCGCGCAGGCTGCGCTCAACCCGAAGGTGCGACTGTCATGACCGCCGTCGAAGTCCCCACCGCGATCCCCACCCCCTCGGTCAAGGCCGACCACCTCTTCCGCCGACTCCTGCGCAGGCCGCTCGCGCTGGCGTCGATGATCTTCCTCGCGATCGTCGTCCTGATCGCGATCATCGGCCCACTCATCGCTCCGTACGACCCGAACCAGGCGTCGCTGCAGCTGATCCTCGCGCCGCCCAGCGCAGAGCACCTGCTCGGCGGCGACAGCGCCGGACGAGACGTCTTCTCCCGCCTGCTCGCCGCGACCCGCATCAGCGTGATCGCCGCCCTCCTCGCCGTCGCGGTCTCGCTCGTCATCGGCGTCGGAACGGGACTGATCGCCGGCTATTACCAGGGCTGGTTCGACAATGTCGCGTCGTGGTTCACGACGCTCGTGATGGCTCTTCCCGGCATGGTCGTCCTGCTCGCCGCCCGCGCCGTCCTCGGCCCGTCGGTCTGGTACGCGATGCTCATCATCGGCATCCTCCTCGCACCGGCGTACTTCCGGCTCGTCTACACCATGGTCACCGCGACACGCTCGGAGCTGTACGTCGATGCCGCCCGGGTGTCGGGCCTGAGCGACCCCCGGATCCTCGGCCGCCACATCCTGTCGGTCGTGCGGGCGCCCATCGTCATCCAGACCGCCGTCATCGCGATCATCGCGATCGGTATCCAGGCGGGCCTCGAATTCCTCGGACTCGGCGACACATCGGTGCCGACGTGGGGCGGAATGCTGAACGACGCGTTCGCGAACATCTACAAGGCGCCGATCCTGATGCTGTGGCCCTCGCTGGCGATCGGGCTCACGAGCATCGCCCTCATGCTGCTGGCCAACGCGATGCGCGATGTCCTCGAACGCACCGTCGTCGTGCGACGCAAGCGCCGCCGCGCGGTGACGACCCGCACCGGTTCGGTCGCCGCGGTCACGACCGCCTCCAGCGTGACCGACCTCGGCGACGAGGTGGACATCGTGACGGAGGACGCGCAGACGATCCGCCACGCCGATGACGACCAGGCTTCCGTCCGATCCGCCGACGTGCTCCTGAGGATCCGCGACCTGCGCGTCGGCTACGGACAGAGCGACGGCAGCTCGACCGAAGTCGTGCACGGCGTCTCCCTGGACATCCGCAAGGGCGAGGTGCACGGCCTGATCGGCGAGTCGGGCTCAGGCAAGTCGCAGACCGCGTTCGCCGTGCTGGGTCTGCTCCCCAAGGGCGGCAGCGTCACCGCCGGCACCATCACCTACGACGACGTGCGCCTGGACACCGCGTCGGACCGGGAGTACGCGGCGATCCGCGGGCGCCGGATCGGCTACATCCCGCAGGAGCCGATGTCGAACCTCGACCCGTCGTTCACGATCGGCAGCCAGCTCACCGAACCGCTGCGCATCGGGCTCGGGCTCAGCAAGAAGGAGGCCAGGGACAAAGCGCTCTCGCTGCTCGAGCGGGTCGGCATCCCGAACCCCGTCCGCACGTTCAAGGCCTATCCCTTCGAGGTGTCCGGCGGCATGGCCCAGCGCGTCCTGATCGCCGGAGCGGTCTCGACTGATCCTGATCTGATCATCGCCGACGAGCCCACGACCGCGCTGGATGTGACCGTGCAGGCCGAAGTCCTCGATCTGCTCCGCGACCTGCAGGCCGAGCGCAATATGGCGATGCTGCTCGTGACCCACAACTTCGGCGTCGTCGCCGACCTGTGCGATCGCGTCACGGTCATGCAGTCGGGTCTGTTCGTCGAGACCGGCCCCGTCCGCGCGATCTTCCAGCGACCCGAGCACCCGTACACGAAGTCCCTGCTCGCGTCGATCCTCGACGAGGGCCCCGCCCGCCCGCCGCTCGCCGCTGCGGACACCGCACGCCAGGGAGGCACCGCATGAGCGACGCACTGTTGAGAGTCGACGACCTCGTCGTGGAGTATCCCGGCAAGGGATTCCGCGCGAAGCCCTTCCAGGCGCTGAAAGGCGTCTCCATCGACATCAAGCCGGGCGAGACGGTGGGCCTCGTCGGCGAGTCGGGCTCGGGCAAGACGACGCTCGGTCGCGCGGTCCTCGGGCTCGCGCCGGTCACGGGCGGCACGATCACGTACGACGGCGCGGACATCGGCCATCTCGGCAGGCGGGCTCGCCGGGCGCTCAGCTCCGAGATCCAGGTGGTCTTCCAGGACCCGTACTCGTCGCTGAACCCGTCGCTGACGATCGAGCAGATCCTCGCCGAGCCCCTGCAGGCGCGGGGCGTGGAGGCGAAGTCCGCGAAGACCCGCGTGCGGGATCTGCTGGACCAGGTCGGCCTGCCGGCGGACGCACGCAGCCGGCTCCCCCGCGAGTTCTCCGGCGGGCAGCGCCAGCGCATCGCGATCGCGCGGGCACTCGCACTGGACCCGAAGCTCATCGTGTGCGACGAACCGGTGTCGGCACTGGACCTCTCCACGCAGGAGCGGGTGCTCGACCTCTTCATCGACATCCAGGAGCGCACGGGCGTCGCCTACCTCTTCATCACCCACGACCTCGCCGTCGTGCGGCACATCAGCCACCGCGTCGCGGTGATGTACCGGGGCGAGATCGTCGAGAACGGCGACGGCGACCAGGTGACCGCCCGCCCCGAGCACCCGTACACGCAGCGGCTGTTCATGGCCTCCCCCGTGCCCGACCCCGACAAGCAGGAGGCGCGTCGCATCGAGCGGCGCGCGCTCCTGGACGGCGAAAAGCTCGCCTCCTGATCCCGCCGCGCCCGCACGCCCGCACGTCAAGAGCGTGCGGGCGCGGCATCCACTCGCCCTGAACACCTCCTAAGGAGCCCCCGAATGACCTCATCGACCGACCACCTGCGGCCTCTGCTGGAGAAGCTGAGCCTCGAGGAGAAGGTCGCGCTCATCCAGGGCGCCGACTTCTGGACCACGGTGCCGCTGCCCTCGATCGGCCTGCGCGCGATGACACTGTCCGACGGCCCCGCCGGCGTCCGCGGACCCAAGTGGGACGAGCGCGAACCCTCGCTCAACATGCCGTCGGGGTCGGCGCTGGCGGCGTCGTGGGATGCCGATCTGGCGTACCGGTACGGAGCGGCAGCGGCATCCGAAGCGCGTCGGAAGGGCGTCGATGTCGTCCTCGGCCCGACGATCAACCTGCACCGCTCCCCGCTCGGCGGCCGCCACTTCGAGTGCTTCAGCGAAGACCCGGAGCTCAGCGCCGAACTCGCCGCCGCCTACGTGCGCGGGCTGCAGGACAACGGGGTCGCCGCGACCCCGAAGCACTACGTCGCGAACGACTCCGAGACCGATCGCTTCACCGTGGACATCCGCGTCGACGATCGCGCCCTCCGTGAGCTGTATCTCGCACCGTTCGAGCGCGCCGTCGCCGACGCCGGGGCGTGGTCGATCATGAGCGCCTACAACTCGGTCGACGGCGTCACGATGACCGAGAACGACCTGCTCGAGACGCCGCTGAACTCCGAGTGGGGCTTCGACGGCGTCGTGATCAGCGACTGGACCGCGGTGCGGTCCCTGGATGCGGTGCCCGCCGCGCAGGACCTCGCGATGCCCGGCCCCGCCCCCGCGTGGGCGGATCTCGTCGCCGCGGTGCGCGACGGCCGCGTACAGGAGGCCGACGTCGACCGCAAGGTGCTGCGGATGCTGCTGCTGGCCGAGCGCGTGGGTGCGCTCGGCGACTCCGCGCCGCAGACACCGGCCGAGATCGACGGCGCCGCCTTCGTCCGCGAAGCCGCCGTCGAAGGAACGGTGCTGCTCACGAACGACGGCGTCCTGCCGCTGGATGCGGCCTCGCTCTCACGCGTCGCACTCATCGGTCACAACGCCCGGGAAGCGCGCACGCAGGGCGGCGGGAGCGCGACCGTGATCCCCGCGCACATCGTCTCGCCGCTCGAGGGCATCCGGGCGGCCCTTCCCGGAGCCGAGGTCGCCTACGCGCTCGGCGCGGTCGTTCAGGAGGGGGTCGCCGGATTCCCGCTCGAGACGATGACGAACCCGGTCACCGGCGAACCGGGCCTGCGGGTCGCGTTCCTCGACGCGGACGGCAGCGAGCTGTTCACGGAGGACCGCCGAGCCAGCGAACTGGTGTGGTTCGGCGGTGATGCGCCGGTCGCGGCGGCGGCGGCGCTGTCGCTGCGCACGTCGTACACGCCTGAGGCCACGGGCGAGATCCTCCTGGGCTTCGCCGGCGCCAACCCCGGCCGCGTGCGCGTGGACGGCGCCGTCGTCCTCGACGACGCACCGGTCATCGAGGGCACGGACCTCGGCGCGGCGTTCCTGAACCCCCCGTCGCTCACCGCGCGCGTCGCCGTTACTGCGGGCGTTCCGCTCGATCTCGAGGCGGTCTTCACGATCGATCGCGGCAGCGCGCTGATGGGCGCGATGAGCGCCACGTTCGGCATCGCGCCCGACGACTCCGATCCCGAGGGGCTCATCGCCGCCGCAGCGGCCGAGGCGGCGGCATCCGACATCGCGATCGTCGTCGTCGGCACCAACTCCAAGGTGGAATCCGAGGGCTACGACCGGGCGGACCTCGATCTGCCCGGCCGGCAGGACGACCTGGTGCGCGCGGTCGTCTCGGCGAACCCCCGCACGATCGTGATCGTGAACGCGGGCTCCCCCGTCGTGCTGCCGTGGGCGGGCGAGGTCGCCGCCGTCCTCCAGGGCTACTTCGGCGGGCAGGAGTTCGGAGCCGCGCTGGCCGCGGTCCTCACCGGTGCGGCGGAGCCCGGCGGGCGGCTGCCGACGACATGGCCGGCGGCGCTGGACGACGTGCCCGTGACCGAGGTCACCCCGACCGACGGCGTGCTCACGTACCGGGAGGGGATCCACATCGGGTACCGGGCGTGGCTGCGGGCGGATGCCGAGCCGGCGTTCCCGTTCGGCCACGGACTCGGGTACACGGCGTGGTCGTGGGACGCGGCATCCCGCTCGGGGGACACGCTCGAGGTGACCCTCACCAACACCGGCGAGCGCGCCGGCAAGCAGGTCGTCCAGGTCTACGCCGAGCGTGCCGCGTCGGCGGTGGAGCGCCCCGAGCGGTGGCTCGTCGGCTTCGCCCCCGTGCATGCGGAGGCGGGCGAGACCGTCACCGCGACGATCTCGATCCCCGGGCGCCGCCTCGCACACTGGGACGGCACCTGGGTCGTCGAGCCCGGCGACTACACCGTCCGCGCCGGCGCATCGGTCGCCGATCTGCCGCTGTCGGCGGAATGGACCGCGTGATGACGACCCTGTACAACCCCCTCCTGAACGGCTTCCACCCCGACCCCTCCGTCGTGAAGGTGGGCGATGAGTGGTTCCTCGCGACCTCGACGTTCGAGTACCTTCCCGGCATCCCGATCCACCGCTCGCGCGACTTCGAGACGTGGGAGCTCATCGGTCACGTCGCGACCCGGCCCGGACAGCTCGCCGTCGAGGACGTCCCCACCGCGGGTGGAGCGTGGGCACCGACGATCCGGCACCGCGACGGCGTGTTCCACCTCGTGATCACCGACGCGATGGGCCGGGGGATGCTGCACTTCACTGCGACGGATCCGGCGGGCCCGTGGAGCGACGGCGATCTGATCCTCGCGCACGACGGCTCGGGCTCGGTGAACGGCATCGACCCCGATATCGCGTGGGATGCCGAGGGCAACGTCTACATCACCTATTCGGGTCTGATCCTCACGGGCGGCGACATCGGTCAGCACCTCGGCATCCAGCAGGTGCGCGTCGATCTGGAGCGGCATCGGGCGCTCGAAGAGCCCCGCTCACTGTGGTCGGGAACCGGCGGCGGGTTCCCCGAGGCGCCGCACCTGTACGAGATCGACGGGCGCTGGTACCTGCTGATCGCCGAAGGGGGCACCGAGCGGGGCCACGGCATCTCCATCGCCCGCGGAGATGCGCCGGTCGGTCCGTTCGAGACCGCCCCGCACAACCCGCTCGTGTCGGCCCGCTCGACGACGCGCCCCGTGCAGAACACCGGGCACGGCGATCTGGTGGTCGGTCCCGACGGGGACTGGCTCTGCGTCCTGCTCGGCGTGCGCCCGCGCAGCATGACCCGGGCGTTCTCGGCCCTCGGTCGCGAGACTTTCGTCACCCCGGTGCACTGGGGCGAAGACGGCTGGCCGGCGATCGAGCCGGTGCACCTGAACGCGAGGCCCGGCACGCGCACCGAGGTAAGTTTCGACGCATCGCTGGACGGCGAGTGGATCGCCGTGCGCTCCCTGCCCGATGCGCACGCCGATCTCGCCGACCGGCCCGGATGGCTCGCTCTCCGGGGCACCGGCGCGACGTTGGACGACCCGCAGCCGGTGTTCGTCGGCAGGCGCCAGGAGCACCTGACGAACGGTGTGACCGTGACCGTCGACGCCTCGGCGGGGGTCGGCGGTCTCGCGGTCCGCTACGACGAGCGCTTCCACGTGGACGTCGAAGTCGGCAACGGCATGGTGACCGCGCGCGCGGTGATCGGCGGGCTGCGTCAAGTGTGGACGCACCCGCTGTCAGCGGGCACTGATGCCGTGATCGACGTGCACCTCGACTCGCGCCGGCCTGTCGGCGACGGAGGCTTCGTGCGGACGAGCGACGTGTTCCATCTCGCCGCGACGATCGACGGGGAGCGGGTCGCGCTGGCGGAGATCGACGGGCGGTTCCTGTCGTCCGAAGTCACCGAATCCTTCACGGGTCGTGTGATCGGCGTTTACGCGGTGTCCGGCGTTGTATCGTTTCATCGCTGGATCGCCGAAGGAGACGACGAATGACCTCACCCCGCATCTCGACCCTGCGTGCCGAGCTGCGCGACGACACCGCGTTCGTCGCCGTCGCCCGGCCCCGTCTGACCTGGACGGTCGGGTCGGACACGCCGGGGTGGATCCAGGCGGATGCCGATCTCACGGACGGCGCCGACACGGTGACGATCCGCACGCGGGAGAGCGTGCTGGTGGCGTGGCCGTTCCGCCCGCTCGAGCCCGGCGAGTCGCGTGAGGTGCGGGTGCGGGTGCGTTCGACCGACGGCGCCGAGACGGAGTGGAGCGATCCGCTGCGCGTCGAGGCCGGATTCCTCGCGGATGGCGAGTGGATCGCCGAGCCCATCGGGCTCGCGGAGCCGGAGCGCGAGGCCCGGCCCGCGCTCGTGCGCACCGCGTTCACGATCGACCGGCCGGTGCGCCGGGCGCTGCTGTTCTGGACCGCCCTGGGTGTGGCCGAACCCGAACTGAACGGCGAGCCCGTCTCGCAGGACCTGCTCTCCCCCGGCTGGACCGCGTACCGCGACCGACTCGTCCACGAGACCGTCGACGTCACCGGCCTCGTCCGTGAGGGCGAGAACGTCCTCGCGGCGAGCATCGCCGGCGCCTGGTACACCGAGAAGTACGGGTTCTTCGCGTTCGCGAACCGCCTGTACGGCACGCAGCCCTCCTTCCTCGCGCAGCTGCGCGTGACATTCGCGGACGGCTCCGTGCAGACCCTCGCCGCGACCGGCGACGGGTGGGCGGCATCCGGTGACGGGCCCGTCGTCGACAGCGGCATCTACGCCGGCGAGCACCAGGACCTCCGCCGCTCGCCGACCGACGCGACCTGGGCACCGGCCCGCGTCGGCGTGGCGGCGAACCCCGGCTTCGAGAGCGTTCCGGTCCCCGAAGCCCGCATCGCGCCGCCGGTCCGCCGCATCCAGATTTTGCCCGTCATGACGGCGATCCCCACCCCTTCCGGCGGCACGATCCTCGACTTCGGTCAGAACCTGGTCGGCCGTCTGCGGGTCCGCGCGCGCGGAAACGCCGGGCGACGCGTCGTGATCCGGCACGCCGAAGTGCTCGAGGACGGCGAGCTCAGCATCCGGCCCCTCCGCAACGCCGCCGCAACAGCGACGTTCGATCTGAGCGGGGCCGACGACGAGCTCGAGTCGTGCTTCTCCTTCTACGGCTTCCGCTACGCGCAGATCACCGGTCTGGACGTCGACCCGGCGGACGTCGACGCGATCGTGCTGCACACCGACATGACCCGCACGGGCTGGTTCGCCTCGTCGCACGAGATGCTCGACCGCCTGCACGAGAACGTCGTGTGGGGCATGCGCGGCAACTTCCTGTCGATCCCGACCGACTGCCCGCAGCGCGACGAGCGGCTCGGGTGGACGGGGGACATCCAGGTCTTCACGCCGACCGCGAGCTTCCTCTACGACTGCGATGCGTTCCTCACCTCGTGGCTGCGCGACCTCGCGCACGAGCAGACGCGCAATGACGGCGACGTGCCGCTCGTCGTGCCGGCCGCCCTCCCGTCGTTCGGCGGGCCGGGCTCGGTCGCCGCGTGGGGCGATGCCGCCACCGTGGTGCCGAGCGTGCTCCACGACCGCTTCGGCGACCGCGGCGTCCTCGAGGCCCAGTACCCGAGCATGCGGTCGTGGGTCGATACGGTGCTCGCACAAGCCGGCGACAGCGGCCTGTGGGCCGGGCGCATGCAGCTCGGCGACTGGCTCGATCCCTCGGCGCCGCCGGACAAGCCGCAGCAGGCCAAGGTCGACGGGGACATCGTCGCGACCGCCTACCTCGCCCTCTCGCTGCGGCTCGTCGCCGACGCCGCGGCCCTTCTCGGGTACGAAACGGATGCCGATTCCTATGGCGCGCTTGCCGAGCGCAGTCGCGCCGCGTTCGTCGCAGAGTACGTGACCCCGGCGGGCCGCATGATGAGCGATGCGCCGACCGCCTACGCGCTCGCGTTGGAGTTCGATCTCGTGCGCGAGCCAGCCATGCGCCAGGCTCTCGCCGACCGGCTCGCCGCCGTCGTCCGCGAAGGCGGATACCGCATCGCGACCGGCTTCGTCGGCACGCCGCTCGTGACGGATGCCCTCACCTCCGGCGGCCACATCGACGCCGCGGAGCGACTGCTGCTGCAGACCGAGAACCCGTCGTGGCTGTACCCGGTCACGATGGGGGCGACCACCGTCTGGGAGCGCTGGGACTCTCTCCTGCCCGACGGCTCGGTCAACCCCGGTGAGATGACCTCGTTCAACCACTACGCACTCGGCGCGGTCGCCGACTGGCTGCACCGGGTCGTCGCCGGGCTCGCCCCGGAAGCGCCCGGCTACCGTGTGATCCGCATCGCGCCGCGCCCGCTGTCCGCGCTCGACCACGCCGAGGCGCGGCACGTCACGCCGTACGGCGAGGCGTCCGTGTCCTGGCGGCGCGAGGACGAGAAGATCCTGGTCCGCGCGGTGGTTCCGGCGAACACGACCGCGGTCGTCGACCTCGGGGACCGCGACGCGTTCGAGGTCGGTGCGGGCACCCACGAATGGCGGACGCCGGCGGCACCGGCATCCGCTCGCCCCCCGCTGCCCGGACTGGACGCATCGCTCGCGGACGTGATCGACGACCCTCGCGCGTACCGGGCGTTGCTGGACACGGTCGCCGCGTTCGACGCGGACCGCGCCGAGGCCGTGCGGGCCGAGACGCTGTGGGGCGCGAACCGCACGGTGGCAACGGCGCTCATGTTCGTCCCGCCGCCGCTGCTGTCCGACGTCGACGCCGCGATCCGCCAGGCGACCGCCTGACCCGGATCGGGTCAGCGGACCGTGAGGATCACCCGTCGGTAGGTCTTCAGGGAGCGCGGAGCGTCGTCCCGCGCCTCGGCGATCACGTGGATCGTGTCGCCGGGCGCGGCGTCGGCCGGCACCGTGAGCGTCGTCTGCAGACCTTGCGCTGTGCCGAGCTCGACGGCTCCCCGGTGCGTGCCCGCCTCGGCGTACACCCACCAGCGCACCACGATGGCATCGCCGTCCGGATCCGACGCCTCCGCGTCGAGGGTGACGGTCTCACCGGGCGCCGCGTCGAGGTCGATGCCCGGCATGATCTCGAGTCGCGGGTGGTGATTCGCGTCCTCGAACGCGGGTGACACCGACCACCGCAGCCGTGCGGCGAAGTCCGCCTGGGCGTCGGCGAACCACCGCACGACAGAGCCCTCGTCGCCGGCCGGCGCTCCGGACGCCCACTCCGCGCCACCCGGACGGAAGGCGGCATCCACGAGTCCCCACGTGTCGGCACCGTCGGCCGTGCGCTCGTACCGGCCGCCCCAGCCGCCGTACGAGGGGTGCTCGTGCCCGCGCAGCCCCGGGACGATCAGGCTGAGCATGTTGCTCGTGTCGCCCTCCGAGATCCACTCACCCGCGGGCTGGGGCAGCATCCACACGGCGTATCCGTCGGCGCGCAGCTCGTCGGCCGACCGGCCTGACAGGTGGAAGTAGTCGGTCATGTCGCCCGGCACCATCTGCCGACCGTCACCCCACACGCGGTACAGAGCACCGAGCGGGCCCACGCTCGTGACGTTCGCCCGCATCCAGTCGGCACCGAGCAGGTGCTGGTCCTCGGGGCGTACCGTCTTGCGCGCCATGTACCCCCATGCGAGCGTCGCGACCTCGATCACGCGGATGCCGGGCCAGTGAGGTGCGATGTAGTCGTCCAGGGTCGAATCCTGCGACGCGAACTTCGTGATGACGGCCTTCGCCGAGACGGCGGAGTGGATGCGGTCCCACTCGGCGCTGCCGGAGTACCGCTCTTCGATCGACATGAGCGCGCGGGCGACCGTGCTCGGTCCCGCCCACATCTGCAGGAACACCGGGCCCGGCCGGTCGTCCAGGAGCACGTCGGCGATGAGCTGCGAGCCCGGCGACTCGGCGGACGTGTCGCCCTCGAAGTCGACGTTGCCCTCGCGGATCACCGCGCGCAGCGCCTCCGGGGCGGGATAGCGGGGGTCGTGCACCCGGAGGTTCTCGTGAACCTCGGCGTAGGCGTCCACCGCGTCGTCGATGAACCGCTCGCCCGGCGCCCAGCGCCACGAGGTCTGAGGGGTTTCGTACTCGCGGTCGGGAAGGAAGAACGCGGTGCCGGCACCGTCGCCGCGCCAGTGGAACCGGCTCGACGCGTAGACGAGGCCCTCGACCTGCACCTCGTTGCTGTACAGCAGGAAGCGGATCATGGAGTTGAGGTCATCGAGCTCCGGATCCGCGGTGACGATCGTGCGCGGACGGTCGGGGGTCGTGCTCATGGTCGGCTCTCCTGCCAGCGGTCGAATTCGGCGAGTTTCAGGAAGAAGTCCTCGAACATCAGGCGGGTGTCGACCCACGTGTACACACGCATGGGTCGGGCGCCGTCGACGGGCACGTAAGAGCCGTCTGCGGCGAGGGCGGGGGTCGGCCGCTGCACGTACCGGCTGGAGGCCGGGTCGGGTTCGAACAGGGACTGGAGTGCCGTCAGAAGGACGAGCGGCGAGTCGCCCAGCGCGTACGTCTCCGACGCTCCGCCCAGGTGCGCTCCGACCATGCGCACGACGAACGCGATCTCGTCGTACAGATATCTCCCGAGCGGTCCCGTGGACGCCACCCGCAGCCGGAGTTCGGCATCCGACACGAGGCACTGGCGGTAGACGTCCCGCGGCACCTGCCACAGCGCGAGGTCGGAGTCCGTGAACACCACCTGCCCCGCGACCGGGTCGATCAGCAGGTTGTACTCGATCGGCATCGCGCAGGGCGGCGGCACGGCGAGGCCCTCGTGCTCCGCGCCGCCGATCCAGACGACGGTCATGCGCTCCGCGACGCGGGGTTCGACGAGCCAGGCGGAAGCGAGGTCGGTCAGTCCGCCGCCGGCGACGTAGAAGAGCGGCCGCGGGTCATCGCGAAGCGCTTCGGCGATGATCGCGTCGACCGCGGCCGCCGCGCGCGGGGTCGTCCGGTCGGCGAGCGGTTCGTTCGAGCCCGTCACGATCACGCCGGTCGAGGTGAGCCCCATCCGCGCGAAGACGTCATGCGCGACGAGCGCCGCGTTCTCGGCCTGTCGATCGCTCGGGTCGAAGTCATCACCCGGCCGCAGATGCGACGCGATGACCAGCGCGATCTCTACGCTCGGCGACAGCAGGTGGTGTACGAGCTGGAACAGGTCGTCGGGGTCGCCTGAGAAGTCGTTGTCGATGATGACGCGTGCCCGGCCGGTCGAGACCGGGGGGATCGCTTGCCAGGGCGCGTCACCGAGAGACCATTTCCGGGGATGCCGGTCGCCGGGTGCGGACGGTGGCGGGATCCTGGTCATCGGCGACCTCCTCGTCGGTGCAGTGCTCCCGATTGTACTACCGGTTGACCGGTTTTCCTTCGCCGAGCGGCCCCCGTCACACCTCGGAGCGAAGGCGCTCCGAGGCTGTTGCCATGTGCACCGCCATCGCCGAAGCAGCGGCGTCGGCGTCATTCGCGGTCACCGCGCCCAGGACCTTCTCATGCTCGTGAATCGCGACGACCGCCTGCCCTTCGTCGTGGACGGCCCGATCCGCGTACACCTGCAAGAGAGATCGGACGACGTGCAACAGATCGACGAGGGTGTCATTGCCGGCGGCGACGGCGAGAGCGGCGTGGAAGTCGAGATCGGCCCGCGCGAACGCCTTCAAATTGCCGACCGCACCCTTCATGCGCTCCAGCGCGGCGTTGAGCGCCTCGAGATCGGATGCCGAAACCCGCGTCGCCGCGAGACGGGCGACATAGATCTCGAGCCCCGAGCGAAGATCCAGTAGATCGGCCGTGCTCTTCTCGCCGATCAGCAGCCCCCAGCGGAGCGTCTGCGGGAGCAGATCGCTCGCCGCTCCGCGAAGGTACGTTCCGGAGCCCGGCCGCACATCGACGATGCCGAGGATCTCGAGTGCAGCGAGCGCCTCGCGCACGGCCGAGCGTCCGACACCCAGCGTGGCGGCGAGCTGGCGCTCGGGAGGAAGCCGGGTTCCGGGTTCGATCGAGCCGCTCGTGAACAGATCCATCAGCCGGCGGGCGACCTCCGAGACGGGCGTTCCCGCAGGGAGCGCGCCCAGCGCTGCGGAGATCTCGGTCGCGCGGTCACCGGGATATGCGGGCATGGCATCACGGTACACGGCGGTACTTCCCTCCCGTCTTGCAATTGGTCAACCGGTTTGCCACACTGAAGCGAAACGACGACCACCTGCACGAGGAGACGCGATGACGCGCCTGTGGAACGACCCCGCGGACTTCGCCGACGAGATGATCGACGGTTTCGTCGCGGCGAACGGGCGCCATGTGCGCCGCGTGACGGGCGGTGTCGTGCGCTCGACCGCGACACCTGCCGGCCAGGTCGCGGTCGTCGTGGGCGGCGGGTCGGGTCATTACCCCGCTTTCGGCGGCCTCGTCGGCCAGGGTCTCGCGCACGGGGCCGCGATGGGCAACCTCTTCGCCTCCCCGTCCACCCAGCAGATCCACGCGGTCGCCAAAGCCGCGGACAACGGCGGCGGGGTCTTCTTCTCCTACGGCAGCTACGCCGGAGATGTCCTGAACTTCGACGCCGCGCAGGACCGGCTCCGCGCGGAGGGCATAGCGTGTGCGACCGTCGCGGTGACCGACGACATCTTCAGTGCTCCTCCCGCTGAAGCGCACAAGCGCCGCGGCATCGCCGGCGACCTCGCGGTCTTCCGCATCGCCGCCGCCGCGGCTGAGGCGGGCGCCGACCTCGCGGAGGTCACGCGGCTCGCGCAGCTCGCGAACGAGCGCACCCGCTCGTTCGGCGTCGCCTTCAGCGGCTGCACCCTCCCCGGCGCCGACCAGCCGCTGTTCTCGGTGCCCGAAGGACGCATGGCGGTGGGGCTCGGCATCCACGGCGAACCCGGAATCGACGAGACCGGCATCCCGACCGCCGACGGACTGGCCGAGCTGCTCGTCTCACGGCTGCTCGAGGAGGTGCCCGCCGGTGTCGATGTCGCAGGCGCCCGGGTCGTGCCGATCCTGAACGGACTCGGATCGCTCAAGTACGAGGAGATGTTCGTCGTCTATCGGCGGATCGCCCAGCTGCTCGAGGCGGCGGGTGTCGAGATCTTCGACCCGCACGTCGGCGAATACTGCACGAGCTTCGACATGGCGGGCACCTCGCTCACCCTGTTCTGGCTCGGCAGCGCCGAAGACGACCGCGAACTCGAGAGGCTGTGGGACACCCCGGTCGACACCCCCGCCTATCGCCGCGGCTCGGTCGCCTCCGCCCCACGCGCCGTCGACAGCGAGTCCGTCGCCGAGGTCGACGTGATCCCGGACGCCGACGAGGCGTCGCGGGCGGCCGCCGTCACGGTCCGGGCAGCGCTCGAGATGATCGTCGCGACGATCGACACGCACGTGGACGAGCTCGGCCGCCTCGACGCGATCGCCGGTGACGGCGACCACGGCATCGGCATGCAGCGCGGGGCGCACGCAGCACTGTCCGCCGGCTCGGCGGCGCAGGATGCCGGAGCCGGCGCCGCGACGACGCTCGAGCGTGCGGCAGACGCGTGGTCGGACCGCGCGGGCGGCACGTCGGGCGCCCTGTGGGGCGTGATCCTCTCGAGCATCGCCCAGCGGCTCGGCGATCACGGTGACCCGTCGGCCGCGGACGTCGCCGCCGGGGTGGCTGCCGGGGTCGCCGGAGTGCAGGCCTACGGCAAGGCCGAGGTCGGCGACAAGACGATGGTCGACGCGCTCGTGCCCTTCACCACCGCACTGACGCGGTCCGTCGACGCCGGCTCCGCACTGGCGGACGCGTGGCGGAACGCCGCCGACGCGGCGACCCGGGCCTCGGCATCCACGTCCGAGCTCCTCCCCCGCATGGGCCGTGCGCGTCCGCACGCGGAGAAGAGCCTCGGCATCCCGGACCCGGGCGCGCACTCGTTCGCGCTCATCGTGACCGCGGTCGGCGACGTGCTCGCCGGCCAGGAGAGGAACCCCGCATGACTGACGCCCTCCGTCTCGTGATCGGCAGCGACGACGCCGGCTTCGACTACAAGGAGATCCTCAAGAAGGATCTCCTGGACAACCCCGGCGTCGCGTCCGTCGTGGACGTCGGGGTGGATGCCGACGGCCACACCGCGTATCCGCGCGTCGCGATCGCCGCCGCGGAGCTCGTCGCGAACGGCGAGGCCGACCGCGCCCTGCTCATCTGCGGCACGGGCCTGGGCGTCGCGATCGCGGCGAACAAGGTGGTCGGCATCCGCGCCGTCACCGCGCACGACTCGTTCTCCGTCGAACGCGGAGTCCTCTCCAACGACGCGCAGGTCCTCACGATGGGCCAGCGCGTCGTCGGCATCGAACTCGCCCGGCGCCTGGTGCGCGAATGGCTGACGTACCGCTTCGACCCGAGCTCGGCATCCGCGGAGAAGGTGGCCGTGATCGGCGAGTACGAGAGCACCGGCAGCTGCTGATGTCCGGGGTCGCGGTGGGGGTGAGCCTGAAGACGTACTTCGGGAACGAGCGGGCGCGCGCGTGGTTCGCCGACGTCGCCGCACGCGCCGGCGCCCACCCGGCGGTCGCGTCCGGCGCGGTGCGGCTGTTCGTGATCCCGACCTACCTGCAGATCCCCGCCGCCCTGGACACCTTCGCCGGCACCGCCGTGCTCGTCGGCGCGCAGGACGTGTCCAAGTTCGCACCGGGCGCCTACACCGGCGAGGTCACCGCGGCCGAGCTCGCCGAGATCGGCGTCGCGGTCGCCGAGATCGGCCACGCCGAGCGGCGGCGCCTGTTCGACGAGACCGACACCGTCACCGCGGCCAAAGCCGCCGCAGCGCTCACACACGGCATCACGCCCGTGCTGTGCATCGGCGAGTCAGAACAGCTCGGGGGCGCTGCCGCGGCGCTCGCGAACGTGGAGCAGCTCACCGCCGATCTCGAAGGCGTGCCCGCGGGTCCCGTCATCGTCGCGTACGAG
>JASBUD010000046.1 GCA_030148105.1 Microbacterium sp. | reverse complement strand
ATGCCGCCACCTCACTCTCTTCCCCCGCGACGATCAAGGAGCACCCGGTCGTGAATGTGATCACCGACTACCCCGATCTGTGGGTCCAGGCCCTCATCGGCACGGTCGTGCTGTTCTTCGGCGGTGGGCTCATCGCCATCGTCCTGGGTCTCCTGATCGGCGCGATGCGCGTCTCGCCCATCCCGATCGCACGGACGGTCGGCACGGTGTACGTCAACACGATCCGCAACACCCCGCTGACCCTGATCTTCTTCTTCTTCGCCTTCGGGATCCCGCTCCTGGTCGACTTCCGGGTGAACTTCCTCGTGCTGGCGATCTGGGCGCTCGGCATCTACACCGCGACCTACGTCGCCGAGACGATCCGCTCCGGCATCAACACCGTGCCGGTGGGTCAGGCCGAGGCCGCCCGCGCCCTCGGCCTCACGTTCGGCCAGGTGATGGGCAGCGTCGTGCTGCCGCAGGCCGCCCGCTCGGTCATCCCGCCCATGATGAGCGTCTTCATCGCCCTGCTGAAGAACACCACGGTCGCCGCGGGGTTCTCGGTCGTGAACCTCGGCAACATCCGTGCCGAGATGAGTGAGAACGGCGAGAACCAGCTCGTCGTGTTGCTGTGGGTCATGGTCGTCTTCGTCGTCATGGTGCTCCTGCTGGCGGCCCTGCAGAGAGCCCTCGAGAAGAAGTGGAGGGTCGCGCGATGACTTCGGTCCTGTACGACGTCCCCGGCCCGCGCGCGATCGCCCGCAACCGCGTCCTCGGCGCGGTCACCGTGATCGCGGTGCTCGCGATCCTCGGCTTCATCATCTGGCGGTTCGCCGTCACCGGTCAGTTCTCGGCCTCGAAGTGGTCGGCCTTCACCTACACGCGTGTGTGGGAGCAGTTCGGTCTCGCGACGCTGCGCACGCTGGCGGCGTTCGTCTCCGCGGCGATCGGTGCGCTCGTCCTCGGCTTCGTCCTCGCGCTCGGCCGCCTGTCGGACCACGCGTGGGTGCGCATCCCGGTGACCGCCGTGATCGAGGTCTTCCGCGCGATCCCCGTCCTGATCCTCATGCTGCTGCTGTACTACGGGCTGCCGGTCATCGGCATCAAGATGGACACGTACCTCGCGGTCGTCATCGCCCTCATCGTCTACAACGGGTCGGTGCTCGCCGAGGTCATCCGCGCCGGCGTCGAGTCGCTTCCGCGCGGTCAGGGGGAAGCGGGCTACGCGATCGGACTCCGCAAGAGCGGGGTCATGCGACTCGTGCTGCTGCCGCAGGCCATCCGGGCGATGCTGCCGGTCATCATCGCCCAGCTCGTGGTGACCCTCAAGGACACGGCACTCGGCTTCATCATCACGTACCCCGAGCTGCTCAAGTACGCCAAGGACCTCGGTTCCTCGGCGACGCTGGACTCGCCGCTCATCCAGGCCGCGATCGTCGCCGGTGCGATCTACATCTCGCTGTGCCTCCTGCTGTCCTGGGTGGCGAGCATCGCCGAGAAGCGACTGCGCTCCTCTCCCCGGTCCTCGGTCGTCGTCGGCGCCGGTGAGGCTCCGACGACCGACACCGAGCTGATCGTCGCCCAGCGCGACGAGGGGTGAGCGGGATCCGGCGGCGGGGGAGCGGCATCCGTCGTCGGTAGACTCGTCTTTCGTGTCTGACGAACCCGAAATCACCCCCGACGCGGTGGATGCCGCTGTCCAGGCGGCCCTGGAGGCGATCGGCGCAGCGTCCGATACGCCGGCGCTGAAGGCCGCCCGTGCCGCGCACGCCGGCGAGGGCTCGCCGCTGGCCGCGTTGAACGCGCGCCTGCGGCAGGTGGCCCCGGAGCGCAAGGCGGAGTTCGGCAAGCTCGTCGGCCAGGCCCGTGCCCGCGTGAATCAGGCTCTCGCAGCGCGCGAGAGCGTGATCGCCGAGGCCGAGACCGCCGCGAAGCTCGAGAGCGAGCGGATCGACATGACCGCGCTCCCGCAGCGCGCGCGCACCGGTGCGCGGCATCCGCTCACCCTTCTGCAGGAGCAGATCGGCGACATCTTCATCGGAATGGGATGGGAGATCGCCGAAGGCCCCGAGCTCGAGCACGAGTGGTACAACTTCGACGCGCTCAACCTCGACGAGGACCACCCGGCCCGCCAGATGCAGGACACGTTCTATGTGGACCCGGTCGCCCGCCACCTGGTCCTGCGGACGCAGACGAGCCCCGTCCAGATGCGGTCGATGCTGACCCGCGACCTGCCGATCTACGTCATCTCACCCGGGCGCGTGTACCGCACCGACGAGTTCGACGCGACGCACCTGCCGGTGTTCTCGCAGTTCGAGGGACTCGTGATCGACAAGGGCATCACGATGGCGCACCTGCGCGGCACACTCGATCACGTCGCCCGCGCGCTGTTCGGCGCCGAGGCCAAGACCCGCCTGCGCGCGAACTACTTCCCCTTCACCGAGCCCTCCGCAGAGCTCGACCTCTGGCACCCGACCTTCAAGGGCGGCGCGCGCTGGATCGAGTGGGGCGGTTGCGGGATGGTCAACCCGAACGTCCTCCGGGCGGCGGGAATCGACCCGGAGGAGTACTCCGGGTTCGCGTTCGGGATGGGGATCGAGCGGACCCTCATGTTCCGCAGCGACGTGCAGGACATGCGCGACATGGCCGAGGGCGATGTCCGCTTCAGCGAGCAGTTCGGAATGGTGGTCTGATGCGCGTCCCGCTGTCGTGGTTGCGTGAGTACGTCGATGTGCCGGCGGATGCCGCTCCCGAGGACGTGCTCGCGGCTCTGGTGCGCGTCGGCTTCGAAGAGGAGGACGTGCACCGCTTCGAGCTGCAGGGCCCCATCGTCGTCGGCGAGGTGCTCGAGTTCGTCGAGGAGCCGCAGTCCAACGGCAAGACCATCCGCTGGTGTCAGGTGCAGGTCGCGCCCGACGGTGAACTCGCCGCCGACGGCGGCCCTGCCGTGCACGGCATCGTCTGCGGCGCCCGCAACTTCTTCGTCGGCGACAAGGTCGCCGTCACGCTGCCGGGCTCGGTACTGCCTGGCCCCTTCCCGATCGCGGCGCGCAAGACGTACGGACACGTCTCGGACGGCATGATCGCCTCCGCGAAGGAGCTCGGACTCGGCGACGAGCACTCCGGCATCCTCCGCCTCGTCGAGCTCGGCATCGACGCACCAGTAGGGACCGACGCGATCGCGCTCCTCGGCCTGGACGACGTGGCGGTGGAGATCAACGTGACTCCCGACCGCGGCTACGCCCTGTCGATCCGCGGCGTCGCACGCGAGTACTCGCACGCCACCGGGGCGGCATTCACCGACCCGGGGCTCCGTGCGTGGGGCGAGGTGCAGCACACGACCGACGCCTTCCGTTCGACGGTCGCCGACCTCACGCCGATCCGCGGGCGCGTGGGGGCGACCGAGTTCGTCACCCGCATCGTGCGCGACGTCGACCCCACCCGGCCGACCCCGGCATGGATGATCTCGCGCCTGACCCTCGCGGGCATCCGGCCGCTCGGCATCCTGATCGACATCACCAACTACGTGATGCTCGAGCTCGGCCAGCCCCTGCACGGATACGATCTCGATCGGCTCCAGGGCGGCATCACCGTCCGGCGGGCGAGCGCGGGGGAGACTCTGGAGACGCTCGACGGCAAGGTGCGCACGCTCGACGCCGAGGACCTGCTGATCACCGACGAGTCCGGCCCGATCGGCCTGGCTGGAGTCATGGGCGGCGGCGCGACCGAGATGACCGATGCGACCCGCAACGTCCTGATCGAGGCGGCGACCTTCGACCCGGTCTCGATCGCCCGCACGGCCCGGCGGCACAAGCTGCCCTCGGAGGCCTCGCGGCGCTTCGAGCGCGGTGTCGATCCGAACATCCCGTTCGTGGCGGCCCAGCGCGCGGTCGACCTCATGGTCGCGTACGCCGGCGGCACCGATCGTCGCGAGGGCGGTGCGCTGCTCGCGGGCTACGAGTTCCCCGGGATCGAGCTGCCGCACGGTTTCGTCGAGGGCCTCATCGGCGTCGCGTACACGCGCGAGGAGATCATCGGATCGCTCGAGCTGATCGGGTGCGCCGTGCACGCGCGCGAGGGGGACCTCGTGGCCTTCGCGCCGTCCTGGCGACCCGACCTCACCGACAAGTGGACGCTCGCGGAGGAAGTCGCCCGGATCCAGGGCTACGACCGCATCCCGTCGATCCTGCCCACGCCGCCGTCGGGCCGCGGGCTGACACCTCCCCAGCAGGGGCGCCGACGCGTCTCGAACGCGCTCGCCGCGGCGGGCTACGTGGAAACGCCGTCGTTCCCGTTCACCACCGAGGAGCAGAACGACCTGCACGGCTCCGCGAGCGGCGGACACCTGCCGAGCATCAAGCTCGCGAACCCGCTCGACGGACAGACGCCGTTCCTGCGCCGCAGCCTCGTGCCCGGCCTCCTCCGCGTCGCGCACCGCAACCTCTCGCGCGGTTTCACCGACCTGGCGCTGTTCGAGTCCGGCACGGTGTTCCTGCCCGCCGAGGGTGTGCTCTACGGCACGCCGTTCGTGCCGCCGTCGGCCGTGCGTCCGGACGCCGGCACGCTCGCGGCGCTGGATGCCGGCATCCCGCCGCAGCCGCGTCACGTCGCTGTGCTCCTGACCGGCGCGGTCGTCGCGAAGCAGCCCGGGACCGCCGCGCAGCCCGCCGACGTCGCCGATGCCCTGGACGCCGTCCGGACGATCGGGGTCGCCGCAGGTGTGCAGATCGACATCGAGCAGGGTGAGCGCGCGGCGCTGCACCCCGGCCGCACGGGAGTCCTCACGGTCCGCGGAACCCAGGTCGGGTACCTGGGGGAGCTGCTGCCGGCGGTGGCCGAAGCGGCCGACCTGCCGGGACGTGTCATCGTCGCGGAGCTCGACCTCGACCTCGTGCTCTCGCTGGCCGGCGACCGCGTCGTCGCAGCGTCGCTGTCGGGCTACCCGGCGGCGACCCAGGACGTCTCGCTCGTCGTCGGGGCGGATCTTCCGGCCGGCGACGTGCGCGCGGCGCTCGTCGAGGGCGCCGGAGACCTGCTCGAATCCGCGCGTCTCGTCGACGACTACCGGGGGACCGGTCTTCCGGACGGGGCGAAGAGCCTGACGTTCGCCTTGCGCTTCCGCGCTCCCGACCGCACGCTGACGGCCGCCGAGGCGACCGAGGCGAAGCTCGCGGGTGTCGCCGTCGCGGCCGAGCGCTTCGGCGCGACCCTGCGCGAGTAGCGCGCTCCCACTTCAGGTCGAGTGCACGACCTGTTGCCCACTGCGCGGCATCCCCTCGCGGACAGGTCGTGCGCTCGACACGACGTCGTGCGCCCGACGCTCGGATCGGTTTCGCCGGGGACGCGCGTCTGGTGGGATGGGCGCATGACCGATGTGCTGATCCTGGGTGGGACGGGCTGGCTGAGCGGACGTGTGGCGGAGCGGTGGCGGGATGCCGGTGCGCAGGTGACGTGCCTCGCGCGAGGATCCCGCCCGGCGCCGGAGGGCGTCCAGCTCGTGATCGGTGACCGCGAGGACGGGTCCGCGTACGACGGCGTGTCCGGCCGCGAGTGGGACGAGGTGATCGACATCTCCTCCATCCCCGCGCACGTCGATGCCGCGGTGACCCAGCTCGGTCCTCGGACGCGGCACTGGACGTACGTCTCGTCGGTCTCGGCGTACGCCGACAACGACCTTGCGGATGCCGACGAGGGCGCTCCGCTCAGCGAACCGCTCCGGCCGGGCGAGGAGTACGACTACTCCCGCGCCAAGGCCGCCGCAGAGGCCGCCGTCCGTGCCGCGCTGCCGGATCGCGCGGCGATCGTGCGCCCCGGCCTCGTCGTCGGTCCCGGCGACCCCACCGACCGGTTCGGCTACTGGGTCGGCCGGTTCGCGCTCGCAAATGCCGAGCCCGTGCTCGCGCCGCGTCTGGAGGGACGCGGCGCCCAGGTGATCGACGTCGACGACGTCGCTGACTTCGTCGTGCGGTGCGGGGCGGACGAGTCCGGCGTGACCGCGAACGCGGTCGGCGACCCCACGGCTCTTTCCGCCCTGATCGCGCTCGCCCGCGCGACGGCCGGGCACACCGGCGAGCTCGTCGAGGCGGACGACGACTGGCTCGAGGCGCATGACGTCGCGTACTGGATGGGGCCGCGGTCGCTGCCTCTCTGGCTCCCGCCGGACATGCCCGGATTCACGACCCGCTCCCACGCCGCGTACTCGGCGGCGGGCGGCAAGCTACGCGACTTGGCCGACACGATGACGCGCACCCTGGCGGACGAGCGGGAGCGGGGACTGGACCGGGAACGCCGCGCGGGCCTGTCCCGTGCGGACGAACGCACCCTGCTGGCCGAGCTGTCGCGCGTGTAACTCCCGCGTTTCGCTCGGCGCCGGCGACGCGGCCCGCCCCACCGCGCGCTCCGCCGCCGCCCCGCTCGCGAGAATGCGGGAGTTGTGAACGCCGCACGCGATTTGCGGGCCCGGCGACGCGCCCGCTATCGTCGGCGCATGCCTTCGGCCGCGCCCCTCCTCGCCACGCTCGCTCCGAGCGTCGCTCCCGCGCGCCGACGTCTGGGCAGCCGCCGACTCTAGGCGACGTCGCGCACCTCGGATCCGGGGAGCTGCAGGCGTCGCCGTCCGCAGCCCATGACCCCAGACTCTAAGGTGGAATCCATGACATATTCGGTCGCCGTCTCCGGCGCATCCGGCTATGCGGGCGGCGAGATCCTGAGGATCCTCGCCGCACATCCCGACGTCGAGATCCGCACCGTGACCGCGCATTCGAACGCGGGACAGCCCCTCATCGCCCATCAGCCGCACCTGCGCTCGCTCGCGCACCTGACGCTTGAACCGTCGACCCCCGACGTGCTCGCCGGGCACGACATCGTCTTCCTGGCGCTGCCGCACGGACAGTCCGGTCAGTACACCGAGGCGCTCGCGGACACTCCGATCGTGATCGACGCGGGCGCCGATCACCGGCTGGACTCCGCCGAGCAGTGGGCGCGGTTCTACGGCGGCGAGTTCCACGATCCGTGGACGTACGGCGTTCCCGAACTCCTCGTCGGCGGGACGAAGCAGCGCTCGCGGCTCGTCGGCGCGAACCGCATCGCAGCGCCCGGCTGCAACGCGAGCACGGTGAGTCTGAGCCTCGCGCCCGGCGTCGCCGCCGGCGTGATCGACACCTCCGACATCGTCTCGGTCCTCGCGGTGGGTCCGAGCGGTGCCGGGAAGAGTCTGAAGACGAACCTCCTCGCGAGCGAGATCCTGGGCAGCGCCAATCCCTACGCCGTGGGGGGCACCCACCGGCACATCCCCGAGATCCGGCAGGCGCTCGTCGGCGCCGGCGCGACCGGGCAGATCCGCATCTCGTTCACTCCGGTGCTCGTGCCGATGGCCCGCGGCATCCTCGCGACCAGTTCTGCCCCGATCGCCGAGGGGGCCACGGATGCCGAGATCCGGGGTGCCTGGGAGTCCGCGTACGCGGACGAGACGTTCGTGCAGCTCCTGCCGGCGGGCGAGTTCCCCCGCACCGCCGATGTGGTCGGGGCGAACACCGCACTGATCGGACTCTCGATCGACCGCGATGCGAACCGGGTCGTGGTCGTCGCCGCGGTGGACAACCTCGTGAAGGGCACCGCGGGCGCCGCGATCCAATCCATGAACATCGCGCTGGGGCTCGCCGAGGGCACCGCGCTGAGCGTGAACGGAGTCGCCCCGTGAGCGTCACCGCAGCACAGGGTTTCGAGGCGGCGGGCGTCGCGGTCGGCCTCAAGTCCTCCGGCAATCCGGACGTGGCCGTCGTGGTGAACCGCGGACCGTTGAAGGTCGGCGCCGCGGTGTTCACGACGAACCGCGCGAAGGCCAATCCGATCCTGTGGTCCGAGCAGGTGATCCGGGACGGCATCGTCGAGGCGATCGTGCTGAACTCCGGGGGCGCGAACTGCTTCACCGGGTCCTTCGGCTTCCAGACGACGCACCAGACCGCCGAGAAGGCGGCCGCTCTGCTCGGCGTAGGAGCGAGTGACGTGCTGGTGTGCTCGACAGGACTGATCGGCACGGGGGACGAGGTGTTCCGAAGAAAGGTGCTCGCCGGCACCGAGCAGGGCATCGCCGAACTGAGCTCGGACGGTGGGGAGGCGGCGTCGCTGGCGATCATGACGACCGACTCGAAGCCGAAGCGCGCTGTCGTCCGCCGGGACGGCTGGAGCATCGGCGGCATGGCGAAGGGTGCAGGGATGCTGGCCCCCGGGCTCGCGACGATGCTCGTGGTCATCACGACCGACGCGGTGCTCACCTCCGAGGAGGCGGATGCGCACCTGCGGGCGGCGACGCGTGTCAGCTTCGATCGCCTCGACTCCGATGGCTGCATGTCCACGAACGACCAGGTGACCCTCATGGTGAGCGGCGCCTCGGGCGTCACGCCGGATCCCGACGGGTTCCGGGGCGCGCTCACCGAACTCTGCACGGATCTCGCCCGTCAGCTCCAGGGTGACGCCGAGGGCGCCAGCCACGACATCACGATCGAGGTCGTGGGTGCGGCGTCCGAAGAGGACGCGGTCGAGGTCGGCCGCTCGGTCGCGCGCAACAACCTCTTCAAGGCCGCGATCTTCGGCAACGACCCCAACTGGGGCAGGGTCCTCGCCGCGATCGGCACGACCGACGCCGAATTCGACCCGTACGACGTCGACGTCTTCATGAACGGTGTGCGGGTCTGCAGTCAGGGCGGTCCCGACGCCTCCCGCGACGAGGTCGACCTGACACCGCGCGCCACGCACCTGCGCATCGACCTGCGGGTGGGGCGGGCGCACGCGACGATCCTCACGAACGACCTCACCCACGACTACGTCCACGAGAACAGCGCGTACGCGACATGACCGAGATCGACCTGCAGGACACCGACCCCGCCGAGGCGAGCCGCAAGGCCGCCACGCTGATCGAATCGCTGCCGTGGCTGCAGCGCTTCAGCGATCAGATCGTCGTGATCAAGTACGGCGGCAACGCCATGGTGAGCGACGAACTGCAAGACGCGTTCGCCGCGGACATCGCCTACCTGCGCTACGTCGGGGTCAAGCCCGTCGTGGTGCACGGCGGCGGCCCGCAGATCTCCTCGATGCTGGACCGCCTCGCGATCCCGAGCGAGTTCAAGGGTGGGTACCGGGTCACCAGCACCGAGGCGATCAGCGTCGTCCGCATGGTGCTGACCGGCCAGATCAACCCGCAGCTCGTGGCGAAGATCAACGCGCACGGGCCGCATGCCACAGGCCTGTCCGGGGAGGACGCGGGCCTGTTCGGCGGACGTCGGCGCGGCGTCATCGTGAACGGCGTCGAGCACGACCTCGGGCGCGTCGGCGACGTCGTCGCGGTGGATCCGCAACCGGTTCTCGACCAATTGGCCGCCGGGCGCATCCCTGTGGTGTCCAGCATCGCGCCGGACCTGGATCACCCCGGGCATTCGCTCAATGTGAACGCGGATGCCGCGGCCGCGGCGCTCGCCGTCGCTCTGGGCGCGGCGAAGCTCGTCGTGCTCACCGACGTCGCGGGTCTCTACGCCGACTGGCCGAACCGCGAGTCGCTCGTCTCCCACTTGAGCGCGCCAGAGCTGCGGGAGATGCTGCCCCGCCTGGAATCGGGGATGATCCCGAAGATGCAGGCGTGTCTGGATGCGGTCGAAGGCGGCGTGGAGACCGCCGCGATCATCGACGGGCGGGTGCCGCACTCGGTGCTCGTCGAGATCTTCACGAGCAAGGGAATCGGAACGGAAGTGGTGCTCGGATGAGCTGGCAAGACGACGCGGGACGCGATCTGCTGCGCACCTTCGGCGACCGGATGGCGATGTTCGTCCGGGGCGAGGGTGCCTACCTGTGGGACGCCGACGGCCGACGCTACCTCGACTTCCTCGCCGGCATCGCGGTGAACTCGCTCGGCCACGCGCACCCGGTGTTCGTCGACGCGGTGGCCACGCAGGCAGCCACGCTCGCGCACGTGTCGAACTACTTCGCGACGCCGCCGCAGCTCGAGCTGGCCGCGCGCCTGAAGCGCCTGGCCGGAACGGGGGAGTCGGGTCGGGTCTACTTCGGCAACTCCGGGGCCGAGGCCAACGAGGCGGCCTTCAAGCTCGCGCGCCTGCACGGCTCGACCGGCGAGACGGAGCGTCCGCGCATCCTCGCACTCACGGACGCGTTCCACGGGCGCACGATGGGCACGCTCGCGCTGACCGGCAAGCCCTACATGCAGCAGCCGTTCCTTCCGATGGTGCCGGGCGTCGAATTCATCGACACGACGATCGACGCCCTCGAGGCGGCGATGGATGACCGTGTCGCGGCGCTGTTCGTGGAACCCATCAAGGGCGAAGCGGGTGTGATCGACCTGCCCGAGGGATACCTGCGGGCCGCGCGCGAGATCACTGCGCGCCACGGTGCGCTGCTGATCGTGGACGAGATCCAGACCGGCGCCGGCCGCACGGGCGAGTGGTTCGCATTCCAGCACGCCGGGATCACCCCGGACGCGATCACCGTCGCCAAGGGCATCGGCGGGGGATTCCCGATCGGCGCGCTCATCACGTTCGGCGCGGCGAGCGAGCTGTTCTACCCCGGGACCCACGGGTCCACGTTCGGCGGCAATGCGCTCGGCACCGCCGTGTCCTCGGCGGTGCTCGCCGAGATCGAGGCCGAGGGGCTCGTCGGCAACGCGGCAGAACGTGGACGCCAGCTGCGGACGGCGATCACCGGGCTCGAGAGTGCACTCGTCGAGGGATGCCGCGGCCGGGGTCTCCTCATCGGCGTCGGGCTGCGGCATCCCGTCGCCAAAGCCGTCGTCGCCGCGGCGCAGGAGCACGGGCTCATCATCAACGCCCCGAACGACTCCACGATCCGCTTGGTGCCCGCGCTGAACATCGGCGACGTGGAGATCGACGAGTTCGTCCAGCTGTTCACCGCCGCACTGCGCACCGTCGAGGACGCGCTCGTGCTCGAGGAGGCCTCCGCATGACCCGTCACCTGTTGCGCGACGACGATCTGACCGCCGCCGAGCAGGGGGAGATCCTCGATCTCGCCGTCGCGCTCAAGAAGGACCGCTGGAAGCTCAAGCCTCTGGAGGGGCCGCAGACGGTCGCGGTGATCTTCGACAAGTCGTCCACACGCACGCGCGTATCCTTCGCGGTCGGTATCGCCGATCTCGGCGGCTCACCGCTGATCATCTCGACCGCCAATTCGCAGCTCGGCGGCAAGGAGACCCCCTCGGACACCGCGCGCGTGCTCGAGCGTCAGGTCGCGGCGATCGTCTGGCGCACGTATGCGCAAGCGGGTCTCGAGGAGATGGCGCGCGGCACGACAGTGCCCGTCGTCAACGCGCTCAGCGACGATTTCCACCCGTGCCAGCTGCTCGCCGACCTGCTCACGATCCGCGAGCACAAGGGCGAGCTGCGAGGACTCACGCTCGCCTTCTTCGGAGACGGCCGCTCGAACATGGCCCACTCGTACATGCTCGCCGGCGTCACGGCGGGAATGCACGTCCGGGTCTCCTCGCCGGAGTCCTACGCGCCCCGCGAGGACGTCGTCGCGGACGCCGACCGCCGTGCGGCCGAGACGGGCGGCTCGCTCACCCTGTTCACCGACCCCAACGAGGCGGCCGCGGGAGCGGATGTGATCGTCACCGACACGTGGGTGTCCATGGGCAAGGAGGAGGAGAAGCTCGCGCGCCTGCGCGACCTCAGCCAGTACAAGGTCACGAACGAGCTCATGTCGCTCGCGCGCCCCGACGCGATCTTCATCCACTGCCTGCCCGCCGACCGCGGATACGAGGTGGACGCGGAGGTGATCGACGGTCCGCAGAGCGTCGTGTGGGACGAGGCCGAGAACCGGCTGCATGCGCAGAAGGCGCTCTTGGTGTGGCTTCTGCGCCAGAGCTGAACGCACCTGCCGGCTGGCTCGCGTCCCGATGGACGCGGCTGAACGGACCGCGACGCGTCGCGGGGGTCGACCTCGCGCGCGGCCTCGCGGTCATCGGGATGATCGCCGCGCATGTCCTGTGGATCGACGATCTCGACATTGCGGATGCCGCGACCTGGGTCGCCGTGGTCGAGGGCAGGTCGTCCATCCTGTTCGCGACCCTCGCCGGAGTGTCGATCGGTCTCGTGACGGGCGGTCGCACGCCGCTGGAGACGGGTCCCATGCACACCGCCCGCATGCGCCTGGCGGTCCGCGCCGGGCTCCTCTGGCTCATCGGTCTCGCGCTGATCGCCACCGGAGTCCCGGTCTACGTCATCCTCCCCGCCTACGCGATCCTGTTCCTCCTCGCCCTCCCGCTCACCGGTCTCGGGGCGAAGCCGCTCCTCATGATCGCGGGCGGGCTCGCGCTCGTGATGCCGGTGGTGCAGGTCGGCCTGGACGCCGCGCCGGTGTGGAGCACGTCCGCCGGACAGATCGTGTCCCCGTTGATCGGCTGGCACTACCCGTTCCCGGTTTGGATCGCCGTCGTCGCGGCCGGCCTCGGCGTCGCACGGGCGGGGATCGGCCGGCCGGCGGTGCAGGCGCGCCTGCTCGGGTGCGGTGCCGCCCTCGCGGTGCTCGGGTACGGCGCGGATGCGCTGAACGGCGTGGGGCCGGCATCCGGAGCGTCCTCCTTCTGGGCGGCGCTGTGGACCGCGGAACCCCACTCGACGGGTCTGTGGGAAGTCATCGGATCGGGTGGGTTCGCGCTCGCGGTGCTGGGTGCGTGCCTGCTCGCATGCCGCACCGTCGTCACGTGGATCGTGCTCCCGCTGCGCGCCGTGGGCGCGATGCCCCTCACCGCCTACGTGGTCCAGCTCGTCGTCTGGGCGGTCGTCGCCACGACCGTGCTCGGCAGTGCGGGTGATCTGCGAGGCTTCCGAGATCTCGAGCCGTTCTGGCCGATGACGCTCGGCCTGGTGCTCGGCTGCACGATGTGGGCCCTCCTGGTCGGGCGCGGGCCGCTCGAATGGGCCCTCGACCGCGCCGCCCGTGCGGTCGGACGAGGCGCGCCGCGCGACGCGGATAGGCTGAGCGGATGAGCGGAACCAAGCGCGACGGCACGAACGAGGGCGCCCTCTGGGGTGCGCGCTTCGCCTCCGGCCCGTCGCCGGAGCTCGCGGAGCTGAGCAGATCCACACACTTCGACTGGGATCTCGCCCTGTACGACCTGGCCGGGTCGCATGCGCACGCCAAGGCGCTCGCCGCGGCCGGCTACCTCACAGCGGACGAGGAAGCAGCGATGCACGCGGGGCTGGACGCGCTCGCGCGCCGTGTGCAGGACGGGAGCCTGCGGGCACGGCCGGCGGATGAAGACGTGCACGGAGCCCTCGAGCAGGCGCTCATCGCCGAGGTCGGTCCCGAGCTCGGCGGAAAGCTGCGCGCGGGCCGCAGCCGCAACGACCAGATCGCCACGCTCGTGCGCATGTACCTGCTCGACCACGCCCGGACGATCGCCCGTGAGATCCTCCGCGTCGTGGACACCCTCGTCGCGCAGGCCGAGGCGCACCCGGATGCGATCATGCCGGGGCGCACGCACCTGCAGCATGCGCAGCCCGTTCTGCTCGCGCACCATCTGCAGGCGCACGCGTGGCCGCTCGTCCGCGATCTCGAGCGCTTCCGGGACTGGTCGGTGCGTGCGTCGGTCTCGCCGTACGGCGGAGGGGCGCTCGCCGGCTCGACGCTGGGTCTGGATCCGCAGCTGGTCGCGGGCGAACTCGGTCTGGCGCGCCCGGCCGAGAACTCGCTGGACGGCACGGCCGCCCGCGACGTCGTCGCGGAATTCGCGTTCGTGGCGGCGATGATCGGCGTGGACCTCTCCCGGCTCGCGGAGGAGATCATCATCTGGAACACGCGCGAGTTCGGCTTCGTGACGCTCGACGACGCATATTCGACCGGGTCCAGAATCAGGCCGCAGAATAAGAATCCCGACATCGCCGAACTCGCGCGCGGCAAGTCCGGGCGGCTGATCGGAAACCTCAGCGGGCTGATGGCGACGCTCAAGGGGCTGCCGTTGGCCTACAACCGCGACCTCCAGGAGGACAAGGAGCCGGTGTTCGACTCGGTGCGCACGCTCGAGCTCGTTCTCCCCGCGTTCGCCGGGATGATCGCGACGCTGCGGTTCCACACCGAGCGGATGGCCGAGCTCGCCCCGCAGGGCTTCTCGCTGGCCACGGATGTCGCGGAGTGGCTCGTCAAGCGCGGCGTGCCCTTCCGGGACGCCCATGAGATCTCGGGTGCGCTTGTGAAAGTGTGCGAGCAGCGCGGCATCGAGCTGCACGAGATCGACGATGCGACGCTCACGCAGATCTCGCCGCATCTGGATCCGGCCGTCCGTGAGGTTCTGAGCGTCGCGGGCTCCGTCGCCAGCCGTGACGGCGCGGGCGGGACAGCTCCCGTGCGGGTCGCCGAGCAGCGCAGCGAGCTCGTTGCGCGCGCGCAGGCTGCCGCGCACGCGCTCGGTCTCTGACCACGCGCCCGCGCGCTCAGTCGAGCTGCGCCCAGATGCCGTCCAGGTCGGCGGCGGTGTGTTCCGTCCGGCGGACGAGCGCCCGCACCGCTTCGACGGTGTGCGGGTCCATCGCGGCGGTGTCGATCGAGCGGAGGAACGCGGCTGCCACGACCGCGTCCTGATGGGCGCCGAGCGCATCCTGCAGTGCCTCCCGTTCGGCGATCGTCGTCTGGACACCCGCACCCAGGACGGGGCGCGCGAGCTCGACGGCGTAGCGGTGCCGCTTGACGGCTTTGCGTGCAGCGTGCACGCGCGTGTCGGTCCGGGCCTTGCGAGCGCGCCGCAGTCGCCGCGACGCCTCGGCCTGCGCCTCGTCAACCAAGGCGTGGGCGGCGTCCGCGTCGCGTCCCGCCGCCCGTCGAGCCGGGGGATCGGACAGCCAGCGCTGCATCACGGCGAACACGGCGACTCCGCGGGCGCTCGTCGTCCCGGTCACCGCGGCCGCCCAGGCGTCGCGCCGACGCCGGGCGAACACCGTTGCGAGCACATCGTCCACGACGGCGGGGACGCGCTCGTCCGCCGCGAAGCGCTCCGCGAGCACCTGGAGGTCACGGACCTCTCCGAGCAGCTGCCCGAGCCAGGCGAGCTCCTGGGCGAAGGCCTCGCGGTCGACGCGACGGTACACGGCAGCGAAGGTGTGCAGCGTCGCGCGCAGGCGCCGGATCGCCACCCGCGCGGGATGCACGGCATCCTCGTCCCGCTGCTCGAGGCGAAGACGCGACTCGAGGATCACGCGGCACTGCACGGCGACGTAGTCCTGCACGAGCGCGCCCAGCGTGCCCTCCGCGTCAGTGGATGGAGTCATCCGCGTCGCCGCGCGTCCATGAACGGAAGGTGACGGCGAATCCCGCGCGCGTCGGCGCGCACAGGTACGGCCCGGCGCTCGCGTCCGCCGCGCCGTCGAACGGCGCGACGCGGACGAGTCGCCACGGCTCGTCCCCCGCGCGAGCGCGCACGATGAGGGAGTCCGGCCAGCGGCTCACGCGAACCGAGACGGATGCCGTGCTCCACTCATCGACACGACCCACCGACCAGTCGGACCGGCCGTCGGTCACCACGGCTCCGAGCCCGAGGTGCCCATCGGCGAATTCGAGGCCGGCTTTCACCCAACGCATGTCGTCGATCCGCACGAAGATGCCGGCCTGATCGAACTCGCCGGTCCACTTCGCCTCGAACTCGACCTGCATGGACTCGCCGACGGTCAGCGGTGCGAGGAGCGCGTGCTCGTTCGCATGCACGAAGCCGTAGGCGGTCTCGCGCCAGGCGTCGCTGCCCTCGGCTGCGATCGCCGTGAGCGTCTCGTCGGACAGGTCGACGAGTTCGGGGTCGTGCGTCCAGCGGCCCGCCGACCAGGGGACCGCGTTCACCAGATCGCCGATCGCACGAGGGCGCCCACGATGCAGGCCCACAACAGGCTCGAGAGCGTGCCGATGATGAACCGCTCCCGGGCTTCGGCGGCGGCGAGTTCGGAGAACCGGCCGACGCCCTTGACCGCGACGACGATCGCGATGGCCTCGGGGTAGCCCGCGATGATGGCGACGACGACGGCGAGCCGCTCCAGGTATCCGATGGTCGTGCCGCCGCGCAGCACTTCGGTCGGGCGCTCGTCGTCGTCGCGGACTCCTGCGGCCTCGGTATCCAGGAGGATGCCGCCGTTCGCTCCGTCCTTCACCCGCCCGTGGGTCGCGATCTCGAGGACGCGTCGGGTGACGGGGTTTCCGCCGAGGACGGCCACGGCCGTGCCGAGGATCGCGATGATGAGCCCCATGATGAGCGGCACGTCGACCGGTGCGACCACGACGACGATCAGCGAGAGCACGACGAGTCCGCCCGCGACGGCGAGGGGCACGGTGGTGGGCTTTCGCAGACTGATGATGATCAGGACGAGTGCACCGCACAGGGCGAAGAACAGGAAGATCGACAGCACGGCGGCGACGATGGCGGGCATGCGGTCAGTCTTTCACGGGCGTCCGACGCCGTTGAGGCGATCCAGCACCCGGGCGAGCGCCGGCACCGCAGCCTCGTCGGCCCGGAGGCCGGCGGCCCGCGCACGCAGACTGACGGCGGTCTCGCTGATACCGAGCCGCGCCGCGATGTCCTTCTGGCTCTCGCCTGCCGCCAGATGATCGAAGACCTCCCAGCCCGGGCCGGTGCGCCTGGAGCGCAGCTCGAGCAGGAGCCGGATCAGCGCCTCCGCGTCTTCCGCCGCGGAGGGCTCCGCGCCGACCAGCGCGAAGCGGCTCGGCGCGGCCTTCGCCCGTTCGACCGCGGCACGGGCGTGGATGAACGCCTCTCCGCGGGCCGCCCTGATCTCCGTGCCCCGCTCCTCCTCCATGCCGCCGACGCCGACACCGACGGCCCACTCCTCGGTGCGCACGAGGTGCAGGATGATCTCCAGCGCCGTGCGCCCGTCTTCCGTAGCCACCTGGATCTCGTCCCCGGCGTTGCGGTCGGGGACGAACGGGAGGCGATCGCCTCCGATGATCGAGATCTGCTGCAGGGCCGCGGGCACGAGGTCTTCACTCGAGCGGCTGCCGCGCTGATCGGCGGTGATGACGATCATCTGAGCCTCCTCGCCTGGGTTTGCTTTCAGGCTTAATCATCGCACGATTAAGCGTGAAAGCATATGGATCGCCCACACCTGAGGACTGAAGTCTCCAGGCATCATCACATGCCGGGTAAGCCGTCAGGCTCGGATCGGGCGGACGGACGGCGCTGATAGCCTCGAACGCGTGTCTTCCGCTCTGAACCCGAGCGCGCCCGCCATCGATCCGTCGTTCGAGAACGTCTGGGACGAGCTGGTCTGGCGCGGTCTCGTCCACGTCTCGACCGACCAGGCAGCACTGCGCGAACTCCTCGCCGGACCGCCGATCGTCTACTACTGCGGATTCGACCCCACCGCACCGAGCCTGCACCTCGGGAACCTCGTCCAGCTGCTCACGATGCGCCGCATCCAGCTCGCCGGCCACCGACCCCTCGGCCTCGTGGGCGGATCGACCGGACTCGTGGGGGACCCGCGGCCGTCCGCGGAGCGGACGCTGAACACCAAGGAGACCGTCGCGGAGTGGGTCGGCTACCTCCGCACTCAGATCGAGCGCTTCCTGAGCTTCGACGGCGACAACGGCGCCCGCATCGTCAACAATCTCGACTGGACCGCTCCGCTCAGTGCGATCGACTTCCTGCGTGACATCGGCAAGCACTACCGCGTGGGCACGATGCTCAAGAAGGATGCCGTCAGCGCGCGCCTGAACTCGGATGAGGGCATCAGCTACACCGAGTTCAGCTATCAGATCCTGCAGGGCCTGGACTACCGGGAGCTCTACCTGCAGTACGGCTGCGTCCTGCAGACCGGGGGCAGCGACCAGTGGGGCAATCTCACCAGCGGTGTCGACCTGATCCACCGCGCCGAAGGCACGAGCGTCCACGCGATCGGCACTCCGCTGATCACCAACAGCGACGGCCGCAAGTTCGGCAAGAGCGAGGGCAACGCGATCTGGCTGGATCCCGTGCTGACCAGCCCGTACGCGATGTACCAGTTCTGGCTCAACACCGACGATGCGGACGTCGCCGATCGCCTGAAGGTCTTCACGTTCCTCACACGCGCCGAGATCGAGGAGGTCGCGGCCGCACACGCCGCCGAGCCGTTCCGGCGCATCGGTCAGAAGCGCGTGGCGCTCGAGGTGACCTCTCTCGTGCACGGCGAAGCCGCTGCCGCCGCCGCGATCGCCGCCTCTGAAGCCCTCTTCGGCCAGGGAGATCTCCGTTCGTTGGATGCCGCGACCTTGGCCAGCGCACTGCGCGAGCTCCCGCACGCGAAGCTGCCCACGGGCACACCGATCGCGACCGCCCTGGTGGAGACCGGTCTGGTGGCCAGCCTGAGCGAAGCCAGGCGCGCGATCGCGCAGGGGGGAGTCTCGATCGACGGCGTCAAGGTCGACGATGACACCGCGACCGTGGACGGATCGCTCCCGGGGGGCGTGTCGGTGCTCCGGCGCGGGAAGAAGACGCTCGCGGGCGTCTTCGCCGGCGACTGACCACCTGCGGATGCCCTTCACGCCCAGCCATGCCGTCGTCGCGCTGCCGTTCGTGCGGACACCGCTCGTTCCGGCGGCGGTCGCGATCGGCGCGATGACGCCGGACGCACCGCTGTTCGTGCGCGCGCTCCCGCTGTCCTACGGCATCACGCACGACCCGGCCTGGCTTCCCGCGACGCTGCTCCTCGCGCTCGTCCTCCTGCTGATCTGGCGGTGCGTCCTGCGACCGGCGGTGCGCGAACTCGCGCCGGGCCCGCTCGCGCGTCGGCTGCCGGGGGAGTGGGACGCGGGACCCGGCCCGGCGCTGCGTGAGACCTTCGACGCGGCCGGGTCGCGGTGGCGCGGCGTCCTGCTCCTGGTGGCCTCTCTCGCGATCGGCGTGCTCAGCCACATCGCGTGGGACGTGTTCACCCACGAGGGCCGGGGGGGCGTGCTTCTGGTGCCCGCTCTCGACGAGCAATGGGGTCCGCTCACCGGATACAAGTGGCTCCAGCACGGGTCTTCCGCGGGCGGTCTGCTCATCCTCGGGGTGTGGGCCGTGTTCTGGCTGCGCCTTCGCCCGGCGACCGTCGAACCTGAGCCCGTCCTCCCGGCAGCCGTGCGCATCGGCTGGCTCGCCGGCCTTCCGGTGATCCTCGGCGCGGCATGGTTGATCGGGCTCGCCGTCTACGGACCGATCACCGCCGAATGGACGCTCGCGCACCTGGCCTACCGGGTGCTTCCGCCGGCGTGCGCGGTGTGGGGCGCGGCGACGGTCGTGCTCGCGGTCGCCGTGCAGGTCTTGCGGTCGCGGCAGGATCGTCGCACGCGAGTCAGCTAGACCACTCGGGCGCGTCCCGCCCCCAGCGGCGCGGCGACGCGAAGCGATCGGGTCCACCCGGATACGACACAGCGGGGCCGACCGTGGTCACCGACATCCCGTCGAGGTCGAACCGCTGCAGGTGCGGCGCAGGATCGGGCGCCGAAACCTCGGGCGGGACGGGCTCGCGCGGCATCCCGAGCAGCTCGGCGGCGACCCGCCGAAGAGAGACCTCGACGATCCACCCGCCGCCCTCGGTGCGACGCCGACGCAACGCCGTCAGGGTGCCGGCGGCGAGCAGGTACGCCGCGCTGTGGTCCAGTGCCTGCGCGGGCAGCGCACCGGGAGTGTCGCCGTCCGCCGACTCGATCCACGCGATCCCGCTCGCCGCCTGGACGAGGCTGTCGAATCCACGGCGATCCGCCGCTCGATCGTCCACGCCCGATTCATCGGTGCCCCACGCGGTCAGGCGCGCCACGACAAGACCGGGATGACGTGCGACGAGAGCCGGCGGATCCCACCCGAGACGCTCGAGCGAGCGCGCACGGTACCCCGTGACGACGACGTCTGCAGAGGCGAGAAGACGCTCGAGCGTCCCGCGGCCCGATGTCGATCGAATGTCCAGCAGCGCGGATCGCTTGCCGTGACCGGTGTCGAGGTGGACCCACTCCGTTTCAGGAAGGAAGGGCGGGTCGATCCGCAGCACGTCGGCCCCGAGGAGGGCGAGGCTACGCGTGGCGATCGGCCCCGCGATCACGCGCGTGAGGTCGAGCACGCGGATGCCGCGCAGGGGCGCCCCTACCGGGGCGGGCGGCGCCGGCAGACGCGGCGAGTCGGTCACGCGCCGCAAGGACACGAGTGGGGCCCGGCGACGGATCTCGTCCGAATGCGGATCCTCCGCGCGGACGGCGACGCACAGCCCGCCGGCGACATCGGCTGCGCTCTCCGCGACATCGGTGGCGATTTCCCCGAGTGCGTCCGCGAGTTCGGCACGCCCCGCGGTCGCCGGCAGACCGAATGCCCTGCGGAGCGCCTCGGCGTGATGCGCGTAATTCGCGTGCGTGCGCACCCACCCGTCGCGCGTGCGGAAGAAGCCGGACATCTCCGCCCACACCGAGACGGCCCTGTCGTCGATACGCACGTGGCGCTCGCTCGTGAAAGCGAGCGCGATCCGCGCCGGGTCCGGAGAAGCTACCGTCGCGCCGACCAGATCGCCTGCCGCACGGGCTGCCGCCGTCACACTCGCCCAGGCGAGGGCGTCGACGCGCGTGCGGGCCGGGAGGGGAACGACATGGGCGGGTGGCGGATCGGACGGGCCGGCGTCCGCGCCGAGGTCGCGACGCACACGGGCGAGCATGTCCTGCGCCGAGTGGGACGGAGTCGGCTGGGGCGGAGCGGGAGTCATGACGGCAGGCTACGCCCGCGGGATTCCGCGCGACACGCCCGGGATACGGGCTGGATTTGCCACACGTGCGGGGGCCACGTAACTTATTACTTGTTCGCCCCACAGGGAAGCGGAGAGGCCGAGAAGCCTTACCCCCCTCAAGCGGAGAACCACCCCCCATCACAGCGAGACTCATTGAGTCTCTTCACCTCCGGGTCTATGATGAGGGATCCCACTCCTCGAAGCTGCGAAGAGTGCTGCGTGCCGACGCCGAAAGGTCCGGAACGAAGCCGATTTGACACGCTGACGGAGAGGGATAAGATAGAGAAGTTGCCCAGCGGGCCGGCTCATACGCCGAGACGCAGGGTCGCCGATCTAGCTTCGTGAGATGTCGTCACTGATAGCTGCTTCCGACTTCGGAACATGCTGATTTGACAGACGAACTGCGAAGTGTAAGATAGAGAAGTTGCCCTGCCGGGCCAGCCGAGAGGTTGGAAGCAGGAGCATCCGATCCTTGAGAACTCAACAGCGTGCACTTGTCAAATGCCAAAAAACCTCGCGGTCAGCTTGTCTGGCCGATGAGATTCTTTTGAGATTAAACGAGATGTCAGCAATGACATCCGATCGTCAGATCAAACTCGCTCGGTGCGACCCATTCCGGTC
>JASBUD010000040.1 GCA_030148105.1 Microbacterium sp. | reverse complement strand
GGGATCCGCTTGCCCCCCGGGGTTCGTAGCGTGGAGCCATGCTGCAACTGCGAAATCTCGACAAGAGCTACGGCGCGCACCGGGTGCTCTCCGACGTGAGCTTCGACGTCCCCGCCGGGCGTCTGACCGGCTTCGTCGGAGGCAACGGTGCGGGCAAGACCACCACGATGCGCATCGTGCTCGGCGTCCTCGCCGCCGACGGGGGGACCGTGACGCTCGGCGGTGGACCGCTGGGGGCGGAGGATCGCCGCCGCTTCGGCTACATGCCGGAGGAGCGGGGCCTGTACCCCAAGATGAAGGTCCTCGATCAGATCGTCTACCTCGCTCGGCTGCACGGCTACTCGCGAAGCGCCGCGACGGATGCCGCCACGTCACTGCTGAAACGATTGGGTCTCGGCGAGCGGCTGGGCGACAACGTCGAGACGCTCTCGCTCGGCAATCAGCAGCGTGCGCAGATCGCCGCCGCCCTCGTGCACGACCCCGAAGTCCTCATCCTCGACGAGCCCTTCTCGGGGCTGGACCCGATAGCGGTGGACGTCGTGGCGGGCGTGCTGCAGGAGCGCGCCGCCGCCGGCACCGCCGTCCTGTTCTCCTCCCACCAGCTCGACCTCGTGGAGCGGCTGTGCGATGACCTCGTGATCATCGCCGACGGCACGATCCGCGCCTCCGGCGACCGTGAGACGCTCCGGCGCCAGCACTCGGCCCAGCGATACGAACTCGTCTCCACCGGCGACGCCGGGTGGCTGCGGACCGAGCCCGGCGTCGAGATCGTCGACTTCGACGGTGGATACGCCGTCTTCGATGTCGACACCGACCAGACCGCTCAGCGGGTCCTCAAGGAGGCGGTCGCCCGCGGCGACGTCGGCAGCTTCGCCCCGCAGCATCCCACCCTCGCCCAGATCTTCCGAGAGGTCATCTCATGAGCACCCTCCCCCGCACGATCGACCGTCCCGCCGCGCCGAGCGAGGCCGCGGCCGTCTGGCTCGTGGCCGAGCGCGAGATCGCGTCGAAGCTGCGCAGCAAGGCGTTCCTCATCTCCACCGCGATCCTGTTCGTCCTCGCCCTCGCCGGTCTCGTGTTCGGCGGCCTCGCCGCGCAGAACCAGTCCGGCACCCCCATCGCGGTGACCGCGGATGCGGTGTCCCTCGTCCCGCAGAGCGACGCGCTCGAGATCACCGAGGTCGCGGACCGTGCAGCGGCGGAGGCGCTCGTCTCCGACGGCACCGTGGACGCCGCCGTCGTCGGCGATCCGAACGCCGAGCCCTTCGGATTCACGATCCTCGCGGAGTCCTCCGCGCCGACGACGCTGCTCCTGCAGTTCGCCGAGGTGCCCGAGGTCGAGCTCCTGCAGCCCGCCGCGACCGACGAGGCCCTGCGCTTCATCGTGGCGATCGGCTTCGGCATCGTGTTCCTGATGGCGGCGAGCCTGTTCGGGTCCACGATCGCCCAGAGCGTCGTGGAGGAGAAGCAGACCCGGGTGGTCGAGATCCTGATCTCCGCCATCCGTGCGCGGAGCCTGCTGGCGGGCAAGGTCATCGGCAACACGGTGCTCGCCATGGCGCAGATCCTCGTGCTCGCGGCGATCGCCGTCGTGGGTCTCACGGTCATCGGGCAGACGGAGCTCCTGGGATTGCTGGGCGCGCCCATCCTGTGGTTCGCGGTGTTCTTCCTGTTCGGGTTCGTGCTGCTGGCCGCACTGTTCGCCGCGGCCGCCGCCATGGTCTCGCGCCAGGAGGACATCGGATCGACGACCTTCCCGCTGACGCTGCTCATCATGGCGCCGTACTTCCTGGTGATCTTCTTCAACGACAACCCGGTCGTGCTCACGATCATGTCCTACGTGCCGTTCTCGGCGCCGGTCGGGATGCCGATGCGCCTCTTCCTGGGCGAGGCGCAGTGGTGGGAGCCGCTCATCGCACTCGCGATCCTCATCGCCACGTGCATCGGGGCGATCCTGGTCGGCGCGAAGATCTACCAGAACTCGCTTCTGCGGATGGGAGCGCGCGTCAAGCTCGGCGAAGCACTGCGGGGGTGACCCTGTGGATGCCGCGACCCAGGGTCGCGGCATACACAGGTCTTCGCGGAATACATACGACTGAATGCGGTTTGATCACCTGGGCCAACGGCGACCCGACTCCCATCAGATCCCCGCGAAAGAGGTCGCCATGTCCACTCCCGTCCTGAACCGCACCGCCGCCACCGACGCCCCGGTGCTGGAGATCCTCGCCGATCGCTGGAGCCCGCGCGCGTACGCCGCGGACGACGAGGTCGACGAGCAGCAGCTCGCGAGCGCCCTCGAGGCCGCGCGCTGGGCACCCTCCGCGAACAACACCCAGCCGTGGCGCTTCGTCGTCGCCCGTCGCGGCAGCGCCGAGCACGCACGCATCCACGACGCGCTCATGGGATTCAACCAGGCGTGGGCGGGCAACGCCGCCGTGCTGATCGTCGCGGTCGCCGAGACCACCTCCCCCGACGGCTCGCCTCTGCCCTGGGCCGTCTACGACCTCGGCCAGGCCGTCGCGCACCTGTCGGTGCAGGCCCACCACGACGGGCTGTACGTGCACCAGATGGGCGGCTTCGACCGCGACGCGCTGCGCGACGCGTTCGGCATCGAGGAGCGCTTCGAGCCGGTCACCGTCGTCGCGCTCGGTCCGATCGGCGACGCCGCCGACCTGCCCGAGGCCCTGCAGGAGCGCGAGGCCGCTCCCCGCGTGCGCCGCCCGCTCGCGGAGTCGCTGATCGCGTCCTGAGCCGGCCGTCTCAGGACGGCCGCAGCACCGACAGCACGTTGCCGGCCGGGTCGCGGAACCACGCGATCTCGGGGCCGTTTCCGCGAAGGATCCCCTTGGCATCGCCGCCGAAATCGCCGTCGTAGATCTTGGTGGCGACGCCGCGCGCGTTGAGCTCATCCACCGCCGCGTCGATGTCGTCGACCGGGAAGTTCAGGATGGTGAAGACCGCCGGCTCGTGATCGGGCTTCGGGTAGATGATCACCCGGGCGCCGGTGCCGAGGGTCACTTCGAGGATGCCCATGTCGTTCGTCTCGACGGGAAGGCCGAGGGTCTGTCCGTAGAACGTCGCGGCCGCGTCGAGGTCATCCACGGAGAAGCCGCTGAACGCGGCGGAGTGCGTGAACATGAATGGGCCTCCGGATCGATGAGGGGTCCTCTCAGCATCCGCCTCGCCGCCCGCCGTGTCCACCCCAGTCAGGAGCGGGGCGCGGGGGGATTCAGATCGGGGTGCAGCGCGATGAAGAGTGAGTAGGGGCTCCCGTCCGGGTCCGGGCCCCGCTCCTTGAACTCCTGCGCGAGGGCGAACAGCCGCTCCTCGAGCTCGGCCTTGTGCTCGTCGCTCAGCTTGAGGCCGAGCCACGTCGTGTCCACCTCGTCCGGAGGAACCCCGGCGATCTGCTGCAGGAAGGTCTCGACCAGCACGGCCGATGCTCCCGGCAGCGGCGAGCGCCACGACGCCCCCGTCGCCCGGTACGGCACTTCGCGCGCGCCCTGTGCGCCGCTGCGCTCCGGCTCGGCGACGAGGAAGCCCGTCTGCACGAGAGTCCGGACGTGGTGCAGCATCGTGCCCGGATTGAGCCCGAGGAGTTCGGCGAGCTCCTTGTTCGTGCGCGACTCGAACGCGCACAGACGCAGCACCCGCAAGCGCGTCGCCGAGCTGAGCGCTCGGATCCGCGCCTGGGCGGCCGGGTCGGACTCCGAGTCGCTCACATCGGGAGTCTATCGGCGACTGATTGACAAGTCCCAATCAGTCGCTCACACTGGGCAGATGCCTCCCTCTGACGACGCGGATGCCGAGATCCTGGCCGAAGCCCGCGCCGAGTCGAGCCTGCACACGTCGACCTCCGGCGCCGATGACGCCGTCGAGGCCGACCAGGCGGCATCCAGGCAGCCCGCGCCCGCGCCGAAGGGATCGCTCTGGCGCGACCGCAACTTCCTCACGATGTGGACAGGGCAGGCCTTCAGCCAGTTCGGCGCGCAGGTCACCGAGCTCGCGATCCCCGTCCTCGCGGTGCTGCTGCTGAACGCGAGCGAGTTCGAGGTCGGCGTGCTGACCGCGGCGAACGTCGCCGCGTTCCTGATCGTCGGGCTCCCCGCCGGCGCCTGGATCGACCGCATGCGCAAGCGCCACGTCATGATCTGGGCGGACGCGGTCCGCGCGCTCGCCCTCGGCACGGTGCCGCTGCTGTGGCTGCTCGGGATGCTGCACATCTGGCAACTGGTCGTGGTGGCCCTGATCATGGGCATCGCCACGGTGTTCTTCGATGTGTCGTATCAGAGCATCATCCCCTCCCTCGTGCGCCCGAACCAGATCGCCGAGGCGAACGGAAAGCTGGAGTCGACCCAGCAGATCGCGGGCCTGACCGGACCCGCCGTCGGCGGATGGCTGATCGGCGCGATCACCGCGCCGATCGCGATCCTCGCGACGGTCGGCACATACGTCATCTCCTTCATCGCGCTGCTGTTCACCCGCGACCACGAAGAGCGCCGCGCACCCGAGGACCACCGGCCGATCATGACCGAGATCGGCGAGGGCCTGCGCTGGGTGTTCGGCAACCCCCTGCTGCGTCGCATCGTCGCGACGACCGGCTTCGCCAACCTGTTCGGGACGATCTCGATGACCCTCCTGCCGATCTACCTCCTGCGCGTGCTCGAGCTGAGCCCCGCGCAGATGGGCGTGATCTTCTCCCTCGGAGCGGTGGGGGGCCTCCTCGGCGCGATCGCCACGCCCCGGATCGTGAAGCGGTTCGGCGAGGCGCGCACCCTCCCGCTCAGCGTGATCGGGTTCAGCCTGACGCCGCTCCTCCTGCCGGTCGCGACCCTCGTGCCGCAGATCGCGTTCCCGTTCCTGGTGGTGCAGTCCATGCTGATGAGCTTCACGGTGCTGCTGTACAACATCACGCAGGTGACCTTCCGGCAGCGCATCACCCCGCCCCGGCTCCTCGGTCGCATGAACGCCTCGATCCGGTTCTGCGTGTGGGGCGTCATGCCGATAGCGGCGCTCGGCGCGGGTGCGCTCGGCACGTGGCTGGGCGTCGTCCCGACGCTCTGGATCGCCGCGATCCTGGAGCTGTTCGCGGGCCTGTTCGTCATCATCGGGCCCTTCTGGCGCATGCGCGACCTCCCCGACCCCGAACCGGTCGCCGCCGGGTCCGCGTAACAGAGTTCTTCGGCGGCGCAAGTACCGCGCCGTCGGGGCGCGCGCAGGCTTATCGTGAAGCATGACCGCACGCATCCTGTCGATCGGAACCGCCGTCCCGCCGACCGTGATCGCCCAGGAGCGCATCCGCGACTTCTTCGCAGCGCAGCCCGGGACCGATCGGCTCACGCAGCGGCTCATCCGCGCGAGCTTCGACGCGTCCGACATCCGTCGCCGCCATACCGTCATCCCCGAACTCGGCGAAGCCGGGGGCGACGGCATGTTCGTGGACCCCTCCAGCGCGCTGCGCGCCCCCGGAACGGCGCTCCGCAACGCCGAGTACATCCGTCACGCGCCCGAGCTCTCGCGGCAGGCGGCGATGTTCGCGCTCGCGGAAGCCGGAGTGGCGGCATCCGAGATCACGCACGTCGTCACCGTGTCGTGCACCGGATGCTTCGCCCCCGGCCCCGACTTCCGCCTTGTGCGCGACCTCGGACTCTCCCCCTCGGTCGAGCGCTACCACCTCGGTTTCATCGGGTGCGCTGCGGCTTTCCCGGGGTTGCGCGCCGCCGAGCGGTTCTGTGCGGCACAGCCCGAAGCGGTGGTCCTGGTCGTCTGCACCGAGCTGTGCAGCCTGCACATCCGCCCGAGCACCTCGCCCGATCAGATCGTGTCCTCGTCGGTGTTCGCCGACGGGTCGGCCGCGGCCGTCGTGACCGCCCGTCCGTCCGAGCGGGCGGGCCTGGATCTCGGCCGCTTCGCCACGACGCTCACCTCCGAGGGTGAGACCGACATGGCCTGGACGATCGGCGACGACGGGTTCGAGATGGTGCTGACCGCCGAAGTGCCGCGCATCATCGGACGGGAGATCAACGGCGCCGTCGAACGGTTCCTCGACGGCGAGAAGCCGGACGCGTGGGCCGTGCATCCCGGCGGGCGCAGCATCCTGGATCGTGTGGAGTCGGGCCTGGGCCTCGCCCCGGACGCACTGTCGGCGTCGCGGGCCGTGCTGCGCGAATACGGCAACATGTCCAGCGCGACCGTGCTGTTCATCCTCCGTGACATGCTGCACGACGAGTCCGTCGCCGACGGGGCATCCATCGCCGGGCTCGCGTTCGGACCCGGCCTCACCGTCGAGACCGTGCTCCTGACCAAGCGGGCCCCCCTCCGGCAGGACGCCCCCCGCACCGACCAGCGCCTGGCAGTCGCCGGGTGAGCCTCGCCGCGCGCGACCTCGCCCTGCGCGAGCTCATGGACGATCCGGCGTGCGATCCGGACCGGCTGCGCGCGACCCTGCAGCGTTTCGACACGGTCAACCGCTTGGTCTCGGGGTGGGGCCGGGTCTATCGGCGCCGCATCCGCCCGTTCCTCGCCTCGCTCGATCGACCGGCGCGCGTCCTCGACCTCGGTTGCGGCGGCGGCGACGTCGTCGCGCGCCTCGCCGCAGCCGCCGCGCGCGACGGCCTGCGGGCGGAGTGGGTGGGCGCCGACCCCGACCCCCGCGCGATCGAAGTGGCCTCGGCGCGCGCCGGGGGCGCGGTGCGCGTCGAGACCGCGCACAGCGGCGACCTTCTCGAGCGGGGCGAGAGATACGACCTCGTCGTCTCCAATCACGTCCTGCACCACCTCGCCGGGTCTGAGCGCGATGGGTTCGTCGAAGACTCCCGGCGCCTCTCCCGCGGACTCGTGCTGCACGGCGACATCGAGCGGGGCCGCGCGGCGTACGCGCTGTACGCGATCGGGATCACCCCGCTCGCACCGGGGACCTTCCTGCGCACCGACGGGTTGCGCTCCATCCGCCGCAGCTACCGCCGCGATGAGCTCGCCGGGGCGCTCGGCGCACCCTGGCGGGTCGAGCGTCCCGCCCCGTTCCGCCTGCTCGCGACCGCCCGGGGCACCGCCGATGACTGACGTGATCGTCGTCGGGGCGGGCCCGGTCGGCACGGTCCTCGCGGGCGAGCTCGGGCGGCGGGGCGTGGCGGTGCGGGTGCTGGAGCGACGAGTGACCGCGGGCGGCGGAACACGGGCGATCGGCCTCCACGCCCCGGTGCTCGCGGCGCTGGAGGAATCGGGGATCACCGAGCAGCTGCTCGCGCGGGCACTGCGCGTTCCGCGCGGGATCGCGCGCGCCGGCGATCGGGTCCTCGGGGAGGTCCGCTTCGACACGATCTCGGCGCGGTTCCCGTTCGTCGCGACCCTGCCCCAGTCCGAGACCGAGGACGTTCTCGCGGGGGCGTCGATCGCCCCCGAACGCGGGGTCCAGGTGACGGCGGTGCGCCCGCGCGCGGGTGCGGTCACGGTGACCGCAGTGCACCGCGCCGGGCCCGCGGACGGCGCGATCGAGGAGCTCAACGCCCCGATCGTCGTGCTCGCCGGCGGCTGGAGCGCCCGCGCCCTCGCCTACCGCGACGGACGCGTGCCCGCGAAGGTCTACCCCGACCGGTACCTCATGTCCGACATCCCGGTCCCCGACCGCGCCGATGCCGATACGGCCGTCGTGAACCTCTCCCGCGGCGGCGTGCTGGAGTCCTTCCCGATGCCGGGATCCGTGCGTCGCGTGGTCGCCTGGGACGCCGACGCCGATCCCGCGGTCGATTCGCCCGAGGTTCGGATGCGGCGGCTTCGCGCGGCTCTGCGGGCCCGCGGCGAGGGGGCGGTCGCCGATGCCGTGCAGACCGCCACAGCCTTCGGCATCCGACGCGTGTGCGCCCCCGAGCTGCGCCGGGGCCGCCTGTTCGTGATCGGCGATGCCGCGCACGAGGTCAGCCCGATCGGCGGGCAGGGCATGAACCTCGGCCTGCTCGATGCCGTCGGCCTCGCACCCCTCCTCGCACGCTGGGTACGCACCGGCGCGGCACCGGACGCGGAGCTCGCGGCGTGGGAGCGGCGGCGCGTGGCATCGGCCCGGCGCGCGGGAGCCCTCGCGGCGGTCAACACCCTGCTCGGGCGGCCGCGCGGCGCAGCGGGCGATCTCGTCCGGCGCACCCTGGTGCGCGGGATGCTGGCCCCGCCGCTGGGCCGCGGCTTCGCGTGGGCCTACGCGATGGGGTTGGATGCCGGGGCGTGAGCCTCACGCGGCGAGCGCCTGTCCCGTCGCCGCGAGCTGAACGCACAGCAGAAGCGCCGCGAGCATCACGAGCCGGAACACCCACCGGCCGGGCGGCCGGGCGAGCGCGAGCACCAGGCCCGTCACGGCGATCAGCACGACCGCCGCGAACACGGTGATCGCGAGGGGGGAGGGAGCGGCATCCGGCCCGATCAGCACCGCGACGGCCCCGATCGCGAGCGCGGAGGCGGCGAGCACGGCCGAAATCCGCCCGCCGAGGCGGTGCGGCAGGCCTCGCACCCCGGTGCGCGCGTCGTCCTCCAGGTCGGGCAGGACGTTCGTGAGGTGGATCGCCACCCCGAGCGCCGCACCCGCGACCCACGCCCAGCCCGCCGCGAGCGCGGGCGGCTGGGCGGACAGTGTCACGAGGGAGGGCAGCAGTCCGAAGCTCACGACGAAGGGAACGACCGAGAGGGCGGTCTTCTTGAGCCCGGCGTTGTAGGCCCACGCCGAGGCGATGGCGACGAGGTGCGCGAGGGCCATCCGCCAGCCGAGAACGAGCGAGAGGGCCAGGCCCACCACAAGACACACGGATGCCGCCGCCCACGCGACGCGCACCGACACGTCGCCCCGGGCAATGGGCTTGTCCCGGCGCGCGTTCGCGATGTCGCGCGGTGCGTCGATGGCGTCGTTCGAGATCC
>JASBUD010000036.1 GCA_030148105.1 Microbacterium sp. | reverse complement strand
ACGAACGGCGAGCTCAATTCGGCGCGCAAGGCGATGCAGCCGGCGATCGCCGCGGCGGGCGGCGTGATCGTCCCGATCGTGATCTTCCTGATCGTCTCGGCGGGCACCGACTCCGCGCGCGGGTGGCCGATCCCGACCGCGACCGACATCGCGTTCGCGCTGGGGGTTCTCGCCGTGTTCGGCAAGGGCCTGCCGTCCGGCATCCGGATCTTCCTGCTGGCCCTCGCGATCCTGGACGACATCGTCGGGATCGTCTTCATCGCGGTGCTGTTCACCGCGGACGTGAATCTCGTCATGCTGGGCCTCGCCGCCGTCGCCGTCGTGCTGTTCGGCATCCTGAGCCGTCAGCTCGACACCCGCGCGCGCGTGCCGATCGCCGTCGTCCTGGTCGTGCTCGGGATCGCGACGTGGGTGTTCGTGTACGAGTCGGGCGTCCACGCCACGATCGCCGGCGTCGCGCTGGGCCTCGCGATGGCGCAGCACCCGGCGATGCGGGTCCGGCACGCGCTCGAGCCGTGGGTCAACGGTCTCGTCCTTCCGCTGTTCGCGTTCTCCGCCGCTCTCGTCGTGATCCCAGCGGTTTCGCCGTCGCAGCTCGCGCCCGCCTTCTGGGGCGTGCTGATCGCGCTGCCGGTCGGCAAGGTGATCGGCATCTCGGTGTTCGGATGGATCTCGTTGCGCATCGGCAACCGCGGCGCGACGCCGCACCTCTCCTTCGCCGACCTCGTGGCGGCGGGGGCGCTCGGGGGCATCGGCTTCACGGTGTCGCTCCTGCTCTCGGAGCTCGCGTTCGCCTCCGATCCGCTGCTGCGCGACGAGGCGACCCTCGGTGTGCTCGGCGGCTCGGCGATCTCGCTCATCGCCGCCGGGATCCTCGTCGCCCAGCGCGCTCGCCACCACCGCCGGCGCGGTTCGGCGGAGCCCGCACCGGCGATGGCGACGGGAGCGGACGGAGGGCAGCTGGCATGACCGACACGCAGCCTCGGCAGGACCCGCTCCGTCAGGCGGCCGAGACGATGCGTCTCGTACGGGACCGCTGCGTGTGGACCCGGCAGATCACGCACCGCGACCTCGTGCCGTATCTGGTGGAGGAGAGCGCGGAGCTGGTCGACGCGGTCGAGGAGGGGTCGCGCGCGGACCTGCGCGAAGAACTCGGCGATCTGCTGTGGCAGGTGCTGTTCCACGCCGAGATCGCCTCCCGCGATCCTGTCGAGCCGTTCGACATCGACGACGTCGCCCGTGGCCTGACCGAGAAGATGGTGCGGCGGCATCCGCATGTCTTCGCCGGCGAGGTCGCGCAGACCCCCGAGCAGGTGCTCGTGCTGTGGAACGCGGCGAAGGCGGTGGAGAAGAGCACGCGCACGAGCGTGCTGGACGGGGTCTCCGAGCGCATGCCCTCGCTCGCCCTCGCGCAGAAGATGCTCGGCAAGGGGGCGCCCCTCGGGCTCGGTGCCGCCCCGGTCGACGCGCCGTCGTCGGAGGCGGAGCTCGGGGAGGCGCTCCTCGGGCTCGTCGCGCTCGCCCGCGAGAACGGGTGGGATGCCGAGCGGGCGCTCCGGGAACGTCTTCGTGGGCTCTCGGCGGGGATTCGGGAGGCGGAGGCCGGGCTGAGAGACTAGTCCGGTGGCATCAGTGACCCCGCCGCGCGGCATGCGCGACTTCCTTCCCGCAGACAAGGCCCGGCGCGAGCGCGTGCTCGCCGTCATCCGCGAGCGCTATCGCGCGCACGGATTCGATGAGATCGAGACGCCGGTCATGGGGGAGTACGCGCGCCTGCATGCCGGTATCGGCGGCGACAACGAGAAGCTCGCGTACAACGTCCTCAAGCGCGGGCTGGATGCCGAGGCGATCCGCGCGGCAGCCGAGGACCCGTCCGCGCTCACCGATCTCGGCCTGCGCTACGACCTCACCGTTCCGCTCGCCCGCTTCTACGCCACGAACCGGGGTCAACTGCCCTCGGTCTTCCGGTCGATCCAGATCGCGCCCGTGTGGCGCGCCGAGCGTCCGCAGAAGGGGCGGTACCGGCAGTTCGTCCAGTGCGACATCGACATCATCGGCGACGCCTCGGGGCGTGCCGAAGCGGAGCTCGCCGTCGCGACGCTGGACACGCTGGACGCGCTCGGGCTCACCGGCGGCAGCATCCGGATCAACGATCGGCGGATCCTCGATGCGATGCTCGAAGGCTTCGGCTTCCCGCCCGATGAGCGTCCGGGGGTGCTCATCACGATCGACAAGCTCGACAAGGTCGGACCCGCCGGCGTGATCGACGAGCTCACCGGCCGCGGCGCGGATCCTGCGGCCGTCCGTGCGCTGGGGGCGTTCCTGGAGCGTCCGCAGACGCGCGAGCACATCCCGTTCGGATCCGCGCACATCCGCCGCGCGCTGCCGGACGGCATCCCCGATCAGCCGGTCGACGATCTCGCCGCCATCGGCGATGCGGTCGCCGCCTCGCGCGCCGAGCGGGACGTGCCGCTCGTCTTCGACCCGTTCCTCGTGCGCGGCATGGGGTACTACACCGGCACGATCATGGAGCTCGCCCACCCCTCGGTGGACTACTCGCTCGGCGGCGGAGGCCGGTACGACGGCATGATCGGGCGCTTCCTCGGGCAGGACGTCCCGGCGGTCGGGTTCTCGATCGGATTCGAGCGGATCGTGGACCTCGTCGGCGAGCAGACCGCGTCGGCCGCCCCCGCGGTCGTCCTCGTGCATGATCGGGATGCCGATCTCGGCGCGCTGCTGACGCTCAAGTCCCGCCTCGTGGCCGAGGGCTCCCGCGTGCGGCTCGAGCAGCGCACGAAGAACCTCAAGGCCCTGCTCGAGCGCGCCGCGAACGACGGGTACACCGCCTTCGCTCTGGTCGGCGCCGACGCGTCAGATCTCGAGGTCAAGCCCCTCGGCTGACCCCCGTCCGCCGCTCTCTTCGTGTCGGCTGCACTTCCCTGCGATGGCCCCACGAAACCTGTGTGGCCATCGCAGGTTGGTGCCGCCATCGTGCTCGGGGAGGTGCGGGGTTGACGGGGGCACGGGGGGCGGGTTGGCTGGCCGCATGGCCGACCCCACACCCGAGTCCTGGCGTCGCGTGGACGCTTATCTGACCGACACGCTCGTCGGCCACGACCCCGTGCTGGATGACGCGGTCCACTCGCAGCAGGAGGCGGGACTGCCGGCGATCGAGGTGGCTCCGGTGTCCGGGAAACTCCTGAATCTGCTCGTGCGCATCTCGGGTGCCCAGCGGGTGCTCGAGATCGGCACGCTCGGCGCGTACTCGACGATCTGGATGGCCCGCGCGGTCGGCGCGGACGGCCGGGTCGTCACGGTCGAGGCCGAAGAGCGCAACGCCGTCGTCGCCCGGACGAACCTCGAGAGGGCGGGTGTCTCCGACCGTGTCGAGATCCGGATCGGCCGCGCCGCGGACGTGCTGCCCTCCCTCGTGGGCGCCGAGCCGTTCGATCTCGTCTTCATCGACGCGGACAAGGAATCGAACACGATCTACCTCGACTGGGCGGCACGCCTCGGGCGCCCGGGAACGGTCGTCGTCCTGGACAACATCGGACGCGGGGGAGAAGTGGCCAACCCCGCGACGACGTCGGCCCAGGTGATCGGCACGCAGCGAGGTCTGGAGATGCTCCGGCGCGATGCGCGCTTCGATGCCACCGCACTGCAGACGCTCGACCGCAAGGGCTGGGACGGCGTGGCGATCGCGCTCGTGACGGATCACGTGACGGATGCCGCGTCGCTAGACTGACGGCGGACCGACGACGCTCCCGATCCACCCTCCACCACTCAAGGAGTCCTCTGTGGCACTAATCGAGGCTGTCAACGCGCGCGAGATCTTGGATTCGCGCGGAAACCCGACCGTCGAAGTGGAGGTTCTGCTCGACGACGGCATCGTCCAGCGTGCGGCGGTCCCCTCCGGCGCATCGACGGGCGCCTTCGAGGCGTACGAGCTGCGCGACGGCGACAAGACGCGCTACAGCGGCAAGGGCGTGCTCAAGGCCGTCGCCGCCGTGGTCGACGAGCTGGGTCCGGCGATCGAAGGCGTCGAGGCCAGCGAGCAGCGCATCGTCGACGAGATCCTGAACGAGGTCGACGGCACCGAGAACACGAAGCGCGTCGGCGCGAACGCGATCCTCGGCGTGAGCCTCGCCGTCGCGAAGGCCGCCGCCGACAGCGCGGACCTCCCGCTGTTCCGCTACCTCGGCGGACCGAACGCGCACGTGCTGCCCGTACCGCTGTTCAACGTCATCAACGGCGGCGAGCACGCCGACAACGGCATCGACTTCCAGGAGTACTTCCTCGCGCCGATCGGTGCGGACACGTACGCCGAGTCGCTGCGGTGGGGCACCGAGATCTACCACGTCCTCAAGGGCGAGCTGAAGGCCGCGGGCTTCAACACGGCGCTCGGCGACGAGGGCGGCTTCGCCCCCGATCTGCCCAGCAACCGCGAGGGCCTGGACTTCCTCATCAAGGCGATCGAGAAGGCCGGGTTCGCGCCCGGAACCGACATCGCCGTCGGCCTGGACGTCGCGGCGACCGAGTTCTTCAAGGACGGCGTCTACACCGTCGAGGGCAAGACCTGGTCGGCCGAGCAGCTCACCGACTACTTCGCCGACCTCGTCGCGAACTACCCGATCGTCACGATCGAGGACGCGCTCGCCGAAGACGACTGGGACGCGTGGAAGGCGCTCACCGACAAGATCGGCACGAAGGTGCAGCTCGTCGGCGACGACCTCTTCGTCACGAACCCGGTCCGACTTCAGCGCGGCATCGACCTCGGCGTCGCGAACGCGCTGCTGGTGAAGGTGAACCAGATCGGCACGCTGTCCGAGACCCTCGACGCGATCTCGCTCGCGACCCAGAACGGCTACCGCTCGATGCTGTCGCACCGCTCCGGTGAGACGGAGGACACGACGATCGCCGACCTCGCCGTCGCCGTGAACGCGGGTCAGATCAAGACCGGTGCGCCTGCTCGCAGCGAACGTGTCGCGAAATACAATCAGCTTCTGCGCATCGAGGAAGAACTCGGCGACGCGGCGGAGTTCGCCGGTCGCGGAGCGTTCCCGAGGTACCGCGCGTAGAGCAGACATCCGGGCCGAATGAGGTCCACGTGAGGGGGAGCCGTGCCGAACACGACGGCTCCCCCTTCGCGTGCCCGGCCGATCCGTCGGCCGGCGCGTGGACCCGTCGACGTCCGGGGCTGGCTGGGCGGCATCCGTCTGTCCGGCTTCATGGTGATCATGATGGGGCTGGTCGTCCTCGCCGCGTTCGTGCTCGTGCCGACGATCGGCACCTACGTCGATCAGCGCCAGCAGATCGCGGCTCTGCAGGCAGCGGTCGAAGTGAGCCGCGAGGACGTCGCCGACCTCGAGGCGCAGCGGGAACGCTTCACGGATCCCGCGTACATCACGACCCAGGCACGCGAGCGGCTGTACTACGTCAAGCCCGGCGAGGTCGTCTACCTCGTGGACGACGACCTGCCCGCAGCGCTCGTGCCGCAGGAACAGGCGCCCGTGAGCGACGAGGTGGAGCGCACCCGCACCGACTGGATGTCCCAGTTCGTCCGTTCGGTCGTGAAGGCCGGCCTCGCGCAGACGGTGAAGGCCCCGGCGATCGGTGTGCCGGACCCCGCGCCCACCGAGAGTCCCGCGCCCTGACGGTTCCATTCAGGGCCGGAAGGTACCCTGGCGCGGTGAGCACTCCGCCGTATGCCCCCGTGAGCGATGCCGACCTCGCCGTGCTGCGGGAGCAGCTGGGGCGGCCCGCTCGTGGTGTCGTGGGGATCGCGGCCCGGTGCGTGTGCGGCAACCCGACGGTGGCGGCGACCGCCCCCCGACTGGACGACGGGACGCCTTTCCCGACGTTCTACTACCTGACGCACCCGGGCGCGACCTCCGCGATGTCGCAGCTGGAGGCGACGAAAGTGATGCGCACGCTCGGCGACGAGCTGGACGACCCCGAGGTGGCCGCGGCCTACCGACGTGCGCACGAGGCCTATCTCGCCGACCGCGTGCAATTCGGCGTCGTCGAGGAGATCGACGGAATCTCGGCGGGAGGGATGCCCACACGCGTGAAGTGCCTGCATGCCCTGGCCGCACACGCGCTGGCCGCGGGTCCGGGCGTCAACCCGATCGGGGACCGTGCCCTCGCGCTGTCGACGTGGTCGCCCGAGCGCTGCGTGTGCGCGCAGCCGGGAGCGGCCGGATGAAAATCCGGGCGGGGCTCGCCGCGCTCGTCGCCGCCGCGACCGTGCTGCTGGCGGGGTCCACCGCGACCCCGTCCCCGGCGTCGTCGGACCCGGTGCGCGCGGCGGAGTACTGGCTCGACGAGTACGGGGTCACGCAGGCCTGGACGACGACCCGCGGTGAAGGGGTGCGCATCGCGATCATCGACACCGGTGTCGGGCGCGGTCCTGTCGAGTTCGAGGGGGCGGTCGTCGCCGGCACCGACGTGTCGGGGATCGGGTCGCCGGACGGACGGACGCCCGTGGGTGCCGTGGACGCGAACCACGGCAGCTGGGTGGCCTCGCTCGCCGCGTCGCGGGGGACCGGGGCGAACACGGGCATGATCGGCGTGGCCCCGGCCTCGGAGATCCTGTCCGTGTCGGTGGGCTTCGGGTCCTCCGCGACCGTGCCGTTCACGCAGCAGATCGCCGAGGCGATCCGCTGGTCGGTCGACAACGGCGCCGACAGCATCAACCTCTCGCTGACCACGAACACCCCGGATTGGGACCGGAGCTGGGACGACGCGTTCCTCTACGCGTACGACAACGACGTCGTCGTCGTCGTCGCAGCCGGGAACCGGGGGAGCGGGACGTCGCGCGTCGGGGCCCCGGCCACGATTCCGGGTGTGCTGACCGTCGGCGGCGTCGACCCGCAGGGTCGGGCGAGCCTCGAGGCCTCGACCCAGGGCATCACGATCGGCGTGTCGGCCCCCAGCGAGAACCTGCTCGGAGTCTCGGCCGATGGCCGCCTCGTGCTCTGGAACGGCACGAGCGGCGCAGCCCCGATCGTCGCCGGCATCGCCGCCCTCGTGCGCGCCGCGCACCCCGAGCTGGACGCCGCGAACGTGATCAACCGGATCATCCGCACCGCCGACCCCGCCGCGGCCGCCACCGACGTCCCCGATCCGCTGTACGGATACGGGCTCGTGGACGCCGCCGCCGCCGTGGCGGCCAGCGTGCCGCTGGTGTCCGAGAATCCGATGGGGAGCCTGAAGGACTGGATCCGGCTGTATCGCCGCGCGGACACCGGGCCCGCGCCGATCCCCACCGCGGATCCGGTGCAGATCCCCGCGCTGCCGCCCGCGGACGCGGCATCCCGTCCCGCCTCGCCGCTGCTGCCGTCGTCCGAGACGCTGCTGTACGGGACGCTTCCGCTGATGGCCGGTTCGGCGGCCGCTATACTGGTGGCGCTCGGCGTCATCGCAGCTGTCCGACGAATCCGATTGGCGTCCCGGACGCCGAGCCGCTGACACCCCAGGAGTACTCCCCACCGTGAGCAACATTGCGTCCGCGAAGAACCGCGTGCCCAGGATCCT
>JASBUD010000032.1 GCA_030148105.1 Microbacterium sp. | reverse complement strand
GTCCCGCTTGGTGATGTGCGGCGTGTACACGTACGTGTAGCCCGCCGCACGGTGGCGGCGGAGCGCATGCTGCTCCATCTCCTGACGGACGATGCCGCCGCGCGGGTGCCAGACGGAGAGGCCCGAGCCGATCTCCTCGGGGAACGAGAACAGGTCCAGCTCCTTGCCGAGGCGCCGGTGGTCGCGCTTCGCGGCCTCCTCGAGACGCTGCTGGTACGCGCGCAGGTCATCTTTCGTGGGCCAGGCGGTGCCGTAGATGCGCTGCAGCTGGGGGTTCTTCTCGCTCCCGCGCCAGTAGGCCGCGGCGATGCGGGTGAGCGCCCACCCGTTGCCGATGAGCCGTGTGCTCGGCAGGTGGGGTCCGCGGCAGAGGTCCTTCCAGACGACCTCGCCGTCCCGGTCGACGTTGTCGTAGATCGTGAGCTCGCCGGCGCCCACCTCGACGGAGGCCCCCTCGGTCTTGTCCGCGCCGCCGCCCTTGAGCCCGATCAGTTCGAGCTTGAACGGCTCGGCGGCGAGCTCGGCACGCGCTTCGTCGTCGCTGACCACACGGCGGACGAAGCGCTGTCCCTCGCGGACGATGCGCTGCATCTCTTTCTCGATCGCCTTGAGAGCTTCGGGCGTGAACGGCTCGGCGACGCCGAAGTCGTAGTAGAAGCCGTCGGTGATGGGCGGACCGATGCCGAGGTTCGCCTGCGGGTCGATGCGCTGAACGGCCTGGGCGAGCACGTGCGCCGTGGAGTGTCGGAGGATCGAAAGCCCGTCCGCGCTGTCCATCGAGACCGGTTCGACGTCATCGCCGGGCTGGACGGTCGTGGCGAGGTCTTTCAGCTCGCCGTTGACGCGCAGAGCCACGACCGAGCGATCGGGGAAGAGGGCGAAGCCGTCGGCGGGCAGCGACACGTCCGACGGGAGGGTGACATCGGTCAAGGGAATTCTCCAGAGGTGACTCGGATGAAGGATGGCTCAGCTTCGGGCGCGGCGCGCCCTGCCCGCTCAGGCGCCGCGCGTTCGCGCGCCGAGGAGGGCGACAGTCGTCGCGGTCCCGTGGTGGCGCAGTCCCATCCCTCCAGTCTAGGGCCCGCGCTCCCGCTGACGCGGTGGGCCGATCGGTGCCGGTCGGGTCCGCCCGCGCCGCGCGCGGACGCGATGATGGATGCTGTGAAACTCGCCCTGGTCGGTGCCGGCCTTCTGCTGCTCGGTGGTGCGGCGGTGATCACCGGAGTGCTTCCGGCGGCTGACGCGCTCGCGATCGCCGACCGGGTCTGGCCGATCCTCGCGTTCGTCGTCGCGGTGACGATCGTGGCCGAGCTCGCCGCCGCGGCAGGCGTCTTCGACGTGGCGGCATTCGCCTTGGCCCGATGGGCGCGTGGACGCACGTGGGTGCTGTGGGCGCTGGTCGTCGTGCTGGCGATCCTCGCCACCGCCTTCCTGTCGCTGGACACGACCGCCGTCCTGTTGACACCCGTCGTCGTGGCCGTGGCCCGGGCCCACCGTCTGGACCCCCTGCCGTTCGCCTTCACGACCGTCGTGCTCGCCAACACCGCGTCGCTCGTGCTCCCGGTGTCGAACCTCACGAACCTGCTCGCCGTCGAGCGCCTCGGCATCGCCGGGCCGCTGGAGTTCCTCGCCCTGACGGGTCCGTCCGCGTTCGTCGCGATCGCCGTGTCGGTTCTCATCCTCTTGCTCGCGCAACGCCGCAGTCTGCGCGGACGCTATCTGCTGGCGACTCCTCCGCACGTCGAGGACCGCGTCCTCCTCATCACGGCCGCGGTCGTCGTGATCGCTCTGCTCCCGCTCCTCGTCTCGGGCATGCCCCCGTGGATACCGGCGACCGCCGCCGCGATCGCGCTGTCGATCGTCTTCGCGGTGCGCTCGCGTCGGACTCTCCGCCTCGGACTCGTGCCCTGGCAGCTTCTGGTCTTCGCGTCCGGCCTGTTCCTGGCGGTCGGGGCGATCGAGGCGCTCGGCTCTCAGCGGGTCCTGGAGGCGATCGTGGGGACGGGGACGTCGCCATCGGACCTCCTGCAGGTCGCCGCAGCGGGCCTGGTCGGCGCGAATGCGATCAACAACCTCCCCGCGTACCTCGCACTGGAGGGGGCTGCGGGAGCTCCGGAGCGGTTGGCGGCACTCCTGGTCGGGGTGAATGCCGGCCCGCTGATCGCCCCGTGGGCGTCGCTGGCGACGCTGTTGTGGCATCAGCGGCTGCACGCTGTCGGCGTCGATGTGCCGTGGCGGCGCTATGTCCTGCTCGGCCTCGCGATCGCTCCGGTGACCGTCCTGCTGGCCACTCTCCCGCTCGCTGTGCGCTGAGGGCTCTCGCATCCGGGGTGGAAAAGCGAAAACCCCCGGCTGTCCGGGGGTTCTCATGTGTGCGCGATACTGGGATCGAACCAGTGACCTCTTCCGTGTCAGGGAAGCGCGCTACCGCTGCGCCAATCGCGCCCGTTCGGGCATATTCAGTTGTCGGCGAGGTGGCGACGGGATTCGAACCCGTGTAAACGGCTTTGCAGGCCGGTGCCTAGCCGCTCGGCCACGCCACCGTGTGGATTGACCCCACGTGCGGTGGTCTTCCGTGAAGAAGACTCCTGCACTCGAGCGGATGACGAGACTCGAACTCGCGACCCCAACCTTGGCAAGGTTGTGCGCTACCAACTGCGCTACATCCGCGTGGCCCGGATCGCTCCGGGCGCTTGAACGACTTTAGCCGATGAATTCACACTCGCCAAACCAGGCGCGACCCGCGCGTGTCACCGGTCACCGACGGTTCGGGCAACCCTCCGGCATCGGGTAGGATCGAGTCTCGGCCCCGCAGGGCCACGGGCGATTGGCGCAGTTGGTAGCGCGCTTCCTTCACACGGAAGAGGTCATCAGTTCGAGTCTGGTATCGCCCACCACAGCCGCTCAGCCGGCGAACTCCCATCCGTACCGACGGTGCAGAGCCTCGGCCACGATCCGGAATCGGGCGGAATCCAGTGCGGCGGCCTCGCGGCGCATGCCGTCCGCGTGCACGCTGTAGAGCTGATCGATGTCCACCCACGACGGACGCCCTTGGGAATCCCACGCGCCGGGTCCGATCGGGAGGAAGTCACGCTCCCCGTCGTGAGCCTTGCTCGTGAGCTTCACGGCGAAGGCGCGATCGGTGCCATGCCGCCCGATGATCAGCACCGGCCGGTCCTTCCCGCGCCCGTCGTTCTCCGCGTACGGCACCCAGGTCCACACGACCTCCCCCGCGTCGGGCGCGCCGTCGCGTCGCGGCGCATAGCCGATGGCCACCGGTCCCACACGGCGGGGATCCAGCTCGACGGTGCCCGTCGCGCCGCCGCCCGTCGGTCGCGACGCGGCGGGCCTCCGCGCCCGGGCGGGGCGGAACAGTCGCACGAGTGCACTCAGGAGGGTGTTTCGCGAGGCCATCCTCAGACGATAGCCCGACACGCAGAACGCCCCGCGACCGGGTCGCGGGGCGTTCTGCGTGGTGAGCCTGTCGATCAGGCCTTCGTGTCGGCGAGGACGTAGCCCTCTTCGCCGTGGACGATCGTGTCGATTCCGGCGATCTCGTCCTCGTTCTTCACGCGGAAGCCGATCGTCTTCTGGATCGCGAAGCCGATGATCCAGGCCAGCACGAACGAGTACGCCATGACCGCGAAGGCGGCGATCGCCTGCACGAGGAGCTGCGTTCCGCTGCCGCTGTAGATCAGGCCCGTGCCGTTGGCGAAGAAGCCGAGGTACAGGGTTCCGATGAGACCGCCGACGAGGTGGATGCCGACCACGTCGAGCGAGTCGTCGAAGCCGAGCTTGAACTTGAGTTCGATCGCCAGGGCGCAGACCGCACCGGCGACGAGGCCGAGGACGATCGCCCAGATCGGAGTGAGCGAGGCACACGCCGGGGTGATGGCGACGAGGCCCGCGACGGCGCCGGAGGCGGCGCCGACCGAGGTGGGCTTGCCGTCCTTGATCTTCTCGACGATCAGCCAGGCCAGCAGTGCCGCAGCGGGTGCGGCGATCGTGTTGACGAAGGCGATCGCCGCGGTGTTGTCGGCGGCGAGCTCGGATCCGGCGTTGAAGCCGAACCATCCGAACCACAGCAGGCCCGCCCCGAGGAGGACGAACGGCGGGTTGTGCGGGACGTGCACGCCCTTCTGGAAGCCGACGCGCTTGCCGAGGACGAGTGCCAGCGCGAGGGCAGCGGCACCGGCATTGATGTGCACGGCGGTACCACCCGCGAAGTCGATCGCACCGACCCCGAACACGTTCTGCATGCCGTACGTGATCCAGCCGCCGTAGGCGAAGCTGCCGTCATCGGCCAGGCCGAAGTTGAACACCCAGCTGGCCACGGGGAAGTAGACCACCGTGGCCCAGATCGCCGCGAAGATCATCCACGCGCCGAACTTGGCACGGTCGGCGATCGCGCCGGACACGAGCGCCACCGTGATGATCGCGAACGTCGCCTGGAACGCGACGAAGGCCAGCGGCGGGAAAGCCGCACCGTCGGGCGTCTCTAGGAGGTTCGCCAGCCCGAACTCTGCGGGGTCGATCGCCCACGGGAACTGAACGGTGCCCTCCGCGGTTGCCGGGAACGCGATCGCGTAGCCGTACAGGACCCACAGGACGCCGATGAGTCCCATTGCGCCGAAGCTGAGCATCATCATGCTGATGACGCTCTTGGCCTTGACGAGGCCGCCGTAGAAGAAAGCGAGTCCTGGAGTCATCAACAGGACCAGCGCTGCCGATATCAGGATGAATGCCGTGTTGCCTTGATCCATCTCGAAGTGAACCTCTCTGCAGGGACGCAGGGTAGAAAGCGTCGGGTGGTCCCAGTGTCGAGGCGCCGGGTTTCCTGCGGCCGGAGAGTGTGTTTCGCGTCTGTTACGTCGGGCGCGGTCAGGTAAACATCAGGTTTCCTCGGGCCGCGAGACCCGCATGAATCGCCGCGATTGCGTCTGGACTCAGTCCAGCGTCGAGGCGATCAGGCGCGAGATGGCCCGAAGGTACTTCTTGCGGTACCCGCCGGCGAGCATCTCCTCGGGGAAGACGAGATCCAGGCTCGCACCCGTGGCGCGGATCGGCAGCTGCGCGTCGTAGACGCGGTCGATGAACGCGACGAACCGCAGCGCCGCGGACTGATCGTTCAGTGGAGCCACGTCGCGCATCCCGACCAGGGACAGACCCTCGATGAGCCGGATGTAGCGGGACGGGTGCACGGTGGCCAGATGGGCGACCAGGTCGGCGAAGGCGTCGTCGGAGACGGCACCGGAGGTTGCGGCATCCGCGATCTTCTCGGCGTACTCGGCCTCGGTGAGCACGTCGGCGTGCCCGTCGAGAGCCCGGTGGCGGTAGTCGGTCCCGTCGATGCGGATCGTCTCGAAGCTCGCCGCCATCGCGTGGATCTCGCGCAGGAAGTCCTGGGCGGCGAACCGGCCCTCGCCGAGGGCGTTCGGCGGCGTGTTGGAAGTCGCCGCCAGTCGCGTGCCCGAGGCGACGAGTTCGCCGAGGAGCCGCGTCATCACCATCGTGTCGCCGGGGTCGTCGAGCTCGAACTCGTCGATGCAGAGGAGGTCGGAACCGCGGAACAGATCGACGGTGTTCTTGTAGCCGAGGGCTCCCACGAGGGCGGTGTATTCGATGAACGAGCCGAAGTACTTCCGGCGCACGGGCATCGCGTGGTAGATCGCCGCCAGCAGGTGCGTCTTGCCGACACCGAATCCGCCGTCCAGATACACTCCCGGCTTCGGATCCGGCGTCTTCTTCGCGCGACGGAACAGTCCCCCGCGCTCTTGCGCCGCGCCGAGACCGGCGAAAGTCATGAGCGTCGCCTTCGCCTCCTGTTGCGAGGGGAAGGCGGCATCCGCCCGGTACGACTCGAAGCTCGCCTGGGCGAACTGCGGAGGCGGCACGAGTGAGGCGACCATGTCGGCGCCCGAGATCTGCGGTGTCCGCTGGGTGAGATGGACGATTCCCGTGATGGCCGTGGAGGGTGTCATCCTGCTGATCCTGTGTCGCCTTCTTACGCGGGTGGGTGCACGTCTCCACCCGGGAATCTAGGCTCGAAGACGCGATGCCAGCCTACGCCCGACCGCACCCGTCCCGATCCGAGGAGCCCCGATGACCGTCGCGTTCGACACGTCCTCCCCCAAGTTCGCCGAGTACGCCGAGCCCGGACGGCTCGTCACCGGAGCGTGGCTCGAGGAGAACCTCGGCACCCCCGGTCTCGTGGTCGTCGAATCGGACGAGGACGTCCTGCTCTACGAGACGGGACACATCCCCGGTGCCGTCAAGGTGGACTGGCACACCGAGCTGAACGACCCGGTCGTACGCGACTACGTCGACGGCGCGGGTTTCTCGCGGCTGCTGAGCGCGAAGGGCATCTCCCGCGAGGACACGATCGTGATCTACGGCGACAAGAACAACTGGTGGGCCGCATATGCGCTCTGGGTCTTCTCGCTGTTCGGTCACGAGGATGTGCGCCTGCTCGACCGGGGTCGAGACGGATGGATCGCCGACGGCCGTCCGCTCACGACCGAGCCCACCGTCCGCGAGAAGACCGACTATCCGGTGATCGAGCGCGACGACAGCTCCCTGCGGGCCTACAAGGAGGACGTGCTCGCCCACCTCGGCAAGCCGCTGATCGACGTGCGCTCGCCGGAGGAGTACGACGGTTCCCGGACATCCGCGCCCGCGTACCCGGAAGAGGGCGCGCTGCGCGCAGGCCACATCCCGACGGCGGCGAGCGTGCCGTGGGCGCGGGCGGTCGCCCCGGACGGCGGCTTCAAGCCGCGCGCCGAACTCGACGCGATCTACCGTGACGAGGTCGGCCTGGCCGACGGGGACAGCGTGGTGGCCTACTGCCGCATCGGCGAGCGATCCAGTCACACCTGGTTCGTCCTGAAGCACCTCCTCGGCTTCGAGGATGTGCGCAACTACGACGGCTCCTGGACCGAGTGGGGCAGCGCGGTGCGCGTACCGATCGCGGTGGGAGCCGAGCCGGGGTCCGTGCCCGCCTGAATCGACCGTGGAAGGATGTCAGGGATGACTTCCGACCTTCTTCCCGCGCCGCTGGCCGAGATCCGCGACGACTTCCTCGAGCTGCCCGAGCCTGAACGCCTCCAGTTGCTCCTGGAATTCGCGAACGAGCTCCCCGAGGTGCCCGCGCGCTTGGAGGGTCATCCCGAGCTGCGTGAGCGCGTCGCGGAGTGCCAGTCCCCCGTCTACATCATCGTCGAGGTCTCCTCGGACGACGTCGTGACGATGCACGCGACGGCTCCGGCGGAAGCACCGACGACCCGCGGGTTCGCGAGCATCCTCGCGCAGGGCATCTCGGGCCTCACCGCCGATGAGGTGCTTGCTGTGCCGGACGACTTCCCGCAGAGCATCGGACTCACGCGTGCCGTCTCCCCTCTGCGCATCGCCGGGATGACCGGGATGCTGATGCGCGTCAAGCGTCAGGTCCGCACGAAGCGCGCGTGAGCGACCACACTCACTCCGGCAGGAGCGCCCGTTCCTCCAGCCACGAGCGGATGCTCCCGCTCCAGCGCTCCTGGTCGTAGTTCCACAGCTTCGTGTGGCGGGCGGTGTCGAAGACCTGCATCTGCACGAGGTCGGGTCGCGCCACGACCAGATCGTGCGACGCGTCGGAGGGCACGAAGCCGTCATCGTCGCTGTGCAGGATGAGGATCGGATGCCGCAGCTCGGGTGCGCGCGCGATCACGTCGAGCCGGTCGAACGGGATCGCCGCCCCGGCCCCGGCCATGTGCGCGGACCACTCCGTGCGCAGCGCGCCGATCGCGAGCCCGGTGACGGCGGTCGGGATGTGCTGCTGGCGGGCCTGATAGCCCAGCACCACACGCCAGTCCACGACCGGGGACTCGAGGATCACGCCCGCGAGCACATCGCGGTGTGCGGAGTTCAGCTCGAGCTGCAACGCGATCGCGCCGCCCATCGACCAGCCCATCAGCACGATGCGCTTCGCTCCCCGACGCCGCGCGAACCCGATGGCGGCGTCGACGTCGCGCCACTCGGTCGCGCCGAGGGAGTACGTGCCCGCACGGCTCCGGGGTGCCTCGCCGTCGTTGCGGTACGACACCAGGAGCGACGTGATGCCGAGACCGTGGAAGAGGGGCACCGCGCGCAGGCACTCGGCGCGGGTCGTCCCGCGCCCGTGGATCTGGATGACCCAGATCTCTCCCGTTCCCGCGGGGAACAGCCACGCCGGGCAGGGGCCGACCGCCGACCCGATCAGCTCGGACGTGTACGGGAGGTGCAGTTCCGCCGGGGTGTCGTAGTACCAGCCGCTGAACGCGGCGTCCGCGGAGATCCGCGCCTGGGGACCGATCTCGGTCAGGAGCTTCCGCTTGACGCTCGTGGCGTCTTCCGCGAGGACGGATCCGAGCTTCACATACGACTCCGTGCCGCTGGTGAACAGTCCGTAGCGACCCGGCAGCTCAGTGTCCGGCGTGCGCGCCAACGTGATCGTCTGCGCGGACGTGTCCAGGCTGAGGATCCGCGTATCCGGCACGCGTGCGGCGGGGGTCACCACCCGCCGGGCGAGGTGCAAGGACGTCAGCGCCAGGGCCGACACCGTGAGTCCGAGCGCTCCGCCGAGCAGCGCGAGGGCGGCCCGGACACCGGCCTGGAGTGCGGGAGAGGCCATCGCGGCGCGCCTGGAGTCGACCATCGAGGCCCCACTCTAGTCTTTCGGCGTGGCTGAGCTTCGTCCTCCGAGCGCGTCGCCGTCGTTCGAGAGTGCGACGGCGAGCGTGCGTGCGACCGTCTTCCGCCCCGATCTGTCGGTGCGGGAGATCCCCGCTCCCGGCGGCCTGGCGCCCGAGTGCATCGCCCTGGCCGGCGACGTGCGACCCGACGCGGAGGGCGAGGATTCCCGGTACGGCACGGGCCGTTTCCTCCTCCTGCATGATCCCGGCGAGCCGTCTCCGTGGAACGGACCGTGGCGCATCGTCTGCTTCGCCCAGGCCCCGCTCGAACCCGACATCGGCATCGATCCGATGCTCGCCGACGTCGCCTGGTCGTGGCTGATGGATGCCCTGGGCTCGCGACGGGCGGGATTCCATTCCGCGTCCGGGACGGCGACGAAGACCCTGTCGACGGGCTTCGGCTCGCTCGCGGCCGAGGGTGACGGGGCGCAGATCGAGCTGCGCGCATCGTGGTCGCCGGAGGGCGAGATCGCCCTGCACGTCGAAGCATGGGCGGAACTGGTCTGCATGTTGGCGGGGCTCCCGCCGGGTTCGGAGGACATCGCGGTGCTCGGATCGCACAGGGGGCCGCGTGACTGACTACACCGTGATCACGGATGCCGCAGGGCTCGGGGAGGCGGCCGCCGCGCTTGTCGGCGGCACCGGCCCCGTGGCGGTCGACGTCGAGCGTGCCTCGGGATTCCGCTATTCCCAGCGCGCCTATCTGATCCAGGTCTTCCGCCGCGGAAGCGGCGTGTTCCTGTTCGATCCGCCGGCGGTGGGTGACTTCGGCGCGCTGCAGGAAGCGATCGGCCACGAGGAGTGGGTGCTGCACGCCGCGAGCCAGGACCTCCCGTCCCTGCGCGAGCTCGATCTGCGTCCCGATCGCATCTTCGACACCGAGCTCGCTGCCCGGATGCTCGGGCACGCGCGGGTCGGACTCGGTGCGGTCGTGGAGGACACGCTCGGGATCGTTCTGGCCAAAGCCCATTCGGCATCCGATTGGTCCACTCGTCCCCTGCCGCAGTCCTGGCTGGAATACGCCGCCCTCGATGTCGAGCACCTGGTCGACGTGCGGGACGTCCTCGTCGCCGAGCTCGAGGAGCAGCGCAAGACCGCGTTCGCCGCAGAGGAGTTCCAGGCCGTGCTCGAGCGTGAGCCGAAGCCGCCGCGCGAGGACCCGTGGCGGCGCCTCAGCGGTCTGCACACCGTGCGTGGTCGCCGCGCCCTCGCCGTGGCCAGGGCGCTGTGGACGGCGCGCGAGGAGTACGCGCGCGAGCAGGACATCGCCCCCGGGCGTCTGGTGCCCGATCGATCGCTCGTGGCCGCGCTGATCGCGGATCCGAAGACGAAGCAGGAACTCGCCCAGGTGAAGGAGTTCACCGGGCGCGCGAGTCGGAGCCAGCTCGACCGCTGGTGGGCGGCCTTCGAGGCCGGCCGTGCCGCGACCGACCTCCCCCTCGAGCGGGCGCCCGGCGGCGATTCGATCCCACCGGCGCGCGCGTGGGCTGATCGCAATCCGCCCGCGGACCTGCGCCTGAAGGCTGCGCGTCCCGCTGTCGAGGGGCTCGCCGAGCAGCTCGGGATGCCGACCGAGAACCTGCTGACCCCAGAGCTGCTCCGGCGTCTCGCATGGAGTCCACCCGAGCCCCTCAGCGCGGCAGCGATCGGCGACGCGCTCGCGGAATGGGGCGCCCGACCCTGGCAGATTGCGCAGACCGCACAGCTGATCGCGGATGCCTTTGTGCAATCCGTGCAAACCCCTCCGCCGACCCCCGAGACCGGTTCGTAGGTTCCTCCAACCGATTCCGGACCGATTCGGGCGGCTCCTAGGCTGATCGCATCCCAACTTACGGAGGCAGAGTGGCCGAGATCTCGGACGTCTATTTCGTCGATGGAATGCGCACCCCTTTCGGGCGCGCCGGCGAAAAGGGCATGTACTGGAACACCCGCGCAGATGACCTGGCGGTCAAGGCGACCATCGGTCTCATGGAGCGCAATCCCGGCGTCCCCGCCGACCGCATCGACGACGTCGCGCTGGCCGCGACTTCGCAGACCGGAGATCAGGGGCTGACCCTCGGGCGCTCTGTCGCCCTTCTCGCGGGGCTCCCGCAGTCGGTGCCGGGGTTCGCGATCGACCGCATGTGCGCGGGTGCGATGACGAGCGTCACGACGATGGCAGGCTCGATCGGCATGGGCATGTACGACCTCGCCCTCGCCGGCGGCGTGGAGCACATGGGCCGCCACCCGCTCGACGGCAGCAACGTCGACCCGAACCCCCGGTTCGTGGCCGAGAAGCTCGTGAGCGCGGACGCCCTGAACATGGGCCTGACCGCCGAGCGGCTGCACGACCGGTTCCCGAACCTGACAAAGGAGCGCGCCGACCGCTACGGCATGCTGAGCCAGCACAAGGCACAGGCGGCGTACGAGGCGGGCAGGTTCCAGCCGGATCTCGTCCCGGTCGCCATCAAGGATGCCGAGGGGGCATGGGGCCTGGCGACCCAGGACGAGGGGCGACGCCCCGAGACGACGATGGAGGGTCTCGCGGCCCTGAAGACCCCGTTCCGTCCGCACGGGCGCGTCACCGCGGGCACATCCTCCCCTCTCACCGACGGTGCGACGATGAGCCTCCTCGCGGGGGGCGGCGCCGTGAAGGAACTGGGCCTGGCTCCGAAGATGCGGCTCGTCTCGTTCGCGTTCGCAGGTGTGCAGCCCGAGGTGATGGGGGTCGGCCCGATCCCCTCGACCGAGAAGGCGCTCAAGAAGGCCGGCCTGTCGATCGACGACATCGGTCTGTTCGAGCTCAACGAGGCCTTCGCGATCCAGGTCATCTCGCTACTGGACCACTTCGGCATCGCCGACGACGATCCGCGGGTCAACCAGTGGGGTGGGGCGATCGCGCTCGGCCACCCGCTCGCGGCATCCGGCGTGCGTCTCATGATCCAGCTCGCCGCCCAGTTCGCCGAGCGACCCGACGTCCGTTACGGTCTCACCGCGATGTGCGTGGGCCTCGGACAGGGCGGATCGGTCATCTGGGAGAACCCGCACTTCGACGGAAAGAAGAAGAAGTAATGGCAAAGACCGTCGCCGAGCAGTACGCGGACGTCGACTTCTCCCCCATCCAGGCGCTCACGGAGGGCGAGGTCATCACCCGCTCGACCGTACGCGACGTGCGTCTGCCTTCCGGGAAGGTGCTCGCGCTCATCACGCTCGACAACGGGCGCGACCACACGCGGCCGAACACCTTGGGTCCTGCGACGATGATGCAGCTCGGTCAGACGCTGGACGCTCTGAAGGTCCGCGCCGGGGCCGGTGAGATCCAGGCGGTCGGCATCACCGGCAAGCAGTACATCCTCGCCGCCGGAGCCGACCTGTCCGACATCTCCCGGGTCGGCTCGAAGGCGAACGCGAAGCTCATCGCCCAGCTCGGCCACAAGGTGTTCGGCCAGCTCGACGAGCTCGGCGTCCCCACCTTCGCTTTCGTGAACGGGCTCGCCCTCGGCGGGGGGCTGGAGATCGCCCTGAACTCCACCTACCGCACCGTCGACGCGTCCGCCGCGGCGATCGCGCTGCCCGAGGTCTTCCTCGGGATCATCCCCGGCTGGGGCGGCGCGTACCTGCTGCCCAACCTGATCGGGATCGAGAACGCCCTCGAGGTCGTGATCTCCAACCCGCTGAAGCAGAACCGGATGCTGAAGCCGCAGCAGGCCTTCGACTACGGCATCGTGGACGCGATCTTCCCCGCGGCGAACTACTTGGAGGACTCGCTCGCGTGGGCGGACGGCGTCCTTTCCGGCGCCGTCAAGGTGCACCGGAAGAACGAGCCGGGGAAGATCGAGCGCCTGACGAAGTGGCCCATCGCGATCAAGATGGCGCGCGGGATGCTCGAATCGCGGATCGGATCCGTGCCGAAGTCGCCCTACGCCGCCCTCGAGCTGCTCGACAAGGCCAAGGGGGGCACGAAGGCCGAAGGGTTCGCGCGCGAGGACGAGGCTCTCGCCGAGCTCGTGACCGGCGATCAGTTCGCCGCCTCGATGTATGCGTTCGACCTCGTCCAGAAGCGGGCCAAGCGTCCGGTCGGTGCGCCCGACCGGCAACTCGCCAAGAAGGTCACGAAAGTCGGCATCATCGGTGCGGGTCTGATGGCCAGTCAGTTCGCCCTGCTGTTCGTCCGCAAGCTCCAGGTCCCGGTGCTCATCACCGACCTCGACCAGGCGCGCGTCGACAAGGGCGTCGCCTACATCCACGACGAGATCGGCAAGCTCGAGGCGAAGGGGCGACTCGACGCGGATGCCGCGAACAAGCTGCGCGCCCTCGTGACGGGCACGACCGACAAGAGTCTGTACGCGGACTGCGACTTCGTGATCGAGGCCGTGTTCGAAGAGGTCGGCGTGAAGCAGGCCGTCTTCGGCGAGATCGAGAAGATCGTCGCCGAGGACGCGATCCTCGCCACGAACACGTCGTCGCTCTCCGTGGCTCGGATCGGCGAGAAGCTCGAGCACCCCGAGCGGCTCGTCGGCTTCCACTTCTTCAACCCGGTGGCCGTCATGCCGCTCATCGAGATCGTGAAGACACCGCAGACCTCGGATGCCGCTCTGTCGACGGCTTTCGTCGTCGCGAAGGGGCTCGGCAAGAACGCGGTCCTCACCGCCGATGCTCCCGGATTCGTGGTGAACCGCCTCCTGGCGAAGGTCATGGGCGAGGCGGCGCGTGCCGTCTACGAGGGAACGCCTCTGCTGACCGTCGAGAAGGCGTTCGCGCCGATCGGTCTGCCGATGACGCCGTTCGCGCTCATCGACCTCGTCGGCTGGAAGGTGGCGGCGCACGTGCAGGACACGATGTCTCTCGCCTTCCCCGACCGTTTCTACGCGAACGCCAACTTCCACGAGCTCGCTGAGCTCGAGGAAATCGTCGAGAAGGACAAGTCCGGGCGCGTCAGCGGATGGTCCAAAGCCGCCGAGAAGGTGCTCAAGGGCGCCGTCGGCTCCACCCCGGCATCCGAGGAGGAGATCCTCCGTCGTGTTCAGGACGGACTGGCGCAGGAGATCCGGATCATGCTGGACGAGGGCGTCGTCCCCGAGGTCGAGGACATCGATCTGTGCCTCATCCTCGGTGCGGGGTGGCCGTTCATCGACGGTGGAGCCTCCCCCTACCTGGACCGTGAGGGAGCGTCCGAACGCGTCTTCGGCGGAACGTTCCACGACCCGAAGATCGTCGGCATCGAGGGCTGACCCGCCGAACGCACAGCGCCCGGTCTCATCGAGAGACCGGGCGCTGTCGCGTGGCGGAAGACTCAGATGTCGCGCACCTCGTCGTGTCGCTGCTGCGCGTCCACGTCCGTCAGCCACTCCGGGCGCTGCTCGGTCGGCCGGGCGACGGGGATGCGCGTACCCAGGACCTGGGAGACGACATCCTGCGCGATCTTGGCCGCCGTGAGGCCGGCATCCTCGAGGATCTGCTCCCGACTGGCATGGTCGATGAACTCGTCGGGGATGCCGAGCTCATCCACCGCCGTGTCGACGTTGGCCTCGCGCAGCACCTGACGCACCCGCGTGCCGATGCCGCCCACGCGGATGCCGTCCTCGATCGTGATGACGAGGCGGTGGGCCGCCGCGAGCTCGATGATCGACGGCTGCACGGGCACGACCCAGCGCGGATCGACGACCGTCGCACCGATGCCCTGCGCGCGGAGGCGGTCCGCGACGTCGACCGCGATATGCGCCATCGGACCGATGCCGATCAGGAGCACGTCCTGCGCGTCTGAGCGCGCGAGGACGTCCACGCCGTCCGGCAGGCGCTCGAGCGCGGGCAGCGTCGGACTCACGGAGCCCTTCGGGAAGCGGATGACGGTCGGCGCGTCCTCGACCGCGACGGCTTCGCGCAGCTCCTCCTGGAGCCGCTCCGCGTCGCGCGGGACGGCGATGCGGATGTGCGGGACGATCTGCAGCATCGCCAGGTCCCAGATGCCGTGGTGGCTCGGACCATCCGGCCCGGTGACCCCGGCGCGGTCAAGGACGAACGTGACGCCGGCACGGTGCAGAGCGACATCCATCATCACCTGGTCGAAGGCGCGGTTCATGAACGTGGCGTAGATCGCCACGACGGGGTGCAGACCGCCAAAGGCGAGGCCGGCCGCGGATGTGACGGCATGCTGCTCGGCGATGCCGACGTCGTACACGCGGTCGGGGAATCGCTGGGCGAACGGCAGCAGACCCGTCGGGCGCAGCATCGCCGCGGTGATGCCGATGATGTCCTCGCGCTCCTCCCCGACGGCGACGAGTTCGTCGGCGAAGACGTCCGTCCACGCCGTGGCGGAGGATCCTCCGACGGGGGCGCCGGAGAGAGGGTCGATCTTGCCGACCGCGTGGAACTGGTCGGCTTCGTCGTTGCGTGCAGGCTCGTAGCCGCGGCCCTTCTCGGTGATCGCGTGGACGATGACGGGGGCGCCGAAGTCCTTCGCCAGCTCGAGGGTCTCGATGAGCGCCGGAAGGTCGTGGCCGTCGACGGGACCCAGGTACTTGATGTCGAGGTTCGAATACAGCGCCGCGTTGTTCACGAAGCGCGACAGGAAGCCGTGCGTGCCGCCGCGGACGCCGCGGTAGAACGCGCGCGCGGCGGGTCCGAGCTTGCCGAAGAACGAGTCCGAACCGCGGTGCAGGGTCTGGTACGTGTCCGCCGTGCGGACGCGGTTCAGGTATCGCGCCATACCGCCGATCGTCGGGGCGTACGAGCGGCCGTTGTCGTTGACGATGATCACGAGATTGCGATCGTTGTCGTCGGAGATGTTGTTCAGTGCCTCCCACGTCATCCCGCCCGTGAGGGAACCGTCTCCGACGACGGCGACGACGTGACGGTCCTTGCGTCCCGTCCGGGTCAGGGCCCGTGACACGCCGTCCGCCCAGCTGAGGGAGCTGGACGCGTGCGAGGACTCCACGACGTCGTGCGGGCTCTCGGAGCGCTGGGGGTAGCCGGCCAATCCCCCGCGCGAGCGCAGTCCGGTGAAGTCCTGGCGCCCGGTGAGCATCTTGTGGACGTACGACTGGTGCCCCGTGTCGAAGATCATCGGGTCGTTCGGCGAGTCGAACACGCGATGCATGGCGATCGTGAGCTCGACGATGCCGAGGTTGGGACCGAGGTGCCCGCCGGTGCGGGAGACGTTCTCGATGAGGAACGCGCGGATCTCAGCTGCGAGCTGCTCGAGCTGCTCAAGACTGAGCGCGTCGAGGTCCCGCGGAGTCGAGATCGATGACAGCAACGACATCCTGGTTCCTTTCGGGGCCACGGACGGGCCATGCCAGTCTAACGGCGGTGGGTGCGCGAAGGGGGCGGGGTGAAGCCACCCCGCCCCCGTGGAACGCTCAGATCAGACGAGCGAACGCAGGACGTACTGGAGGATGCCGCCGTTGCGGTAGTAGTCCGCTTCTCCGGGCGTGTCGATCCG
>JASBUD010000030.1 GCA_030148105.1 Microbacterium sp. | reverse complement strand
TGCGTGCGCCCTTCCTCGTCGTCGTCGCGGCGGCGGCTCTCGCGGCGGCGCTGCTGCGCCTGTGGGGATGGGCCTCGTGACGTTTCGCCGTCGCATAGGCTGTCCGGCGTGCAGTCTTCGCTTTCGCGGATCGCGACCTGGCTCGTCGCCTTCCTGGTGGGGGCGGTCTACGGTCTGGCCGGCACGATCGCCCACTCGTTCCGTCTCGGCTGGTTTCCGCTCGGCCTCGTCCTCGCCGTCATCGGCAGCGCCGCGCTCCTCGCGGCCGTCCGTCTGCTGACCGGCGATCGCTGGAGCGCACTGGCGGCGGGACTCGGGATGATCGCCGCGACGATCGCGTTCTCCGGCCGGGGCCCGGGTGGGTCGGTCATCGTCGCGCAGACCGATCTCGCCGTCGTCTGGACCGTCGCGGTGCCGATCCTCGTCGTGATCGCCGTCGCCTGGCCGAGCAGACTGCGGCCGGTCGCGGGGGATACCGGCTCCGGGAGCGACCTAGACTAGACCCGTGACGTATGTGATCGCTCTCCCGTGCGTAGATGTGAAGGACCGCGCCTGCATCGACGAGTGCCCCGTCGACTGCATCTATGAAGGCGATCGGATGCTCTACATCCATCCGGACGAGTGCGTGGACTGCGGCGCGTGCGAGCCCGTGTGCCCCGTCGAGGCCATCTACTACGAAGACGACCTCCCGGACGAGTGGCAGGACTACTACAAGGCCAACGTCGAGTGGTTCCAGGACGTCGGATCGCCCGGTGGCGCCGCGAAGGTCGGCGTGATCCACAAGGACCACCCCGTGATCGACGCGCTCCCGCCGCAGGCGCCGTAGCAGCCCATGGGCGTCGCCGACCTCGCCGACTACCCCTGGGACGCCGTCGCGCCGTATGCGGAGCGCGCCCGCGCCCATGTCGACGGGATCGTCGATCTCTCCATCGGCTCGCCGGTGGATCCCACACCCGCGGTGATCGCGCGGGCGCTGTCGGATGCCACCGATGCGCACGCCTATCCGCAGACGCTCGGTACCCCGGCGCTCCGCGAGGCGATCGTGGCGTGGTACGCCCGCCGCCGCGGGGTGAGCGCGTTGACGCCGGCGAACGTCCTGCCGACGATCGGCTCGAAGGAGCTCGTCGCGCTGCTTCCTCTGCTCCTGGGCATCGGACCCGGCGACACGGTGGTGCACCCGCGTGCCGCCTACCCGACATACGAGGTCGGCGCACGCCTGGTGGGGGCGACGCCATTCGCGTCCGACGACCCGTCGGAGTGGCCCGACGGCACTCGACTGGTCTGGCTGAACTCGCCCGGCAACCCCGACGGGCGGGTGCTGGATGCCGCCCTCCTCCGCACTGCCGTGGGTCGGGCACGCGAACTCGGCGCGGTCCTGGCCGGCGACGAATGCTATGCCGAACTCGGCTGGGACGGACGGTGGGCCGACGAGGCGATCCCGTCGGTTCTGGATTCCCGGGTCACCGGGGGCGACGTACGCGGGGTCCTGTCGGTGTACTCGCTCAGCAAGCAGTCCAATCTGGCCGGCTACCGCGCCGCGTTCCTCGCGGGCGACCCCGAGATCGTCGCCCGTCTGCTCACCGCCCGCAAGCATCTCGGGCTCATGCTGCCCGCGCCCGTGCAGACCGCGATGATCGCGGCGCTCACCGATGACGAGCACGTCGCTTCCCAGAAGGAGCGGTACCGGCGGCGCCGCGACGTGCTCCGGCCCGCACTGCAGGAGGCCGGCTTCCGCATCGACCACAGCGAGGCGGGGCTGTACCTCTGGGCGACCGAGTCACGCGACGCGTGGGAGAGCGTCGGCCGTCTGGCCGACCTCGGCATCCTCTCCGGTCCCGGTCACTTCTACGGCCCGCATTTCCCCGAGCATGTCCGGCTCTCCCTCACAGCGACGGACGAGCGCATCGCCGCTGCCGCAGAGCGGCTCCGATCGGCGGGATGAACACCGCGGGTATCAACGGCGTGCATGGGAGGATTCCTCTACCGGATGCCGGATGCCTTTGGTCGTGTCCGCAGTATGCCGAACACGCCAGTAGGCTGTAGAGGCGCGGTGACGCGGCATCCCACGCCATCACGCCGGCTCTCGGAAACGCCTCTCCATGCGATCCGCAGGGCGTCGAGACCCCCGGAACGACCAGGAATCGCGAGGAGGCGCCGTGAGTGAATCGGGCACCCAGCAGGACAAGGCCACCCTCACGATCGGTGACCGCACCGCCGAGTTCCCGCTGCTGCGCGGCACGGACGGAGTGCCGAGCGTCGACATCTCGACGTTCACCCGGCAGACCGGCCACACGACGCTGGACTACGGATTCGTCAACACGTCGGCGACGAAGTCGGCGATCACGTTCATCGACGGTGACCAGGGGATCCTGCGCTACCGCGGATACCCCATCGAGCAGCTGGCGAAGAACAGCAGCTATCTCGAGGTGGCCTGGCTCCTCATCTACGGCGAGCTGCCCACGGCGGACGAACTGGCCGCGTTCGACGACCGCATCCGCCACCACACACTCCTGCACGAGGACCTGAAGCGCTTCTTCACCGCGCTGCCGCACACGGCCCACCCGATGTCGGTGCTGTCCTCGGCCGTCTCCGCACTCTCGACGTACTACGAAGACCAGTCCGACCCGCACAACCCCGAGCACATCGAGCTCAACACGATCCGGATGCTGGCCAAGCTCCCGGTGATCGCGGCGTACGCGCACAAGAAGAGCATCGGGCAGGCATTCCTGTACCCGGACAACTCGCTGAGCTTCGTCGACAACTTCCTGAAGCTCAACTTCGGCGTGCTGAGCGAGATCTACGATGTCGATCCTGTGATGAGTCGTGCCCTGGAGCGGCTGCTGATCCTGCACGAGGACCACGAGCAGA
>JASBUD010000020.1 GCA_030148105.1 Microbacterium sp. | reverse complement strand
CTGCTGTTCGACGTCGACTACGCGCACATCGACGTCGTCGTGCATCCGCAGTCGGTCGTGCACTCGATGGTCGAGTTCCTCGACGGTTCGACGATCGCCCAGGCCTCACCGCCGGACATGCGGCTGCCGATCTCGCTCGGCCTCGATTGGCCGCATCGCGTGGCCGGCGTGGGCCGGCCGATCGACTGGTCGGTCGCGACGTCGTGGACCTTCGAACCGCTCGACGACGAGGCGTTCCCCGCGGTCCGGCTCGCAAAGAAGGTCGGACGGGCGGGCGGCAGCTATCCCGCCGTCTTCAACGCCGCGAACGAACAGGCGGTCGACGCATTCCACGACGGGCGCCTGCCGTTCACCGGCATCGTCGATCTCATCGAGCGCGTCGTGGAGACGCACGACCCCGAGGCGACGGTCGGTTCGACGCTGACGCGCGACTCGCTCGCCGAGGCGGAGCGGTGGGCGCGGGATGCCGCGGATCGGGCGATCGCGGCAGGCTGAGTCCGCTCAGTCGGGGTACGGCACCGGCCAGTGCGGCTCGGGGACGGGCCACCCGGCGTCGCGCAGCGCGCGGCGGGCGAGTTCGCGCGCCGAGTAGGGCGTGCGGACGCCGCGGATGTCGCGATAGTCCTGATGACCAGGCCCCGCCCACAGGATCGCGTCGCCGTCGCCGACGAGGGCGACCGCCTCGACGATCGCGACCTCGGGGGGTGAGAACTCGTGGATCTCGGCATCCGGTCGCGCACGCCTCGCGCCCTCGATCAGCGTCGCGCGGATCGAGTCGATGTCCTCGAAGCGCGGGTGGTGGTCCGTGACGACCAGGATGTCGCTGCCGAGGACCGCGGTGCGGCCCATGTCGTGGCGCTTCGTGGCGTCGCGGTCGCCGTCCGCTCCGAAGAGCATGACCACTTTGCCGGGCGTGACCCGGCGGACGGCGGCGAGCGTCTTCTCGAACGCGTCCGGTGAGTGGCCGAAGTCGACGTACACCGCGGGCCCTCGGTCCCCGGACACTCGCTCCGTGCGGCCGGGAAGGTAGGCCCGGATCCCGCCGTCGCCCGTCAGTGTCGCCACGATCCGCTCCCACGCGTAGCCGGCCTCGAGCAGCATCACGATCGCGAGACCCGCGTTCGCGGCCATGTGCCGGCCGATCACGGGCACGATCGTGGTGAGTGTGCGACCGTCGGCGGCCGTCAGGCGGAATTCCGTCCCGGTCTGACGCTCGTGCACGATCTCCACGACCCAGTCCGCCCGCGCGGCCGCATCCGGGTCCGTGGCGATCGCCGGGGTGCCGACGGTGACGAACGGGATCTCGCAGCGCTCCTGCACCTCGGCGGCGGCATCCGAATCGAGCGAGATCACGGCGCGGCGCGCGCGATCGGGACGGAAGAGGGGGAGCTTGGCCTCGAGGTACTCGCGCATGTCGGCGTAGTCGTCGAGGTGGTCGTGCGTGAGGTTCGTGAACGCGGCGACGTCGAAGACGATGCCGTCCACACGTCGACGGCTGAGCGCCTGCGCGCTGACCTCGACCACGACCGCCTCGACGCCGCGTTCGCGCATGAGCGCCAGGAGCGCGTGCATCTCGTACGCCTCGGGCGTGGTCAGCCGCGAGACGACGATCTGACCGGCGATGTGCCGCTCGGCGGTCGAGGACAGTCCCGTGACGACTCCGAGCTGGCCGAGGATCCCTTTGAGCAGGTGGGACACGCTCGTCTTGCCGTTCGTGCCGGTCGTTCCGAACAGCAGCGGCAGATCGTCGTCGCGGCCGGTGCCGTAGACCCATGCGGACAGGTCGCCGAGGATGCCGCGTGGGTCATCGACGACGATGACCGGGAGCCCGGTCCCGGCGGCGGCGTCCGCGCCCTCCGCGTCCGTGACGACGGCGACCGCGCCCTTCTCCGCAGCGGATGCCGCGAAGTCGGCGCCGTGCCGGTTCACCCCGCGGACAGCGACGAACACATCACCCGGACGCAGGTCCGCGGTCGCGAGGGTCAACCCGGTGAGGGTGGCGTCGCCGATCTCGCCGCGGACGTCCCGGGCGTACCGATCGGCCAGCTCCCGCAGAGGGTGGGTCGGCGGGTGGTCCGGGCGCAGCACGGGGGGCAGGTGGGAGGGAAGGTCGTTCGCCATGGCCTGACCATCCTCTCATCCGCCTGCTCGGCTGACTCAAAGCCGCCGCGAGTACCGTGGGCGTGTGGAAGCCATCGCGTTCGTCATCGGCGTCGTGCTCATGATCGTGGGCCTGGCGGTCTCGATCGCCCTGCACGAGATCGGGCACCTCGTCCCGGCCAAGAGATTCGGCGTGCGCGTCGGGCAGTACATGATCGGCTTCGGCCCCACCCTCTGGTCCCGCCGCTACGGCGAGACGCAGTACGGCTTCAAGGCGATTCCGCTCGGCGGCTACATCTCGATGGCGGGGATGTACCCGCCGTCTCCCGCCGAGCGCGCGGCGACAGGGCGCGCCGGAGGCGGATTCTTCGCCACGATGGTGCAGGACGCGCGGGCCGCGAACGACGAGACGCTGCAGGGCGACGACGACCGGGTGTTCTACAAGCTCCCGGTGTACAAGCGGGTCATCATCATGCTCGGCGGTCCGGTGATGAACCTGCTCTTCGCGATCGTGCTGTTCTCGATCCTGTTGACCGGGATCGGGGTGCAGACGGCCACGACGACCGTCAGCGCCCTGAGCGAGTGCGTGCCGCAGGCCGGGGTGACCGAGTGCACGTCTTCAGATCCGGCGCCGCCCGCCGCCGCGGCGGGCATCGAGCCGGGCGACACGATCGTGTCGGTGAACGGCACTGCGGTCACCGGGTTCGACGAGGTGTCGAAGATCATCCAGGCCTCGCCGGGCGAGCAGCTCACCCTCGTGATCCAGCGCGACGGTGCGGAGCGCACGGTCACCGTCGTCCCGGCCGCGATCGATGCCACCGGGGCGGACGGGTCGGCCGAACGGATCGGATTCCTGGGGGTGCGCCCGACCGTCGAGTACGAGCGCCAGCCGATCTGGGCGGGGGCCGCTGCGGCGGGCGAGAACGTCGGCGCGGTCGCCGGCATCATGTGGCAGCTGCCCGTGAAGGTGTACCAGACGGCGACGACGCTGATCACGGGTGAGGAGCGCAGCGCCGACAGCCCGCTCAGCATCGTGGGTGCCGGCATCCTGTCGGGCGAGGTCGCCGCCGCGGAGGCGCCGGTGCTCAATCGCGTCGCCGGATTCCTCGGGCTCCTGGCGTCGCTGAACATCGCGCTGTTCGTGTTCAACCTCATCCCGCTGCTTCCGCTGGACGGCGGCCACATCGTGGTCGCCCTGTGGGACGGGCTCAAGCGGTTCCTCGCCAAGCTCTTCCACCGGCCGCCGCCGAAGCCGGTGGATGCGACCAAACTGGTACCGGTGACGTTCGTCGTCGTGATCGGACTCATCGTGATGGGAGCCGTGCTGATCCTCGCCGACATCTTCAATCCGCTCTCGATCATCTGATTTTCCGCTGTGGTGTCGAAAACGGTCTTGTCCGTTCGCTGAAGGGATGAAACGGTCTCCCTGACGAAAGGACCACCACCGTGAAGTACGTCATCATGTTCACCAGCACTCCGGAACTGGATGCGGCCGTTCCGCCGGAGCGCCAGCAGGAGGTCTACGCCCGCGTCTACGAGTGGTTCGGCGAGCACGCGGCCGTCATCTCCGACTCCGGCGCCGAGCTGCAGCCCGTGGAGACCGCGACGACCGTCCGGCACGCGCCGGAGGGCCCCGTCGTGGTCGACGGGCCGTTCACCGAGGCCCGCGAGGCGGTCGGCGGGTTCACCGTCATCGACGTGGCCGATCTGGACGCGGCGATCGCCCTGGCCCGCAGCTGGCCGATGCTCGAGATACCCGGAACGTCGGTCGAAGTCCGGCCGATGGTCGTGGACTACAGCCAGTTCGAGGAATGACCGACGCGGATGCCGCGGCACCGGGCGCCTTCGACGGCGCCCGGGCTGCGGCATCGGATGTCCTCCTCTCACGGATCGTGCGTGAGGAGGCCGGCCGGATCGTCGGGTCGCTCACGGCGTGGACCGGCAGCTTCGACGTCGCGGAGGACGCCGTGGCCGAAGCTGTGCTCGAAGCGCTCGCACAGTGGCGGCGCCGGGGGATCCCGGCGAACCCCGGTGGCTGGCTTCTCCAGGCGGCACGGCACAACGCCCTGGACCGCCTCCGTCGCGAGAAGCGCTATCGCGAGAAGCTCGCGCAGCTCGTGGCGGAGCCGACCGTCACGGCAGGCGGACCCGACGTCGACGAGCGTCTGCCGCTGCTGTTCGGATGCTGTCACCCGGCGCTCTCGCCGGACGCGCAGCTCGCCCTCACCCTGCGGGCGATCTGCGGTCTGACGACGGCTCAGATCGCGCGCGCGACGTTCAGTACGCAGGAGGCGGTGGCGCAACGCATCGTCCGCGCCAAGCGCAAGATCGCAGCGGCCGGGATCCCGATCCGCATCCCGGAGGCGGAGAGTCTGCTCGCCCGCGTGGACATCGTGCTCACCGTCATCTCGGTGATGTACTCCGAAGCGCACCTCGTGGCCGGTGGGGATGCGGGCGCGGACCGCGATCTCGCGGAGGACGCCGTCTGGCTCGCCCGCGTGGTGGCGGCGGCGCTTCCCCGCGAGGCGGAGGCGCAGGGGCTGCTCGCCCTCCTTCTCCTGCACCGGGCCCGCGAAGGCGGGCGCGCCGTCGACGGGGAACTCGTTCTCCTGGCGGCTCAGGACCGCTCACGATGGGACTCCCGGCTCATCGCTGAGGGACAGCGGGCCCTCGCGCGCGCGGCGACGCTCCGCCGCCCCGGCCGATGGCAGCTGCACGCGGCGATCGCCGCCTGCCACTGCGACGCGCGGACGGCGGCGGAGACCGACTGGCTGCAGGTGCTCACGCTGTACGACATGCTCCTCGCGTATGACGCGACGCCCGTCGTCCGCCTCAATCGGGCGGTCGCGCTCGCCGAGGTGGCGGGACCGGCTGCGGCGCTCGCCGAGGTCGATGCCCTGCGCACAGCACTGGAGCGTTCGCACTTGTGGCACGCCGTGCGCGCACGCATGCTGCGCGAGGTCGGCCGGCAAGACGAGGCGCTGGCCGAGGACCTCGTCGCCCTCGAACTGACCGCGAACGAGGCCGAGCGACGATTGCTGGCGGCGCGGGTCGGCGGCGGTCAGGCCTGAACGGGCACGAGCGCGCTCGCGACCAGACGCTCCAAAGTGCTCATGCCGTCGCGCGACAGGATGGACTCGAGGTGGCCCTGGATCGAGGCGAACCCGGGCCCGCGCAGGGCGTACACGTCGCCGTCCGCGTCCGCGGACACCTCCGCATCGCCCACCGTCGTCGTACCGGGTTCGACCCGCGCGGTGAACGTGTTGTAGAAGCCGATCGAGGCCGACTGCCCGAACACGTCCACGGTCTTCTGGAGGCCCTGATGCGGAGCATCCAGAGGAGCGAGCGCGATGCCGAACCCGTCGGCGAGGATCTGGTGGCTGAGGCAGACGGCCAGGAGCGGCCGACCCGTCGCGCGGCGGTGGGCGACGACCTCTCGCATGCGGCGCATCCGGGGGGTGCCGGGATCCCGCGGGTCGCCGGGGCCGGGACCGGCGACCACCAGTTCGGCGGCATCGATCTCGTCATCGGTGACCGCGCTCCACGGTACGATGCGGGCATTCAGCCCCAGATGGCGCAGCTGGTGGGCGAGCATCGTGGTGAAGCGATCCTCGGCATCGACCACGACAGCGGAGCGTCCGTGGAACGGACCGCCGCCGGCGAGCGCGTGCTGCGGGTTGAGCCAGAACGACGCGAGTCGCTCGTTGCGGGAGGCCAGGAGCGCCGCGATGCCCGGGTCGTCCGCGAGCGGCAACGGGTCGGCCGTCGGCGCATCCTCGTCGATCACGTCGGCACGCACCTCCAGCGGCCGGTCGCGCGGCACCGCGCCGATCGCGCCCAGCACGCCGGCGGCCTTGCCGTGCGTCTCGCTCACTTCGCCGTAGGGGTCGGAGTGGCGCACGAGCGTCGCGCCGACCGGCACTCGCAGACGTCCGTCCTGCAGATAGGCGGTGCGGATGAGGATCGGCGCGTCCAGATCGTGCGTGGACTCGCCCGCGAGGATCGCGTCGGTGCGCGGGGTGAACAGCGCGGCCACTCCCGAGTAGTAGCCTCGCGGCGACCGCTCGTGCCGCGTGATGACGGTGCAGGCGTTCTGCATGGGGGAGCCGGTCACTGTCGGCGCGAACATCGTCTCGCGGAGGATCTCGCGGGGATCCAGGCGGCTGCGTCCCCGCAGAACGTACTCCGTGTGGGTGAGCCGCGACATCTCCTTCAGGTGCGGACCGGTGATCCTCCCGCCGTCCGAGCACACGGCGCTCATCATCTTGAGTTCCTCGTCGACGACCATGAAGAGCTCCTCGGTCTCCTTCGTCGACTCCAGGAACTCGGTGAGCGTCTCGATCGTCGCGCCGCCCGCGGGGTGGCGGAACGTGCCCGAGATCGGGTTCATCGTGACCACGCCGTCGCGGGCGCTCACGTGCGCTTCGGGGCTCGCGCCGACGGCCACGTGGTCGCCGGTCACGATCGCGAAGGTCCAGTACGCACCCCGCTCGCCCTCGAGCAGGGCGCGGAACCACGTCAGGGCGGCGGTGGCGGCATCCGTGGTCACGCCCGCGGTGAAGTCCCGCCGGATCACGAAGTTCGCGCCCTCGCCGAGCCCGATCTCGTCGGCGATCACACGGCGGACGATGTCGGCGTACTCCTCATCGGCGATGTCGAAGCCCGGGTCGGCGAGCGGCACCGGGGCCGACGGCAGTTCCGCGATCGCGGCCTCGCGGTCGACGACGCGGCGTTCGCGGACGATCAGGCAGCGCAGCGGCGCCCCGTCGTCGTGGCACTCGAAGCCGCGCTCGCGGACCTGGCGGAACGGCACGAGGGCGAGCACCTCGAGCGGCGCTCCCGCGGCGTCGTGCAACGGGATGTCGCCCAGAAGCTCGACATCGACGACGTCGCCGGTGAGGACTTCGATCGAGCCGGCGTCGCGAGCGATGAGCGCGAAGGGCACGCCGCGGGCGGCGAGGTCGATCAGATCGGCAGGACCGGCGTCGGTCATCGGGGCCTCCGGTGTGGGCGGGCGGTCGCCACGAAACGAAAAAGACCGCCCGGTGGGCGGTCTGTGGTCAGAGAATGCGAACACACCGCCTAGAAGGCGGGCCACCAGGTGCGGTTCGTGCGCATGCGGTCACGATATCAGACCGACGGATGCCGCGATCGCCCGTTCCGAGCCGCTCGCGTCGTAGGCTGGAGGGGTGCCAGCAGTCAATCTCGGGATGCCCAAGGTCCCCGAAACCCTCGCCCCCCGCCGCAAGTCCCGGCAGATCAAGGTGGGCAAGGTGCTCGTCGGCGGCAACGCCCCGATCAGCGTCCAGTCCATGTGCACGACGCCGACCACCAACATCAACGCCACGCTTCAGCAGATCGCCGAGCTGACGGCATCCGGCTGCGAGATCGTGCGCGTCGCCGTCCCGTCGCAGGACGATGCGGACGTGCTGCACATCATCGCGAAGAAGAGCCAGATCCCCGTGATCGCGGACATCCACTTCCAGCCGAAGTACGTCTTCCAGGCGATCGACGCCGGGTGCGCGGCGGTCCGTGTGAACCCCGGGAACATCCGCAAGTTCGACGATCAGGTCGGCGAGATCGCGAAGGCCGCCAAGGATGCCGGTGTCTCGCTGCGCATCGGGGTGAACGCCGGCTCGCTCGATCCGCGTCTGCTGCAGAAGTACGGCAAAGCCACGCCGGAGGCGCTCGCCGAGAGCGCTCGCTGGGAGGCGTCGCTGTTCGAGGAGCACGACTTCCACGACTTCAAGATCTCGGTCAAGCACAACGACCCGGTGATCATGGTGCAGGCCTACCGGCTCCTCGCGCAGATGGGTGACTGGCCGCTGCACCTCGGAGTGACCGAGGCCGGTCCCGCGTTCCAGGGCACGATCAAGAGCGCCACGGCGTTCGGCATCCTGCTCGGCGAGGGCATCGGCGACACGATCCGCGTCTCCCTCTCCGCCCCGCCCGCCGAAGAGGTCAAGGTCGGGCATCAGATCCTCCAGTCGCTGAACCTCCGCGAGCGCAAGCTCGAGATCGTGTCGTGCCCGTCGTGCGGCCGCGCGCAGGTGGATGTCTACACGCTCGCCGACGACGTGACCGAGGGCCTCAAGGACATGACCGTTCCGCTGCGCGTCGCCGTCATGGGCTGCGTCGTGAACGGGCCCGGCGAGGCGCGTGAGGCCGACCTCGGGGTCGCGTCCGGCAACGGCAAGGGGCAGATCTTCGTGAAGGGACAGGTCATCAAGACCGTGCCCGAGGCGGACATCGTCGCCACGCTCATCGAGGAAGCGAACCGCCTGGCCGCCGAGATGGGTCCCGATGCCCCGCTCGGGACCGCTCAGGTCCTGACCTCCTGACCCTCCTGCCGCTCGCGAGAGGGCACGAACGCACCTCCCGCGCGGCGTGTTGCCCTACATCTCTGCCCTTTCGCGGGGAGCAGGTCAGGGGAGGGAGAACTCGGCGCGGATCCGGCCCCGGATCTGCACGTACTCGGGCACGTCCCAGAAGAACAGGATCTTCTCGGCCACCGCCGACGAGTCCTCCGGTCGATCCTCGAGCACGAACGTCATGAAGCTCTCCGCGAAGTCCTCGACGACATTGGTAGCTGCGTAGTCCGACACGAAGTCCTCCTCGTGTGCGGCATAGAACGCCGCGGCCGCATCAGGGTCGTCATCGTCCGGTGTCGGGGCATCCGACCCATACGGCAGCCAGAAACGTTCGTCGAACGCGAGGAGCAGGGAATCCGGGGCGAGGCACCCCTCGGCGAGCTCGAGCGTGTCGCACGACGCGACGTCGGGATCGGCATCCGCCACCCCGAGGCTCAGGATGTGGCCGTATTCGTGGATCAGGGTCGACAGCAGCAGATCCCGATCGTTCGCGAATGCGAGGTTCGCCGCGAGCACC